>CAZFCK010000176.1:0-10177 GCA_964517355.1 uncultured Desulfovibrionaceae bacterium | reverse complement strand
TTACACAGTCCACCTGACCCTCTTCCAGAAGTTTTCTGGCCGCCGCCCTTATCTTCTCGGCGCGCTTCTCCATCAGGCCACCTTCTTCCGGATATCCTTGATCATATGCTGGGCAGGGCCAAGAGCCCTGACGTCCTCAACCACTTTGGTCACAGTCTCCTGAAATTTCTGAGCTTCTGCTGAAGAGATCCAGGAAAAATGTAAACGGTTTTTCTCAATACCAACGTATTCCAACAAATTCTTCATGACAGCGAACCGCCGCCGGGCGAACATGTTGCCAGCTATATAGTGGCAGTCGCCCGGATGTCAGCCGCTGACCCAGACGCCGTCCACTCCGCGGCGAAAGGCCTGTAAAATAAATTTCGGGCTCATACGGCCGGTGCAGGGAATCCGTATGACCTGAATATTAGGCGGGTATTGCAACCTGCTCACGCCAGCCAGGTCTGCAGCTCCATACGAGCACCAGTTGCATAAAAAGGCTGCAATCCTTGGCCTGAACTCGCTTGTCTCAGCGCTCATGATCCGACCCCGTTCAGGTTTTGGTTGAATATGTTATTTGCCGGGCCCCCACCGGGCCCGGCAATTTTCTTATAACAAGAGAAAACTCGTCACTGCTTTCAAGGCAGTTCTAAAGCACCGCCTCTATTTGAGCCATGACATCCTGATTGGTGAAACCACCCAAGTTGGGGGCTCCGGAACGGCAGGAGGCCACACAAGTGCCGCAGCCCTTGCAAAGCGCCTCGTTTACCACAGCCAGGCCGTTTTCATCCTGATCAATGGCCTGGTAAGGGCAGACTGTCCAGCAGACGCCGCACCCCACGCATTTGGCCTGGTCAATCTTGGCCACGGCGCCGGAGAGCCACATTTCCTTTCTGGAAAGTACGGTCACCGCACGGGAAACTGCCGCCTGGGACTGGGCAACGGCCTCTTCCAATGGTTTGGGATAGTGAGCCAGGCCCGCCATAAAGACACCGTCGGTGGCAAAGTCCACCGGGCGCAGTTTCTGGTGAGCCTCCAGGAACCATCCGTCCTCATCCTGAGCCACCTTGAACATCTGTGCCAGTTCCGCGTCCTTATGGCTGACAATAGCCGAAGCCAGGCCGACCAGATCAGCCTTTATGGCAACATTCCGCTGCAGCACATGATCAAACAACAGGACTTCAAGCTGCTCTGCTCCTGCCTCAACCACCGGTTTATGGTCCGGATCATAGCGCATGAACAAGACGCCTGCCTCACGGGCCTCGCGGTAAAGCAGCTCACGCTCACCATAGGTGCGCATGTCGCGATAGGCTATGATCACCCGCATATCCGGGTTCTTTTTCTTGAAATGAAGGGCGGTCTCAACCGAATGGGTGCAACAGACCTTGGAGCAATAGGGGCGTTCAGGCTCCCTTGAGCCCACACACTGGATAAAGACCGCTGATTTCATCTCCTCCGGTTTGAGGAGTCCTTCATTCAAGGCATGGTCTATCTCCAGATGGGTCTTGACCCTTTCATCTGAGCCGTAAAGATATTCAGTAGGCTGGTATTCTTTGGCACCGGTGGCTATGATGGCCACTCCATGCTCCACCACCTCATCGCCTCCTGGGCCGGTCAAGGTGGTCTTGAAGTTACCCACAAAGCCGTCGACTTCTTTAATGATGGAATCAAGGTGCACCCTGATCAGGGGATCAGCTTCCACTTTCTCCGCCAACTCCCCGACATACGGCAGGATTTCCTCGCCGAGGGCTGTAATCCTAAGGTTGTTGGCATTACCCCCCAATTGGGAATCGCGTTCCACCAGGTCAGTCTCGAATCCCTGTCGGGCCAGTTCCAGGGCGGCGTTCATGCCTGCCACGCCACCGCCAATGACCATGGCCGAAGGCTTGATGGCGAGCTGAACCTCGTTTAAAGGATTCAAAAGGGCCGCCTTGGCGACAGCCATGCGCACCAGGTCCTTCGCCTTTTCCGTGGCCGCGGCGGGATCATTGCCATGGACCCAGGAGTCCTGGTTTCTGATGTTGGCCATTTCAAACAGGTATTTGTTCAAACCGGCCGCCTGCAGGGTCTCCTGGAAAAGGGGCTCGTGGGTGCGGGGCGTACAGGCCGCCACAACAACTCTGTTCAGGTTCTGCTCCCTGATCACCCCGGCGATTTTGTCCTGGGAATCCTGGGAACAGGTGAACAGGTTGTTTTCCACGTGCACCACATAGGGCAAGGTGGATGCATATTCCGCCACCTGGGCAACATCAACCACACCGGCGATGTTAATGCCGCATGAGCAGACAAAGACTCCCACCCTGGGAGTTTCATTGTTTACATCCAGGGCCTCGGGAAGAGTCTTCTCCACTGTCAGGTCACCCCTGGCTTCCACCAGGTTGCCGGCCGCGGCGCAGGCTGCCGCCGAGGCCTCCATGACCGAAAGCGGGATATCCTTGGGTCCGGCCAGGGCGCCGCAGACGTAAATGCCCTTACGGCTGGTCCCCACCGGGGCAAAGGAACTGGTCTTGACAAAGCTGGTGTCTTTCAGCTCCACATCCAACCTGCCTGCCAGCTCCTTGGTCTCGGAGGAAACCTCCAGTCCGTGACTCAAGACCACCAGATCAAAGACCTCGGTCTTCATCTTGCCTTCTTCAGTGGCATAGTCCATGCGCAAAGAGCCGTCGGGCAGTTCATCCACGGAGTGAATTCTGCTTCTGACAAAGCGCACTCCGTCTTTTTTGGCCTTGTCGTAATAGCGCTCGAAATCCTTGCCAAAGGTCCGCATATCCATGAAGAAGATAGCGGTGTCCAGTTCCTCTTTTGAGTGCTCTTTTGCAATCACCGCCTCTTTGACGGCGTACATACAGCAAACAGCGGAACAATAGGGATGGTCACAGGAATTCTGATCACGGCTGCCCACGCACTGCAGCCAAGCGATCTTCTTGGGTTCTTTTTCATCACCGGGCCTTACCAGGTGACCCATCCAGGGGCCGCTGGCGGCGATGATGCGTTCGAACTCAAGGGCTGTAACCACATTTTTGTATTTGTGATAATAATATTGGTAGTAATCGGAAGGCTCGTAGGGCTTGAAACCAGCAGCGATAATTACCGAACCCACCTGAATCTCGCGGGTTGTTTCAACCTGGTCGTAGTTTACCGCTCCGGTGGGGCAAAACTTACTACAGGCCTTGCATTTTCCCTTTTGAAAGAAAAGGCATTTCTCGCTGTCGATGGTGTATTTCAAGGGCACTGCCTGGGCGTACTGCACATGGGCCGCCTTACGCTTATCCAGTCCCTCGTTATACTCGTTTGGCACGCGCATGGGGCACTTTTCACTACAAGCGCCGCAAGCGATACATTTGTCCATGTCAATGTAGCGGGGTTTGCTGGTTACACTAACCGTGAAATCACCTTCCACCCCAGCAACTTCGTTTACTTCCGTGAGCGTCAAAAGCTCAATGTTTGTATGCCGGCCGACCTCGACCAGTTTGGGTGAAATAATTCACATCGCACAATCATTGGTCGGGAATGTCTTGTCCAATTGAGACATTACCCCGCCAATGGCTGCCTTCTTCTCCACTAAATAAACAAAATATCCAGAGTCGGCCAAGTCAAGGGCGGCCTGCATTCCGGCAATTCCGCCGCCCACAACCATTACCGCTCCGGTGGTCTTTTTTCCTGCTGCCATCGGCACCTCCACCAGGCGCAATTTGGTTTGTGTTATATTCATGAAAACTGGCGGTTTTAATTAAACCCGCCAGCCACTACATATCCATGTCTATACTTCTCGACCAAGTGCTGTCAACCCTTTATACCTTAGTAAAAGGCAATACTACTAGTAATATTGGGGATTAAAAAACTAGGACTTAACTCCCCTCCGTAGCACCCTAATTTAGAGTTAACCGCTTGACAATACTATCTTCCTTGGATCCACCTTCAACCAGGAAGACATCAATGGCCTCATTTTGCGAGGTCTCCAGGACGGCTCCGACATAATCCGGTTGGAGCGGTAATTCCCGGTGACCGCGATCGATCAATACCGCAAGTTCAATGCGGGCGGGTCGGCCGAAATCAATCAGCGCATCCAAAGCGGCCCGGGTGGTGCGGCCGGTGAAAAGGACATCATCCACCAGCACCACAACACGGTCCTCTATGGAAAAATCAATCTCAGTGCGCCCCACCACCGGTCTGTTGTGCAGCCTGGTCCAATCATCTCTATATAATGTGATGTCAATCACACCAGTATGAGGTTCATTTCCTGAAAGCTCACCTAATAGCTTTTGTAGGCGAAAAGCCAGATAGGCACCGCCGGTGCGAATGCCAACCAAGGCTAATTCTTTGATTTCAGGATGTTTTTCATAGATAGCTTCGGCCATGTAACGTACCAGGCCGTCTATTTGGGGGTGGGAAAATAACAATTGATCCTGGGATTTGTTCCCGGTATCCATTAGCGGCCCCTTGTGCTCAAGAATATGATGATAACGTTCTATATACTAGGGCTCATGCAGAGGCACAAGCCTTTTCCAGTTAGAATATATAATCATAGCCCACTGAAGCTTTTCAGACAAACCACACTAAAGTGTCTAAAACCAAGGGCAACCGCGAAAACAAAATCAAAATTAAACATGCTGACGAATGCACCGGGTGACAAGAGGGTCCCGACAGCTGCCTCAGGCAGGGAAAGGCCTACAATCTCCCCAATATCATTTTCCAGACCATTAATTTTCTATTTTAAGATTAAAATGTGTGGTGTTTTTTTGCCTATAAAAAAGTGATTACTAAGTTAAGCGCGCCTGCAATAACCATAAAAAGTTCTGAATTCAAGGTATTGATCTCTCATAAATCTCATATGAACAGATCATGCCCGTTCATTTATTTTTCTGATTTACGGAATGACCCACGGAAAAATATCTCCAGGGCTATCAACGAAGTGTTGAAAAACGACCTACCGGTCACCCTGCCTGAAACTGCCTTCCGTCAACCGGCATCAACCTGACCAGATGCAAGAATCAGGTTGTTCTGGCAAAGCCGGGTTGTTATTCCGCCACCGGGGAGTTGATCTCCCTGGCCGAAGTGTTCAGGCAAAAAGGGGGGATTTACGTATCCCACATCCGTAATGAATCGGACCAGGTGGTGGAATCAATTTTGGAAGCCTTGCGCATAGGACGCGAGGCCAAGGTGCCGGTTCACATATCACTCCTTAAGGTATGCGGCTCGCGGAACTGGCCTCTGGCGGAAAAAATTGTGACAACCCTGGAGGAGGCCCGGTCCCAGGGCGTTGAGGTGAGCTGTGATGTTTATCCCTATACTTCGGCTTCAACCACCTTAATGGCCACCTTGCCGCCCTGGGCCCTGGAAGGCGGAGTACCGGTCATCACCAAGCGCCTGAGGGACAAGAAACCAGGCGGCAAATGGTGAAGGAAACCAAAACCGGAATTAAAGGCTGGCATAATTTTTATATTGACGCGGGCTGGTCCAAGACCACAGTGGCTTCGGTGAAAAGCCTGAAAAACGAGTTCATGAAAGGCCGCACCATAGCCGATCTGGCTGACGAGGCCGGGCAGGATCCCTTTGAGTTTGCCTATGATCTGCTATTGGCCGAGGATGGGGCCGTTTTCGCGGTCTATGAATTTATGGCCCGGCAAATCATGGAGATGTTTTTATCACTGCCGTTTGCCATGGTGGGCTCTGACGGAGCGCCGGTGGGTTCAAAGCCACATCCCAGGCTGTACGGTACCTTTCCCAGAGTCATACGCATGGCCCGCGAAAAAGGACTTTTCAGCCTGGAACAGGCAGTGATGAAAATGACCTCCCAGCCCAACCAAAGGCTGGGGATTGTCCAAAGAGGGCTGGCAAAGCCGGGCTATTGGGCCGATCTCACCCCTTTCGATCCGGAAATTTTTTCGGATACGGCCACCTATGACAACCCCCGGAAATACCCGGTGGGCCTCAAAATGGTGCTGGTAAACGGACGGGTGGTCATCAAAGATGGAAAGCATACCGGTGAAAGGGCCGGTGAATTTCTTTTTCCTGAAAGATAAGCGTTATCCGAATTCGGGACCATTAACGGCGAAGCCCGAAACGCGCCAGGCAATAAACGCCGGAAAAAACGGACAATACGGAGGGGAACAGCGACTGAACCGGCAATAGTTTTTTTGGGGGAACAATCTTGCCCGCCGCCATAATGCGGCGGGCAATCCGCCCTACCCGGCCATGTCTAAATCAACCCTGGTAAGGCCTATTGAAGCGGATTTTTTCCGACAAGCTTGAAGACCGTTATCCCTCAGTAATTTTTCAAGGTTAACTTGCCCATAAAATTCCGGAACACTTCACCACCTGCATCAAAAAACATAATTGAGCCCTTGGCAGCGCAAAACCCTGGATGCGCATCCCAAGGATAAAGGCGACTATCAGAAAAGCCGCTTCGGCAGATATCAGGGTAAGACCGGTTATTCCATTAATAGAAAGGCCGAGTAGGGTCAAACAGGCACTGAGAAACCCTTTATAGGGTGCAACCTGATTTAAAAATGAAAAATCAGGACAAGATAAATCTGGATTGAAAGACCACTTTCAAACTTAAAATTTGGGAAGTTGGGCCCATGAAAGCCACAGGAAGGCTTATACAGCACTTATGATTTCGCAAAACGTAATTACAAACCAGCGAGCACCTTTTAGATTAAAAACCAAGCACAAAATACTGAACTTCTGAAAAACCGCTGTGTCGGATAGCTGCTCGAGCCCTTGCAAACAAACCCGGTAAATTTTTTCCCTTTAATAGGTTAAAAAATTTTCCAATTTTTGGAAGAAGGTGTTTAGAAAGCCAAATTATTAGTAATTTATGATTATTGGCCATTTCACACCCTTAAAACCTATCACGCATTCTCTTTATCACGCCATAAAAATGTCTTTTTTCTCTTGTAATTTTAGCTATAAAAGTATAGTTAGTTTTTTTCATAAACCAAGACCGTTTTAAATATTATATCTTAATGCGGTTATTATTACTGACCAGGGGGGCGTCAATGGTTTCTACACATGATTTATTGGAAGCAGTTCGCGAATTTGCCAAACTCCGACAGGATCAGTCCGCCAGTTCACTAGTGGCGTTTCTGTATATCGGCAATCAAATTGTAGAAAAGGGCCGCCTTGGTGTTCCACACCAGGAGGTTCGGGATCTGCTGGGAGAAACTCCGGCCAATGTATCGCGCCTGTTAAAATCCCTGACCAAGACTACCGCCAAGAGAGCATCCGGAATTGGCGTTTGCTTCTCGGTGGAAGATCCCAATGACGGCAGGTCCAAGTTGGTAAAGCTTACAGCCAAAGGCGAACGTGTTTTTAAGGATATCAAATCCTGTTTTCTAAACTGAAAGCAACAAACTTCAGGCCATAGTCGCTGCAACCAAAAACGTAGGATTGCCGGAATCTGACCTAAAATACAAAATACAGCAGCTCAGGTTTTATAAAGAGGGGCTACACAAGGAGGGGTATACTAAAAATAATTCAACTACTAATCAATGAAATTTAATTTTTTCTAGAGAAGAACTTGCAACTCTGACGAGATGAGCAATTGCAGCCATTTCCCTCAAAACCAGGCCAACTAGGAAATCTTTTCTTTTCAGTTAGTTACAGCTAAAATTATTTTTTCACGATTTTTACCAGTCTTTTTCCAACTTAAGGGGCTAAAGAAGTATCAAGAAAAAAAATATTCAATCTCCATCCGGCACTTTATTTCTCTTTCCCTTAATTAATATTAAGGCTAGTTAAGGATACGCTAAACGCCAAAAGTAAGCCTTTATTATTACTAATATCTACCATGTAATAAGTAGACTATCTGCTCGTAATTAAAATTTTATCTCTTTACCTTTCGCATTTTTTTGTGATAAAAGCATGAAGCCATTAGTTAATATATTAGATTATCCAGATCAAAATATGGGACATAAACAATGGTTGACAAAATTCTAAATACTCTTCAAGAATTTTCTAAAAGAAGATCAGACATTGGACTAAACGCCGTTATGGCCTTTTTTTACATTGCCCAGCAGTGTGAAGACCAAAACAGAATAGATGGGATTCCCATGCAGGAAGTCAAAGGCTTCCTGGGAGACACTTCAGCCAACACCTCACGCATCATCAAAACTTTAGCCAAATTTACGGCCAAAAGAACCAGTGGTCTGAATGTAGTTGAAACTTACGAAAGCCCGCTGGATGGAAGACATAAACTTTGCAAGCTAACCCCAAAAGGTAAAAAGCTGTACGAGGACCTGAAACTCTCCATGAACTAACTAGTATTCAAAAAAATTTCTTATTTAACACCAGCTTAGCTATAATATTTCCAGCCAAAAGGCATATGTTATGACCCCTGTTAAAAATCTGCTCAGCTGCCTGTCCGGATTTGCCCAAATAAGGCCTGACATTGGCCTTAATTCAGTTATTATTTTTATCTATATTGCCCATGAATTTATGGATAAGAACCGTAAAGACGGAATCCCCATGAAGGAGATTCAAGAATTTGTCGGCGAATCCCCTGCCACCACATCTAGAACAATACGGGTCCTTACCAAACTTACCGCTAAAAAATCAGTGGGCCTTGATTTGGTAGAGACATTTGAGGACCCCTTTGATGCCAGGCACAAGAGGTGTTGCTTAAATATTAAGGGTTGTGAGCTTTATGAAAGATTAAAAAAGAGCCTGCACGATTAAAGTTGCTGCATTGAGCCTGGTTACCTGAACAGCGCTTATCTGAGTCAAAAGGTAAAGGGCCATCGACTTCAAAAGGTTATCATCACCCCCGACAGGCTGTTCACCTATATCCTGCCAGGAGTTCAGATTTCGCAGCCTCAAAAAGCCAGGCAATCTGAAGAACCCGCCCCCGGCATGGGCTAAAAAAAGCTCGGCCAAGACACTATTTTAAGCCTCCGACGCCGCACTTAACCAAACCAATAGTTGGGCATTTTCTCAATCCCCAGCCTTTTCCCCCTTAATTGAGCCTGTTATAGCTCCACTAAATGCCTTGTGCTCAAAAATACAGAAAAACCGGCAAAAAACTTAACACACTCTCTCTCCAATAGTTGCACAACAGCTTCACTGATGGTAAATTCAGGGCGTTCGAAAGACATGCCGGAGTGGTGGAACTGGTAGACGCAGGGGACTCAAAATCCCCCGGCCCTTGCGGCCATGAGAGTTCGAGTCTCTCCTCCGGCACCAAAATACCAATAAGTCGGGGAGCCCGTCGGGCTCCCCTTTCTTTTTTGCTTTTAAGTATTTGCGAAGGCCATCAGGGCCATTAGCGTGAATATGCCCTTAAAGGCTAAGAGCTGATATCTTGTGTTTCTTTGATCCGCCCGAACGAAAATCAAATCAACCTGATAAGCTCCAACACTTTTCCCCAGACGTTCGGTGAAATAAATAACTTGAGCCGAATTTTTAAAACCACCACTCTTTGACCCAAGCCCTTAGCGAAGTCTTTCGCCTTCCGGCAGATCAACTAGTATTTAGCCATGTTGACCACGAGAGTACAGGCGCGCCAGGCCGCACTACAATACCGCGCCTAAAAGTAGAGTTCCCAAAATTATAGTGACGGTTCTTGGGCCTATGACGCCACAGGCTCAAAAACAAATAAGTTCCCCCCGAAGATAACGTAAGATATTTTTCGCTCTTAAAGTAGGCGGTGGTCTCCGTATGGTGAAATGAGAGTTGCTTAGATTACTCACACCAAACGAAAGGACCACCACCTTGGACAAGGATAACACCAAAAAGCTCGGGCATGTCGTACATATCGACGAGGGTAAGATTCGGGGCCATTTGGGCGAAATGGTCAGGGCACAGTGGAGCAGACCTTAAACGATTTACTGGATGCCGAAGCAGATAGACTCTGCAATGCTCCCAAATATTCCAGATCCCCTGACCGGGTTGACAGTCGTGCCGGTCATTACGAGCGGAAGCTTTTGACCAAGGCAGGGGAAGTGAAATTAAAGGTGCCAAAACTTAGGGAGGCCATCTTCGAGACCGCGATTATTGAGCGCTGCAAGCGGCGCGAATCATCCGTTGAAGAAGCGATGATCGAGATGTATCTGGCCGGAGTAAGCGTAAGACGGGTCGAATCCATAACCGAAGCGCTTTGGGGAACCAAAGTAAGCCCCGGCACGGTCAGTAAACTAAATAAGCGGATATACAGCCATATTGAAAGATGGCGCACCCGGCCTATAACCGGGACCTATGC
>CAZFCK010000175.1:0-10181 GCA_964517355.1 uncultured Desulfovibrionaceae bacterium | reverse complement strand
GTTTCAGGGGAGAGCCTTGTTTCAAGGCGAAAATGCGCTAGAAACAGGCCCTAGTCTTGCAGGCCGTTATTTTTTCACTCTGCATTCCACGGAACGCGCGTGGGCCTCAAGGCCTTCCAGTCTGGCCAGTCTGGCGATGGTCGCCGCGTGCTCGGCGATATAGCCCGGTTGTGCGGCTATCAGACTGGACTTTTTACAGAACGTCTCCACGGAAAGGCCGGAGGAAAATCGCGCGGTGCCCATGGTGGGCAGCACGTGATTGGGTCCGGCGAAGTAGTCGCCCACGGGCTCCGGGGTATTGGCGCCGCAAAAAATGGCGCCGGCGTGGCGTATCGCGCCAAGGTGGCTCCAGGGATCGGCAAGAACCAGCTCCAGATGTTCCGGGGCGATGCGGTTGACGATCTCTATGCCCGCGGCGATGTGCGGCACCAGAATCACGGCGCTCCAGTTCTGCAGCGCTTTCCCGGCAATGGCGTTGCGCGGGAGGTCCTGCAGCTGAGCGACGAGTTCCTTTTTCACGGCAAGGGCCAGGGATTCGTCCGGAGTGATGAGCAGCGAGGAGGCCAGGGGATCATGCTCGGCCTGCGACAGCATGTCCGCCGCCAGCCAGGCCGGGGAACCGCCGTGGGTTTCAAGGCCTGGCGCATCGGCCAGGATGGCGATTTCGCTGGGGCCGGCGATCATGTCGATGCCCACCTGGCCGATGAGCAATTGCTTGGCCGTGGTCACGTAAATATTGCCTGGACCGGCGATGACATCCACGCGGGGGATGCTGTGCGTGCCGTAGGCCAGGGCGGCGATGGCCCAAGCGCTGCCGCAGCAGAAGACTTTGTCGATGCCCAGGACATGGGCCGCCGCGAGCAGGTAGGGGTTCAATCCACCGTCTTTGCGCGGGGGCGTGACGAGCACGATTTCCTCCACACCGGCGACCTGCGCTGGAATGGCGTTCATCAGCACGCTGGAAATGAGCGGCGTTTCGCCCCCTTGTCCTCCGGGCACATAAAGTCCGGCCTTGTCTACGGGTCTCACGAGACGGCCGAGTATGGTGCCGCCGGGAGCGGTATGCCATGTGGAATGCTGGACCTGAGCCTGGTGGTAGGCGCGGATATTATCCGCCGCGTGCGAAATGGCCTGAATGTCGCTTGCAGGCACTGAGGCCGCGGCCTTGCGCAGGGCGTCGGGCGGAACGCGCAGGTGTTGGGCCGTGAAATCCGGGCAGTCGAAACGCCTTGTGTATTCAACAAGGGCGTCGTCGCCGCGCAGGCCGACATCTTTCATTATGGCGCGCACGCGCTCAGAGACGGTGGCGCCGGACTCCGTGTCGCAGCCGTCGCGATCCGCGAGCCATTGCACGATTGGCGCGGCGTCTTCGGTGTTCCGATAGGTGAGAGTACGACAGGGCATGTAAGCTCCAATTGCAAAAGGGTGTGTCTGAACAGACCCGATTCATAGAAAAGGAACGCGAAAAAGTCGAGAGGGGAAGAAGGCAAAAAAAGCCGGGGCCCGAAGGCCCCGGCTCGAGGGTCGCGTCATAGCGGGTGTCTTACAACACTAGAAGCGGTACTGCAGGCCCATGGCCAGCTTCCAAGCGGTGCTGGTCTTCCAGAGGCGAGTGTCACGCACGTTGTTGCGGTTGTTCTGCGTACGCCAGGGGTAGGCTTCGCGCTGTACGTCAACCATGGCCATCTCAACAATGGCGGCCAGGTTTTCGTAGATCTGGTACTTGTGGTCGAAGTCGATTTCCCAAGCGTAGTCGGCAGTGGTCAGCATGATGCCGCTGGGATTCACGAAAGCGGGGTTCCAACGAGGATTGTTGCGGTAGTTACGCAGGCTTTCGGGATCGTTGGTGCCGCCCAGGAAGCTGATGCGCAGGGCGTGAGTCAGGTCTTCGATGAAGGAGATGTCGTTGAACTGCAAGGACAAGCCCCAGGTGCCTTCAGCGCTCTGGCCGATGATGTCGCCGGCGTTCAGAAGGGACTGACCATCGAAACCGTACGTGGTGGCCTGGAAGGTACCGTCGAGTTCAGGCAGGCGCTCGGAGCCGTTCCAGATGTCGTCGTCTTCACCGGTGGTCCACCAGGCAACCAAACCGGGGGTGACGTACGGGGTCTGGTAGTCTACGCGACCGGCCAGGTACCAGCCGTGGCGTTCGAGTTCGTCGTCGCTGGGATCGATGGAAGTACCCCACACAACGTCAAGAGCGAAGGTGAGGGGATCCAGCATGGTGAACTCGAAGGAACCACCGGCCCACCACATGTACTGGTAGGCGTTGTTCGTGTAAGCACGGGCGTTGGCGCTGCCGAAAGCGGGAGTCAGCATGCCGTTGGGCACGTTCAAAGCGGCAGCGAGTCTGCTGCCGTACAGGGCGTCGGTGCCGCAGATGCCGTACATGACCCAGGGGGTGATGGTCATCATGCCATCAACGGTGATGGGCACGTACAGAGCGAAGACATCGAAAGAATCGTTGATGTCGTTGAACTGCCAGGTGTTCCAGGGACGGCCCCACAAAGCGCCGACGGTGATCATGTCATTGACGGTGTACACGCCGACAACGGCGGCCATGTCCGTACCGGAGCTGCCCAGCACGGGGTTGCCGACAACGGCGGAGGGCAGGGCGATACCTTGCAGACCGACGCGGAACAGCAGGTCGGTGTTGGGCACGTTGAAGTCGATGTAGGCGCGGCGTACTTCCACGGACACGCCGTCGGTGCCGGCGGCGCCGCCGGTGCCTCTGCCCACGTTGGCGCCGTTGTTGCCGCCGCCCCAGACTGTTTCGCCGATTTCAAAGTACACAACGCCCTGAACGTTTTCAGAAGCGATGAAGTTCACCTGCAGGCGTTCACGCTGACGGGCGTCGAACAGCTCAGGATTGTTGCCGGCGGCGCCGGCTGCTCTGTTGATTTCGTTGTTGTCGAACAGGGTCCTGTTCGTGTACCAGCCCCAAGCGAAATCAAAGCTGCCGTTGGCAGTGATTTCCACGGCGGAAGCCGTGAGGGCGGAGCCCAGGATGAAGCTGGCAGCGAGAACCAGAGTCATCAGTTTTTTCATTTTCCTTCCTCCTTTTGCTTTGCCAAAAAAATGACGCTTCCCTCATTTAGCGGTAGCCTAGTATTACGCTCGCTTTTTGGGCTTTGCAAGCGAAATTTGGACTTGAGTATAAAATTTTTTACGGTACAAATTTTTGGACACCGTCCCGGGTCGAAGGGAAACAGATGTTCATGGTTGATAATATACTTATATTAAATGAGAAAGTAAAAATATCTGTCGTGGACGAGCGAAAGACAATGCTCACGTGTTAAAAAATTTTTACGGCAGCATCTGAAAAATCTTGCCAAGACCCTGCCCCTCGCAGACGTGTCGAA
Source organism: uncultured Desulfovibrionaceae bacterium (assembly GCA_964517355.1). Taxonomy (GTDB): domain Bacteria; phylum Desulfobacterota; class Desulfovibrionia; order Desulfovibrionales; family Desulfovibrionaceae; genus CAZFCK01. Next base: position 6,819 of record CAZFCK010000175.1, on the reverse strand, counting down.
AGCAGGTGGTGCCCTCTTGAACGCCAAATTTCGAAAAGGCGGGTTGTGGCCTCCTGGGTGCGTAAGCGTCGCTGAAGCATGTATTTTATCATTGTTCAATGATGGGGCACCGCCATACCTTTTCGGGGCCTCCCTTGGAACTGCGGTGCGGGTGTATAGAATTGATGAGCAAGCGGCATGTTCTACCATTGAAGTAGTTTTGGAGGTTCTTAAGCCACCGGAGGCTTTCTTGGATATGCCCGCCGGAAAGGGCGGAGTGAACTCATACGCATTGCTTGCGGACAAACGAACGTGTGAGCGGGAAGGCGTAAAAAAAAGCCGGGGCCCGAAGGCCCCGGCTCGAGGGTGGCGTCATAGCGGGTGTTTTACAACACTAGAAGCGGTACTGCAGGCCCATGGCCAGCTTCCAAGCGGTGCTGGTCTTCCAGAGGCGAGTGTCACGCACGTTGTTGCGGTTGTTCTGCGTACGCCAGGGGTAGGCTTCGCGCTGTACGTCAACCATGGCCATCTCAACAATGGCGGCCAGGTTTTCGTAGATCTGGTACTTGTGGTCGAAGTCGATTTCCCAAGCGTAGTCGGCAGTGGTCAGCATGATGCCGCTGGGATTCACGAAAGCGGGGTTCCAACGAGGATTGTTGCGGTAGTTACGCAGGCTTTCGGGATCGTTGGTGCCGCCCAGGAAGCTGATGCGCAGGGCGTGAGTCAGGTCTTCGATGAAGGAGATGTCGTTGAACTGCAAGGACAAGCCCCAGGTGCCTTCAGCGCTCTGGCCGATGATGTCGCCGGCGTTCAGAAGGGACTGACCATCGAAACCGTACGTGGTGGCCTGGAAGGTACCGTCGAGTTCAGGCAGGCGCTCGGAGCCGTTCCAGATGTCGTCGTCTTCACCGGTGGTCCACCAGGCAACCAAACCGGGGGTGACGTACGGGGTCTGGTAGTCTACGCGACCGGCCAGGTACCAGCCGTGGCGTTCGAGTTCGTCGTCGCTGGGATCGATGGAAGTACCCCACACAACGTCAAGAGCGAAGGTGAGGGGATCCAGCATGGTGAACTCGAAGGAGCCGCCGGCCCACCACATGTACTGGTAGGCGTTGTTCGTGTACGCGCGAGCGCCGGCGCTGCCGAAAGCGGGTGTCAGCATGCCATTGGGCACGTTCAGAGCACCAGCGAGTCTGCTGCCGTACAGGGCGTCGGTACCGGCGATGCCGTACATGGCCCAGGGGGTGATGGTCATCATGCCGTCGATGGTGATGGGCACGTACAGAGCGAAAACGTCAAAGGAATCGTTCAGATCGTTAAACTGCCAGGTGTTCCAGGGACGGCCCCACAGAGCGCCGACGGTAACCATGTCGTTGATGGTGTACACGCCGACGACAGCGGCCATGTCCGTACCGGAGCTGCCCAGCACGGGGTTGCCGACAACGCTGGAAGGCAGGGCGAGACCCTGCAGGCCAACGCGGAACAGCAGGTCGGTGTTGGGCACGTTGAAGTCGATGTAGGCACGGCGTACTTCCACGGCTACGCCGTCGGTGCCGGCGGCGCCGCCGGAGCCTCTGCCCACGTTGGCGCCGTTGTTGCCGCCGCCCCAGACTGTTTCACCGATCTCAAAGTAAATGACGCCCTGAACGTTTTCAGAAGCGATGAAGTTCACCTGCAAGCGTTCGCGCTGACGGGCGTCGAACACTTCGGGGTTGTTGCCGGCAGCGCCGACAGCTCTGTTGATCTCGTTGTTGTCGAACAAGGTTTTGTTCGTATACCAGCCCCAAGTGAAGTCGAAGCTGCCGTTGGCAGTGATTTCCACGGCGGAAGCCGTGAGGGCCGTGCCCAGAATGAAGCTGGCTGCGAGAACCAGGGTCATCAGTTTTTTCATTTTCCTCCCTCCTTTTGCTTTGTCATAAAAATGACGCTCCCCTCAAGTCAGTGGCACCTATCTAATACGTAACTTTCCCCACTAATGCAAGCGTTGAATGGGCTTGAGTATAAAATTTTTTACGGTTCAATTTATTGGACTGATCGTACGGGCAATGTCACGGATTTTATAAATACATAAAAGTCTGACATTAAAGAGTAAAAAAACTATCTAAAATTTGAGGGAATATGAGATGAGGGCTGCGGAGTGCGAAAATTTTTATTCGCGGATACGAAAAAATGCCGCAAAGGCCTCTTTGCCTTGGTCACGGCTCTGCAGTACATAGCTACCATGCATGACGCGGCAACCGACACATCACAGGCTCCAGAGCAATACACCCATTTGCGGGACATGCGTGAACGGCTCAGGGACATACCCTTGCGCCCCGGCGTGTATCTTTTCAAGGACGCCGCCGGCCGCGTGGTGTATGTGGGCAAGGCCAAGGTCCTGCGCAAGCGCGTGGGTTCGTATTTTCTTTCTCTGGAGCGCCAGACGCCCAAGACACGGGCCATGCTCGCCAGGGCGCGCAGTATAGATACCTTGTGCACGGCCACGGAAAAGGAGGCCTTGCTCCTTGAGGCCAGCCTGATCAAAAAGCACCGCCCACGGTACAATGTGGTGCTTCGTGACGACAAACAATACGTCTTGTTCCGTTTGGACAAGAACGCCGATTTTCCCAGGCTGACGCTCACGCGCAAGGTGGCCCGCGACCAGGCCCTTTATTTCGGCCCTTTCACTTCGGCTCAGGCCGCGCGCGCCACCTGGAAGGTTATCCACAAGATTTTTCCTTTGCGCCGTTGTTCCGACCGCAGCATGACCAATAGGGTGCGCCCCTGCCTCTATCATCATATAGGATTGTGCCTGGCGCCCTGCGTGCTCGAGGTCTCCAAAGAGGACTACGCGAACATGGTGCGGCGCGTGGAGATGTTTCTTGCGGGGCGTTCCGGCGAATTGACCGCGATGCTCAGGCAGGAGATGCAGCGCGCATCGGACAGCCTTGATTTCGAGTTCGCCGCCGTGCTGCGCGATCAGATCCGCGCGGTGGAGCGCACCGTTGAGCAGCAGGCGGCCGTCCTGCCTGGAGGCGCTGACATGGATGTGCTCGGACTGGCGCAAACGTCGTCCGGCCTGGCCCTCGGCCTGCTTTTCGTGCGCCAGGGGCGCTTGATCGACCGCAAGAATTTTTACTGGCCCGGCCTTTCCCTGGAAGACGGAAGGGAAGTGCTCGAAGGATTCGTGGGGCAGTATTACGGGCCGCAGAGCTTTATTCCGGAGCGTGTCGTGCTCCCATGGAGTTTGGACGACTTGCGCGGGGAAGAGCGCGAAGACCAGACGTTTGAACGTGATGCCGACGCTGAGGCGTCTTCGGATCCGGAACCGCAATCCACGCAGGCGTTGCTTGCGCAGGTGCTTTCCGAACACCGCCAGGGGCACGTGCGCGTCACTCCGCCTTGCTCCGGCGCGGAAAAGCAATTGGTGGCCCTGGCCGGCACCAACGCCAGGGAGGCCGCGCTTCACGGGGAGCAAAAGCCCCTCCTGGATAGCCTGGCCGAAAAACTGCGTCTGCCCGCGCCGCCCCGCCGTATCGAGGCCGTGGACATTTCGCATCATGGCGGCCAGGAGCCGCGCGCCGGGGTGGTGGTCTTTCAAGACGGCGAACCCTGCAAGGAAGAGTACCGGGTGTACATTGTGCCCCCGGAAGTGCCCGCGGGAGACGACTACGGCGCTCTGGCGGCCTGGCTGGAGCGGCGCCTGGCTTCAGGGCCTCCGTGGCCGGATTTGCTGCTGGTGGACGGCGGCAAGGGGCAACTGGCCGCAGTGGAAAAGGCCATGGAACAAGCGGGGCAAAGCGGCCTTTTTCCCCTGGCGGGCATCGCCAAGGAAAAGGTCCGAAGCGGCGGCCAGGCCAGACGTAAAACACATGGGCTGGAGGATTCCGTCTATTTGCCGGGGCGCAAAAATCCTCTGGCCTTGAAACCGGGATCGCCGGAATTGCTGTTCTTGCAGCATGTGCGCGACAGCGTGCACAACTTCGCCATCGGCAGGCACCGCCGCGCCAGACGCAAGACGGCCCTGAGCGGCGAACTGCTGCGTTTGCAGGGCGTGGGTCCGAAAACCGCGCGTTTGTTGTGGGAGCATTTCCCCAATGTGCAGGCCATGGCCGAGGCTTCGGAAACAGCCCTTGCGGCTATTCCGGGCATCGGAAAGAAAAAGGCGGCCATGCTCGCGCGTCAGCTGCGGGCCTTGCGTATCTGAGGCATTTGAATAAGGATACGCGCCATGTCCAGACGCAAGAAAAGGAACCGCACGGCAACGGTTGCGCAGCATGAGGCGCGCCCACGTTTTTCTCTGGGAGCGCTACAACTGGCGGTGGCGCTAGCGCTGCTGCTGGTCACGGCCTGGGCCTATGCCCCGGTGCTGCAGGCGGATTTCATCAACTTCGATGACGACGACTATGTGTACGCGAATCCCGCAGTGACCGCGGGCCTGAGCCCGCAGGGCGTTGCCTGGGCCTTCACCAGCGCTCACGCCTCCAATTACCACCCCCTGACCTGGATTGCGCACATGTGCGATGTGGAGTTGTTCGGGCTGGACGCCGGGGCGCACCATGGCGTGAACCTGTTGTTTCACCTGCTGAACGTGCTGTTGCTGTATGTGCTGTTGCTGCGCGCCACACGCCAAGGGTGGTGCGCTTTGGCCGTGGCGGCGCTCTGGGCCCTGCACCCTCTGCATGTGGAGAGCGTGGCCTGGATAGCGGAGCGCAAGGACGTGCTGAGCGCGTTTTTCTTCCTGCTGACCCTGTTGGCCTGGGTGCGTTACGCCGAGGCCTCCCGGTTGAAGAAAATCGTATTCACCGCCGTGCCCCTGGCTTGCGGGTTGCTGGCCAAGCCCATGCTGGTCACCGCGCCCTGCGTTTTGCTGCTTTTGGACTACTGGCCCCTGCAGCGCATGGAACGGGGGGCGCGCGATGTATGGCGGCTGGTGCGCGAGAAATGGACGCTATTTTTGCTCGCCGGGGCCAGCGTGGCGCTGACGCTCTGGGCGCAAGGCGGGGCCGGGGCTCTGGCAACTCTGGACGAACTGCCCCTGAGCGCGCGTCTGGCCAATGTGCCGGTGGCGTACGTCACGTATCTGGTTAAGACGTTTTGGCCCTCGGGGCTGGGGGTTTTTTATCCGTTCGCGCCCGTACCGTTGGGAGCGACCCTGGCTGCCGCGTGCCTGCTGGTTGCCGTGACCGCCGTATGTTGGCTTGCCAGGCGCAAGGCGCCGTATGCCTTGATGGGCTGGTTGTGGTTCGTGGGCATGCTGGCGCCGGTGGTGGGCGTGATACAAGTGGGGGGGCAGGCCTGGGCGGACCGTTATGCCTATCTCCCGCACATCGGCCTTTTCTGGGCGCTGGTCTGGGGAGCGGCGGCGATCCTGCGACGTTCGTCGCGGCCCTGGACGCTGGGGCTCGCCGTGTCTCTCGCCGTGTGCGCGCCCCTGGCCTGGGGCGTCCGCCTGCAGGCCGGGTATTGGGAGAACAGCGAGACACTGTACCGCCGCACCCTTGATGTGACCCGAGATAATTACATGATCCAATACAATCTTGCGGTACATTACCGGGGGGAAAAGCGCTGGAAAGAAGCCGTGGCCGCATACGAGGCCGCCTTGCAGATGCGGCCGGATTATTACAAGGCTCTCAACAATCTTGCTTTTCTTTTGGCGGCAGCTCCTCGCGCCGAGTTGCGGGACGGTCCACGGGCAGTACGCCTGGCGCAACGGGCACTACAGCAAGGAGGAAGGGGTAATCCGGCTCTGCTGGACACCCTTGCCGCGGCGCTGGCGGCGGCGGGGCGATACGACGCGGCCCTGGAAACGGCGACGCAGGCGGTGCGGATCGCCCGCCACGCGAAGCTGGCGGACATGGCCGCGGAGATTGAAACCCGGTTGCCGTATTACCGCCGGGGAAGTGCGTACACGCTCCCGTAAGGCGTTTCAGGCGCCAGTTATCGCCGTGCGGCGGGAGATGTTAACCTGCCATTATTTTGAGATCATCACACACGGTCAAGGCTCCGCGGCCGTCCTGCTCGTCTAGAGCATCTCACGCTTGAAAAGCGCTAGATGCTCTTATGCATTTCCCTGGAACAATTGGAAATTGTTTCAGGGGAGAGCCTTGTTTCAAGGCGAAAATGCGCTAGAAAATTTATTGGAAAAGCTCGTAACGAAGCTATCCTGCTGTAATTTAGATTTAATATGAATACATACGGGAGAGGGAACAGTCACGAAAAATGTAACTTCCATTTAACATATGAAAATTACTACAAAAGATCTGGCTAATAAAAGGGAATAGAAATGCGCAACCAGTGGAAGAAAGGTAGTCTCAGGCCGGCAGTCTGGAGTTAGTCATCACTTGCGCTACGAAAAACCCCACAATTGATTTCGGGGTCCGCCAGCATGAAGCCGGCACGCATCTGCAAGGGTAACGGCTCTTCTTTCTGCAACATGGCCCCGCCCTGCGCCATGCGCTCACGCAGCATGGAGGACAGCAACCTGGTGACGCTCGTGCCTTTAGCGGCCGCTTGAGCATGAGCCCACTGCACGATATCGGCGTCGAGTTTTACAAAGGAATCATTCATGGTGCCCCCATATATAATCCGGGCGACAATATCAAGGGGGTGTTGAAAAAATAGTCGTCACCCCTCTGCGGCGTCAGGCTATCAGGCTGTTTTTGATTGATAAGTATCTTATTCAATATATACTCATTCTCCGGGAAATATATGGAGGCGCTCATCTAATCGGTCGCATTGTTATAACATATCCTCTTGGTTAAAGATGGTTGGCAGGAATTTTACTCTTAATACGGTAGGAAAACTTCTAGAGCATCTCACGCTTGAAAAGCGCTAGATGCTCTTATGCATTTCTCTGGA
>CAZFCK010000174.1:0-10187 GCA_964517355.1 uncultured Desulfovibrionaceae bacterium | reverse complement strand
ATGAGCAAAGCATAACCAATTGTCTAGACTATTTCAAGAGTTATATGCTCTAGCATGCTGTCCGATTTTTGGGGTCCACTTCTGAGAGATTGCCCAACTGACTTGGGATCACGTGAACTTCGAAGCCGGAACACTGGCTATTATGGACCCGAAAAACAAAGCCTTGAACCGGACCGCCTTCCTCACAAAGCGGACCTCAGAAATGCTTCAAGTGCGAAAAGCAAAACATTCGCAAGATAGCAATCTGATCTTCCCGAGCAAGAAAGGCACGATCCAAACCGATGTTTCAAAAACCTTTCCCCGTACGGTCAATGAAATGTTCAACCAGGGCATCACCGACCCCAGGCAAAAAGTCTGCTTCCACACCCTCCGCCACTCCTTCGCAAGCTGGCTGGTCCAACGGAGCGTAGACCTTTACAGCGTAAAAGAACTCATGGGGCACGCGACTTTCAAGATGACGCAGAGGTATAGCCATTTGTCGCCGGAGGGTTTACGGCGGGCGGCGGCGGTGATTGAAATAGAATGACGAGAGACTGAAATCCCCATGAAGTTCCCCAGATCCCACTTTTCCCAAGTGGCATCGACAATATCACGCGGGTTCAGAACAGATCTGGTAAAGTTCTTTCTTTGAATACCTCTGGAATTTCGATTGGAATCTTGCTATCGGCTTTTTTGTATAAAGCCGGAGAATCCAATGAGTAACGATCAGCCGATTTCCTATGCGAACTTTTGGGGGAAATATCACGGCAACCAGGTGCATCCGCTGCCGTTTCACTTGCTGGATGTGGCGGCAGTGGGCCGGGAAATTCTGTTGCGGGATATCTCGCTGCAGAAATGGTTCTCTCGCAAGCTCGGCTGCGTCAGAGAGACTGTCGTCTCGTGCATCACCTTCCTGCTCGCACTGCATGATCTGGGCAAGCTCTCAGCCTGTTTTCAGGCTAAAGAACCGGGAGCCTGCGAACAGCTCGGGCGTACACTGGATGTGTCGCGTATCAACACGGGAACGCACCACACGTATCTGGGGTTGTACCTGTGGGATGAAGCATTGAGCGAGGAGCTTCAGGAAAAAGGTTTTCTCAAAGAAGACACAATCCTGGATGATGATTGCTTGAGGCAAGCTGTTTTCGGCCACCATGGCCGCCCCATACAGCTTCCCCACGCCGGGCGATCGCTTAAAGCATATTTCAGTGCCGACGAGCAGCGGGTGGCCAAGGAATGCGTACGAGCGCTTATTGAACTGCTACACCCCGAAATACCTCCTTATACCAACACCGATGAGGGGCGACTCCGGCAGGCCTCGTTTCTTTTGGCCGGGCTCGTGGTCCTGAGCGACTGGATAGGCTCAAACAACACGTATTTCCCCCCCAAACCGCAATTTGCCGAAACGTTGCAGCAATACTGGCAGGATTACGCTTTACCGCAGGCCAAAGAAGCCGTCACCCAATGCGGCATCTGTATCCCCCCGGCAGGCGCGCTTCAGGACTTTTGCCGACTTTTCCCCGAGATATCCACCCCTTCCCCGGTGCAGCTCTACGCTGACAGCATGCCTCTGGCCGATGGGGCGCAGCTTGTCATCGTTGAAGACATGACCGGCAGCGGCAAGACCGAGGCTGCTCTTTGCGCTGCGCACCGCCTCATGTCCGGCGGACAGGCCCAGGGGCTGTTTCTGGCTCTGCCAACCATGGCCACCAGCAACGCCATGTACGCACGCCTGGCCAAGGCCTACGACCGCCTGTTTCAGGAAGGTTCGCACCCGTCTTTGATCCTCGCCCACGGCGCGCGCCATCTTTCTGAACGGTTTCAGGCATCGCTGACCATAGCCGCTTCTGAAAAACCGTCCGCAGAAGACGGCGGGGGCGAATGCGCGGCCTGGCTGGCGGACAACCGCAAAAAAGCCCTGCTTGCGGCTGTGGGCGTGGGCACCATAGACCAAGCCCTTATGGCCGTGCTTCCGGCCCGACACCAGTGTCTGCGCCTTTTCGGTCTCGCCCGGCAGGTGCTGGTGGTGGACGAAGTGCACGCCTACGATACATATATGCACGGGCTGCTTTGTACGTTGCTGCGTTTTCAAGCCATGCTCGGGCGCAGCGCCATTCTGCTTTCGGCAACACTGCCGCTAGGAAAACGCCAGGAGCTTGCAGAGGCCTTTACGCAAGGCCTGGAAAATGCCGTTGTTCCCGAACTCGGGGAAACACGCTACCCGTTAGTCACAAGTATATGCGCTGCGGGTGCGGTGGAGCAGCCCGTGGCGCACCGCAAAGGAACCCAGCGGACAATTTCCGTGGAGTTGTCGCACGATGAGCAGGCGCTTGCGCAGGAGCTTGTCCAGGCGGCAAATCAAGGCGGCTGCGCCTGCTGGATACGCAATACGGTCTTCGACGTGCTGCGAGCGCGCGAACTCTTGGCCCGGCTCCACCCTCCGAAAAAAATCCTTGTTTTTCACGCGAGGTTCGCCATGTGCGACAGGCTGCGCATCGAGCAGGAAATCCTGAACCGCTTCGGCAAGAAAGCCAAAAAGGAACGCGCCGGATATATCGTGCTCGCGAGCCAGGTTATTGAGCAAAGTCTTGATGTTGACTTTGACCTGCTGGCCACGGACTTGGCGCCCATGGATTTGCTGCTGCAACGCTTCGGCCGCTGCCAGCGCCATGACCGCCAACGTCCGCAAGGGTTTGAAACCCTGCGCTGTCTGGTGCTCGCGCCCCCTGTGGCGCAGAATCCACCCGCAGACTGGTACGACTCCTTTTTGCCCAAGGCCGGGGGCGTGTACCCATTCCACGGGCGGCTCTGGCTCACGGCCCGCAAACTGGAAGAGTCCGGCCATATCTCCCTGCCCGAACAGGCCCGTGAGCTCATCGAATACGTGTACGCCGAGCAGGAGGAAATACCGGATGCGTTAGTCAGGCACGATACAGCGGCCGAAGGGGAAAAATACGCGCACATGTCCGCCGCCTGGCGCAATGCCCTGGATATGGATCTGGGCTATACCGAGGTTCAGAACGGCTGGACCGAAGATATCCATACGCCCACCCGTATGGGGGAACCGCGTACCACCCTGCGCCTGGCCTGTTGGGAAAACGGCCGACTGCTGCCCTGGGCCCACGGCGCGCATGCCTGGAGCCTGAGCGAAATAGGCCTGCCCGCCCGTATGGCGCAGCAAGTGCCCGAGCCCGTCGATCCCAACCTGCGTGAAATGTTGAAAGAAGCGCAAGAAAAATTACCGGACAAGGGCAGGTATTCGCAGATTTTGCCTTTGCGGCGCGAGGCCGAGCAGCTTTGGTCTGGTGAACTGAAGAACAAACAAGGGGTTATTTGTCGTTGGTACTATAATTCTCTCATGGGATTTCAAGAATCTCCTCTGATATAGTATCGTTTATCCACAGCGCCAGTCCTTTCCTCTCTCAGTCAATACACATAATCTTTTGAAATGTTGTTATGTTTATTGATTCATCACCAAGCACATTGTAAAACAAAGTGCAATTGATTTCGTTGCCCCATTCTGTTCTTAGCTTTTCAGGAGGAATATCTGTGAATCTCATAAATACACCCTGGATACCCGTTGTCCGCGCCTCGGGCATGAGCGAGCGTATCGCTCCCTGGCAGTTGGCTGGACCGGTCGATGATCCGCCTGTGGCGCTGGACTATACGCGTCCGGACCTGGCCGCGGGGATGCTCGAATTCCTGATCGGCCTAGTGCAGACCTGTTTGCCCCCGAAAGACAAGCGCCATTGGAAGACGCTGGAAGCGGAGCCCCCTGACGCCGAAACCTTGCGGCAAGCCATGCACCAATATGCGGACGCATTCGAACTGTTCGGCCAGGGGCCCCGCTTCATGCAGGACCTGGACATGCTTCGCGAACAAAGCGGCAGAATAGTGCCCATTTCCGCCCTGTTCATTGACTCGTGCGGAGCCAATGCCGTGGGAGACAACACGGATTTTTTCGTCAAACGGGGCAGAATCAACCATGTCTGTCCGGCCTGTTCCGCCGCTGCCATTTTCACCATGCAGGCCTTCGCCCCCTCCGGCGGACAGGGGCATCGCACGTCCTTGCGCGGCGGAGGGCCGCTTTCAACCACCATTATGGGGGATACGCTCTGGCAGAGCGTCTGGCGCAATGTGCTGCCCATGGAGCTGCTGCAAAGTCTTGGCGATATAAACAAGGACTGGAAAGGCGGCGTGTTTCCCTGGATGGCCCCCACGGTCACCAGCGAAAAAGGCGCACTCCCCACAACGCCGGCCAATGTGCATCCGTTGCACATGTATTGGGGCATGCCCAGGCGCTTCCGGTTCATCCCGCAGAAAAGCAACGGCAAGATAGCCTGCGATGTCTGCCGCTGCGTTGAAAACACAATGATCGCCGAATACGCCACCCTGCCCCGCGGTTACAATTACGAAGGCGGCTTTTGCCATCCGCTTTCGCCCACGGTGCATGAAGCTGACAAGGAGCCCTACCACGTCCACGGCTCGCCCACAGGCGTACGCTACCGCAACTGGCTCGGCCTGGTAAGCGCCGGCGAGCAGGGCAAAATCCGCCGCGATCCCGCATTGGTGGTCACGGCCTATCGCTGGCGGTCCAAGAGCAGCCATGTGTTCCGCCTCCAGGCTCGCGGCTACGACATGGACAACATGAAGCCCCGCGCCTGGAACCAGGGCGCCATACCCGTCTATGAGGTACCGCTGGAACTGCGGCAGGATTACGCGGCCCTCATCGCCCAATGCATCGCGGCCGCCAACGAGGTCGCAGGTACGCTGCGCAAAGTGTTGCGCACGGCCTTGTTCGATCCACGGGCTGATATCAAGGCCAACAACACGCTTTTGGGCGGCTACACGACCCGCTTTTGGCAGGACAGCGAAGCGTTTTTTTATGCGCTATTGCCGCAATTGCGCGATTCCCTGATGGAAGAAAACGAGAACGATTTGCATGAGCATCGAAGAGACTGGTTGAGAAAACTGTGCAAAATGGCCCGTGCAATTTTCCAGGATGCGGCGCAAATGTGGCAATTCTCCGCCGACGGCGACCACCGCCGCCTGGCCAAGGCCTGGCGCGCACTGCTGGCGTTTGCCTCCGTACGCAACAACAAGCTGCGCGGCATGCTGGATTTGCCGGAAATACAGAAAGAATCCAAAAAAAATACCCCATAAGGAGCTTCCATGGCCAACAGAGACACTTCGATCAAATGGGAGATAATCCACGAATGGTGGGAGAAACTCGAGGACAACAAAGGCGAGCGCGCGGAATTGCGCCATGTTTGCAAGCCGTTGGATGCGCTGCTTTTGCCCCAGACAATACGCTTCATTAATGTGTTGCTGCCCGGGGTCCGGAACAATGAACAAATGCTGCGTCTGGGCGCCATTGCCGGGGTTTTGTCCCATGTCAAGCAGGCTGGCGGCATGCATCCGGCCAGGGCCATGGCCACGCCCAGGGATGGCGGCGGGGCAGCTCCCGTCAGTGAGGCGCGCTTCCGCCGCCTGCTGGCATGCGAAGACCTGGACGAGCTCTATGTATCCCTGATCCGCTTGTTGCCACTTGTGGGCAACCAGGCCCACATTACAGCCCTGGCCAGCGCCATTTACTGGTGGAAGAAAGGGCGCGATTTCATGCGCTACGAATGGGCCCGCGAATACTTCGGCAACGCCCCCCAATCCTGATCATTTCAATCCGCTAGCAACATGGAGGATCCCCCATGACGACGTTTACCCAGATTCACGCCCTGACCAGTTACCCGCCCGCCAACCTCAACCGCGACGACCTGGGCCGCCCCAAAACCGCTATGTTCGGCGGCTGGAACCGTTTGCGCGTCTCTTCCCAATGCCTCAAACGGACCTGGCGCGCCTCGGACAGCTTTGTGCAGTCCTTGAACCGGGAGAGGGGCATCCGCACCAAGGAAATGGGCCGCTGGATATACGAAGCCCTGCTTGCAGGGCGTACCCTTCAGGAACAATTGCAGCTGAACCCGGTCAAGGACAGCGAATTCACCATGGACAAAAAGACCTTCGAGCTGGCCTGCGCCCTTGCCGAAGTGTTCGGCAAACGCAAGAATGAAAAAGAGGGAAAACCCTTTCTGCCCTTGGAAATAGAACAGCTCGCCCATTTCGCCCCTGAGGAGATTCAGGCCCTGGATGCGTTGATGACGCGCGCCAAAGCCGGTGAAAAAGTGTCGGACAAGGACCTGGCGAACGTGCGCAAACAGGGGCGGGCCGTGGATATCGCCATGTTCGGCCGCATGCTGGCCCAGCATCCGGCCCACAACGTGGATGCCGCCGTACAGGTGGCCCATGCCCTGAGCGTGCATACCGTCACCGTACAGGAGGACTACTTCACCGCCGTGGACGACCTGAACAAGGGCGGGGAAGATATGGGCGCCGGGCACATCGGGGTCAATGAATTCGCCGCGGGCGTGTTCTATCTCTATGTCTGCATCGACAATGGCCTGCTGCTGGAGAACCTCGACAATGACGCGGACCTTGCGGCCCGCACGCGCCGCGCCCTGGTGGAGGCCATGCTCACCACCGCGCCGTCCGGCAAGCAGAACAGCTTTGCTTCGCGCTCCCTGGCCAGTTTCGCCCTGGCCGAGCGCGGCGCCTTCCAGCCGCGCAACCTGAGCCTGGCTTTTTTGAAGCCCGTTTCCAACGGCAAGGGCGGTGTGCTGGCCAATGCCATCGAAGCCTTGCAGACCTCGCTGGAGAACATCGACAAGGTCTACGGCCCGTGCGCAGAGACGCGGCGATCCTTCGACGCCCTGGCTGGAACAGGCTCCCTGCGGGATCTTCTGGCCTTTGTGGAGGCCTGATCATGCGCGGCTATCTGCTTTTTCAGCTCTATGGACCATTGCAGGCCTGGGGCGAGATCGCGGTGGGCGAGGTCCGGCATACCCTGGGGGTTCCCACGCGCTCGGGCATCCTGGGCCTGCTGGCCGCGGCTCTGGGCATTCGGCGGCACGAGTCCCAACGTTTTCAGGAACTGGAAAGCGCCTACGGCCTGGCTCTGCGCATTGATGCGCCGGGCAGGCTGCTGCGCGATTTTCACACCGTACAGGCGCCCAAACCGCCCAAAAAGCGCGTACTGCATACGCGCAAAGAGGAATTGGCCGTGGAGGAACTGGGCGGCAGCCTGAAGACCATCCTTTCCACTCGTGATTATCTTACGGACGCGCGCTTTGTGGCCTGCCTCTGGCAACGGACCGCCGAGGCCCCGTATGCGTTGCAGGAGCTGGCCCGCGCACTGGAATATCCGGCCTTTACGCTCTATCTGGGGCGCAAAAGCTGTTCTCCTGCCCTGCCGCTGCATCCGCGCTGTGCGGAACATCCTGATCTGTGCGCCGCGCTCCGCTCATATCTGCCTTCGGAAGAGGAACGCGGGTTGTTTCCCGGCGACCCGCCCCTGTTTCCTGAAAAAGGAGAGGTCCGGGTGCTGTGGGATGGGGCGGAAAAGGAACACGGGCAGGAATGCGGCCTGGAAAGTCTGCAGCGGGTCACCCGCTGGGACCGCGCCGTGAATCCGTCTTTGCGGCAATTCGGCCCGCGCGGCGAATGCCAGGGCGAAATCACCCTGGGCAAGCAATAGGAGGCCGCCATGTATTGCAGCCGTATCACCGTTGTCAGTCCTGAGGCCGTCCATCTTCTGCGGCGCGATATGTACCAGCCGCACAAGGCCGTCTGGAGCTTCTTCGCGGACCGGCCGGACCGGAAGCGGGACTTCCTGTTCCGCCAAGATGCCGTGCGCGGCGGCATGATTTATTACGTGGTTTCGGAGCGCCCGCCTCTGGATGACCTGCCCGGCTGGCATGTGGAAACCAAGCCATACGCGCCGGTATTGCGCACAGGCGAGCTTCTGCAGTTCTCCCTGCGCGTCAACCCCGTGCGCAAGGTCCGGGATGCGGATAAGCGCCAGCACAGACACGACGTGGTCATGGACGCCAAACGCCGGGCCAGGGAAGCTGGCGAGCATCCGGGATCTGCCGGACTGGAACGCCGGGCCGGGCTGTCCTGGCTGCAGGAACGCTGCCTGGACTGGGGCGTTTCCGTGCATGCGGACCAGACCAGGGTCCACTCCTACCGCAAGCACGAGTTCTTCAAAAAAAGCTCGGGTAACAACAAGGTGAGCTTTTGCAGCCTGGATTTCGACGGTCTGCTCACGGTCAACGATCCGCAGGCCCTGTTGCGGACGCTGCGGACCGGCGTGGGCTGCTGCAAGGGCTTCGGCTGCGGCCTGTTGCTGGTGCGGAGGGCGTGATGCTGCCCAAATTGTCCCCCATAGCGCTCAAAGAACGGCTGTCCATCCTGTTTCTTGAGCGGGGCAATCTGGATGTGCTGGATGGGGCTTTTGTGCTGGTGGATTGCAACGGCATCCGGAAGAAGTGACGGGATACTCTGTAGTGAGAAGCGCCGTGTTGTGGTGGCCAAAATGCTCTTTGAAAACTGAATAGATTTTACTATGATGCGGACATTGTATTCCCCGCACGCGCGGGGATGATCCGTCATATCGTGAAAGTCCGTCAATGTTCACGCCGTGTTCCCCGCACGCGCGGGGATGATCCGGGGTTGACGGTTACTCATCATTCAACCTCTCAGTGTTCCCCGCACGCGCGGGGATGATCCGGCGTTCCCGATTTGCTCGTAGGGAAAGGCGGCGTGTTCCCCGCACGCGCGGGGATGATCCGGGTTGGAATCGCACATTACCTCTTTGCGGCAAGTGTTCCCCGCACGCGCGGGGATGATCCGCATATGAGGCACATCCGCCTTGTACTGGAGACGTGTTCCCCGCACGCGCGGGGATGATCCGATTGTCAGCGAGGGCCGGCGCCTTGGATTGGAGTGTTCCCCGCACGCGCGGGGATGATCCGCCGTCGGCCTGACCGGAGGAGCTTGGTTGATCGTGTTCCCCGCACGCGCGGGGATGATCCGGCGAGGCACTGAGGTTAACCGCACCGGCTGAAGTGTTCCCCGCACGCGCGGGGATGATCCTCATCAAATGCCCTCCCAGCGCTTTCGCAAGAAGTGTTCCCCGCACGCGCGGGGATGATCCGCGAAAGAGGAAGAGGTGCGAAATGCGGCGTAAAGTGTTCCCCGCACGCGCGGGGATGATCCAGGTGCGAACTCCTATCTGGAGGATCACGCCCCGGTGTTCCCCGCACGCGCGGGGATGATCCGCCCGTTTCTGAGATCAGTCACTTTGGCGACAAGTGTTCCCCGCACGCGCGGGGATGATCCGCCCAGTCTTTTCGGTCGAACGCTGGTCATCCCGTGTTCCCCGCACGCGCGGGGATGATCCGGAAGTGCGCGCGCAAATCCTGGCGCAGGTGCTGTGTTCCCCGCACGCGCGGGGATGATCCGCGATGGCGAGAGAGCCCGAAGGCGAGAGAGCCCGAAGGCGAAGAGGGAGTGTTCCCCGCACGCGCGGGGATGATCCGCTGCCGTAGTCGATTTCAACGACGCGCAACGTGTGTTCCCCGCACGCGCGGGGATGGCCCTTATCAAAAATCGTATATTCTAGGGCGTATTACGTTTGAAAATTCCAGACAGGCTTCCCGCCTGTTGATAGTATATTATTTACAACTCAACCCCATCATCTCTCCCCCTGCGCCTTCCCATCCGCATCCGTCGAAAACCTATCTCACCTTCTCCAAAATAGCGTTCAAACGCTGCAATAGCGGCTCCAAGCTTTTGTAGAATTCGTTGAGCTGCTGTATCTCGGCGGTGTGGCCGTTCACTGTGCTGGTTAAGTTCTGGATTACCTGGTCCTGCTGTAATTGCTTGGCGCGTATTTCCTGATCCAATTTTTCCAGGCCATGCAATAAGTGGCGTTCGAGTTCGGTCTTGCTCATGGCTTACTCCAGTTTGAGGGCGTTCTGGTCTTTGAAGGTCCACCCGCTCTTGATCGTTTTGCCTTCGGGCAGCAGGATGAATCTACCGTTCCCGCTGTCCAGAAGCTCCAGGCCCCAGGTCTTTTGCTGGAATATGGAGACGCTCATCTTCAGGCGTTCTTGCTGGGACTTCAGGTTGCTGATGTCTTCGCGTAGTTCGCTGATCCGGTTGGTCATTATCTCCGTCAGACCCCATGCTCCGAGGGTTATGCCCAGCATCAGAAGCAAGCCGAGCATGGCTGTCTGGAACCGCTTTCTGGCCGAGGAAGTCACTACAACCAGGAGGCATAAATTCAAACCCATCGAGGTGTAAATGAGCGTGCA
>CAZFCK010000173.1:0-10422 GCA_964517355.1 uncultured Desulfovibrionaceae bacterium | reverse complement strand
AAATGCATAAGAGCATCTAGCGCTTTTCAAGCGTGAGATGCTCTAGTCCGAAAGCTGTATTACAAACCCGCGAGGCCGAATTGTTGCCATACGGCCTGTCCCGGCGGGTGCCAGCTGGTGTTTTCAAAGTGCACCACATTGCCCCCATACGTTTTCTGAATACGCAGAAGTGCGCCGGCCACGCCGTCCAGCTCGTCCACATTATCGAAAAAGACCAGGGAATGCGCATCCAAGAGGGGATGCACCGCTTTGAATTCATTGAAAACATGGTCTTTTTCATGGCAACCGTCCAGGAACGCCAGAGAGATGCAGGCGTTGACGCATGTGAAATCCGACAGGAAAGCGACGCTGTCTCCTTGGTGCAGATCCACCAGGTGCCGCAATCCGGCGCGTTCAAGATTTTCGTCGGCGGTTTGCAGGATTTCGCTGTCGAGATCAACACTGGCGACACTGCCGCGATAGCCTGAATCCTTGAGCGCTTGCGCAAGGACAATGGTGGAGCACCCCACGTTGGTGCCGGTTTCCAGGATATAATTATATTGCGCCGGGCGCAGACTGCACAGACAGGCATAATAGAGCAAATTCCAGCCGGGGTAGCCGATGGACAGGCCTGAGCGCGGAAAGGCCTCGTCTATGTTGGTCACGCCCTCCTCAAAAAGCGCCAACAGTTTGTTGGGCAGCAATCCCCTATTGTAATTGAACATGCGGCGGTTGTCCGGATCGGGTTTGGGAGCGAACAACGCGGGATGTCTGCTGGCCAGATCCGCTTCCAGCCTGTGCAGCAGCTCGGCGAAACCATGCAAAACCAGTCGTTCCGGGGTGAGCTGACGCAAGAGCTTCAAGGCTTTGCGCGGTTTGCTCGAAACCACGAGGATGGGCGCCTTGGGCGCCAGGGCGCTCCATTGCGCGAGATTTTCCAAAGGCAGCACGGACGAGCCCAACGGTGATGCTTCGGCCCCGCCTTCCCACGGCACGGCCAGAAACGCGACGACAGCGATACAGAGTTCGTTCAGTGCGCGCCAGGCCTCCTGGGCTGCGGGGCCGGTGCCGCAAATGATGACTTCTTGCAATCGTGCGGTCATTGAGCTTTCTCCTGCATGGCCATTTTGCATGACTTATTTTTATAATTCGGGTTTTTGAAATTGTGCTATACTCCGGACAAGGCGTCAATGACGGAATGCGGCCTCGTGAATTTTAACGTGATTGTTTTACTCCACCGATGATGAAATTCACTGACGTGAGGTACGTTATGTGATACCGTATTTCTAAACCGGTATTTGATTGGTAGAGAAGAGAGGGCCGGTGTGCGAACGTCGCCTGGAGCATGTAAACTTTGAAAAAGTTGAAAGACTCTGCAAAGATTTGCTTGCGAATCTTTGCCGCGAAATGATTGCAGGCGGGCTTTGCCCTCCGTTAAGCGATCATTTCAAGCGTGGAATGCACTAGTTGTTTCGTGATCCAGATCCATTTTCGTTTTGAGGCTGATAAGGGAGGGCGTCATGCGCGGAAAACTGAACCCCATGCTGCTTATAGGCTTGATCGGTCTTTTCACCGTGGGGATAAATGTCGGCATCACCCTGGCGCGAATTTACGCAGGCAATGAAAACATCTGGTGGACACCGCATAAGCTGGCGTTGCCGTTGGAGGACGCCCAGAGTTCTTTCGTAGTTTTGGTTCGCGAAGTCCCAATGAAATTGTTTCTGGATTCAGGGCAACTGGCGGTGCGCGCAGCGGATGGCGAGTGCCAGGTCTTGCAGCCCGGCGATGTGCGCGTGCGCTTGAACAACTGGCAGAAAACACGAGCCCAGCTGATGCAAGGGGCCCTGATTTCATGCTTTGCGCTGGGGATGATCCTGATCTTTCTCTTGTGGGGGATTGTGGAATACCGGAAAGAGAAAAAGCAGGGGCCCTGAAGCCCGGCCATCGGGGTCAACGTTTCAGGAAGTTGAAGGCGAACCCTTCGCAGTGGATGTCGCCCCCCGCCTGGGGGCGGTATTCCAGGCGCGAGCGCAGGCAGGAAACGATGTCGTCGCGGAAGACAACCCAGACGCGCCCATACTGATACCCGGTATAGCGGCTGCTTGTCTTGGCGATGCGCGGTGCGCCGAGCAGATGCTCAACTTCGCCTTTGGTCATGCCCGTGTCCGTGAGTTCCACGCACATGGCGGTCATTTCATCCAGACTCTTTGTCAGGCGGGCTTTCGCCGCGTAGGGATTGGCCGCGGGGACGGGTGCGGGAGCCTGTTGCGCGACGGGGGAGGGCGAGGCCTTTTCCTTGCCGACCGGCGCCCGGTATTCGTTTTTCGCCACGGGCGGGGCGGGAGGAGGCGCGGCTTGCGTCAGGGGAATGCCGCCCTGCTGCTCCTCGAGACGTTTGGCGGCGAGTTTCTCCAGGTGGTGCCGCACTGTCTCGGCATCGACTTCGCCGCTTACGGTGAGGGTGAGCACCAGCCCTTGCCCGTCCATGGCCAATTCCTCCTTTTCAACGCGCACACGGACGATGGCGGCGGCAAAAGAAAGCACCTCATCTTTATCTATCTGAAAATTTTCCGTTTTACTGAGGACTTCCACGTACGCGCCGGCTTGTTCCGCTATCTTGCGTTTCGCTTCGGCCAGGCATTGGGCGCGGGCCTGGTTGCGGGATTCGCTATCCCCCATGGAGTAGCTATGCGTCACGGTGATGCGTTCCGGTTTCGCCACGGCGGGAAGGGGCAGCGTGAGCAGCAGGAGCAGGGCAAGATAAAAGGGGCGCATTTTCGGCATATCGTTTCCTTGTCGCGGCAGATGAAGCAGGAAACGTGCCAGAGAATCGGATGCCGCGCCGGTGGCCCGGTTATAGCGTAAGCCGCATGTCCTGCCACACGGCGAAGCACTCCATGTCCAGGCCTTGCTTGTCGATAATCTGACGGCAGGATAGGACAAGCTCGTCCACCTGCACGTCGGTGCGGTCCTGATTGTGATGAAACAAGCCGAAACGCCGCACTCCGGCCCGCATGGCCAGGGCCAGGGCGTCGCGCACCGTGGAATGCCCCCATCCTTGTGTGCTGCGGTATTCCTCTGCGGTATATTCGGCATCGTGTACCAGCAGATCCGCTCCCGCGCAGAATTGCGCATAGGCATCGAAAGAGCGTCCGCCTGGATGGGCGTGGGAGAGCTCGTTGTCCGTAAGGAACACGAAACTTTTGCCGTCTTCCACGAATTTGTACCCTTGCCCGAGGTTGGGGTGGTTCAAGGGAATGGAGTGCACTTCAAGGCCCGCTATGGTTCTCGTGCTGTCTCCCGAACAGGCGGGAAAATATTCCATCTGCGCGAGGACGTTGTCGTAGGGAACCGGAAAATAGGGCGCGGCCATCGTCTTGGAAAGAAGGGTTTCCATGTTGCCCTGCTCCATGGGGCATCCGTACACCTTGATCTGCGCTCCGGGCTGGTGGACCAGCTTGAAAAAGGGGAATCCCAAGATATGGTCCCAATGGGCATGGGTGAAAAACATGGTGCACTGCGTGCGGTTTTCAGCGATCAATGCGTTGCCCAGGCGGCGTATGCCCGTTCCCGCGTCCACCACAAGGACCTGGTCGTCGCGGGTTCTGATCTCCATGCATGTGGTGTCGCCCCCGTAACGGAGGTATTCCTTTCCGGAAACGGCAATGGAGCCTCTAGCGCCCCAGCATCGAATATGCATACGCGGCCTCATTCATGAGCGGTGGAAAAAAGGATTGTACTATGCGAGGAGAGGCACCTTTCTTTGTGTTGATTGAATGTCCGATTGGCTGAAAAGGCTTTTCCAAGAGAGTCGTCATGATCGAAGACATCCCGCGATGATGACGCCCAATGGTGTTTGCAGCACCCCCCGGCGGTCTTTGACGGCAGCATCCTTTTATGTATCGCGCCTTGTGTTGTCTGGCAAGGTGTGCCGCGCCGGAGTGGGGATGTTTTATTTCGCACCGTTTCACATATGCGACGGCCATGGACCGTGTGCGTTCCCACACTGGTATTTGCCAAGTCGATGGTTAAGGCTTACATATATGAATGTATCGCCACAAGCTGCAAGGAGAAAACCCGGAACATGCCATATAGGATTCCCCCATGGTATTATGATGCGGATACCATGGAAAAATACGCCGATGTCTTGCTTTGGGCTTTGAACTGCACGCGCAAGGCCCCTTTGCGCAAGAGCGATGTGGTTGTTGTGCGCTACGACCTTTACGCTTTGCCTCTGGCTGAAGAGGTGGTGGCCGCGCTGCACAGGCAGGGGCGGATACCCGTGCCCCGGGCCGCTCCTACGGATATGATGCGGCGTGAGTTTTATCTGCAGGGCAACAACAAGAGGCTTACCTACGAGGTTCCCGGAGAGCGCGAATTGCTGCAGCGCGCCGCCGGCACCATACGTCTGCTGGCTCCCGGAGAGCCGGACGCCATGGCCGGCGTGAATCCGGAAATGATCAATATCGCGCAGCGTAGCGATAAAGGTTTGAACAGCATGCTTGCGCAACGGGAGCATAGCGGAGACTACGGTTGGACCGTTGGGCTTTATCCCAGTCCCGGGGGGGCGAAAGCGGCCGGCATGCCCCTGGAGGAGTATGCGCGGCAGATAGAGACCGCGTGTTTGTTGCATATGGGCACTCCGGTCAATGAATGGAAGTTGATGCGGCGGCGTATCCAGGCTGTGGCGGACAGGCTCAACGCCATGCCCATCCACGCGCTGCGCGTGCAATCGAAACGTATGGATTTTTTGGTGCGATTGGGGGCGAGGCGCAGATGGCTGGGATTTACGGGCCGCAATATGCCGAGTTACGAGATCTACACCTCGCCGGACTGGCGCGGAACCGAAGGCAGCTATTACGCCGATCTGCCGGGGTACCGTTTCGGCATACGTGTTTCCGGCCTCAAGCTGCATTTCCGTTTGGGGGAATTGATGCGGCTGGAGGCGCGGGAAGGGAGTACGATGGTCAAGGAGCAGCTGCGTATTGACTCCGGGGCGGGCAGAATCGGCGAATTCGCGCTTGTGGACAAAACCCTTTCTCCCGTGACCCGATACATGGGCACGCCCCTTTACGACGAAAACTACACGGGGGAGCACGGCAGCTGCCATATCGCTTTGGGACAGTCCTATCTGCAAGCCATTACCGGCGCCCCCCCCTTGAATGACGAGACAGGCATGCGTTTGGGATGCAATTATTCCGCGCTGCATTGGGATTTGGTCAACACCGAGCCCAAAGAGGTTTTTGCCTTGCTCGACGGCGGCGGAAAGGAGCGTATCTACGTTGACGGAAGCTTCACGGTCTGATGAGGGCCCGAGGCGTGAAGGGGCCGTTTTCGAAGACCTGTTGGACGTGCCGCACTCTCATGCCCATGTATTGAGGTCGGCGCGGGAACTGGGTATCGTGTTTTTTGAATGTTTTTTTAAACTTTTTTTAAAAAAAAGCCGAAACCCCATTGACTTTGCGTCATTTCGTTGACAGTCAAAGAAAAACAATCAGCCGAGGCAGCTCGCTGGAGGCCCGATGCAGTTCGATACCGGCGCTATCATCGGCGAAAGCAAAGCGCTTAAAGACGTATTCAAAATCCTGGCCAAGGTGGCGCCCACCGAGAGCACCGTGCTTGTCACCGGAGAATCCGGCACCGGCAAGGAGCTGCTCGTGCGCGCTCTGCACACCAACTCCCTGCGGCGCGACAAGCCGTTTATTCCCATCAATTGCGGCGCCATTCCCAAGGAGCTTCTTGAGTCCGAGCTGTTCGGCCATGAAAAGGGCGCGTTTACGCATGCCGTGCGTTCCAGGGCCGGGCGGTTCGAACTTGCGGACGGAGGCACAGTGTTTCTCGATGAAATCGGGGAGATGGAGCTGAGCCTGCAAGTCAAGATTCTGCGGGTGATTCAGGAAAAGGAATTCGAGCGTGTGGGCGGCACCAACCTGAAAAAGGTGGACGTGCGCATCGTGGCCGCCACCAATCGCGACCTGGAAGAGGAAGTGGCCGCAGGACGTTTTCGGGAAGACCTTTTTTACCGGCTCAACGTTATCCCCATCCATTTGCCGCCGTTACGGGATCGCGGGCACGACGTCAAACTCCTGGCCGAATATTTCCTCAAACGCCTCAACAAGGGCAAGGCCAGGCTCGGACTCAGTCCCCATGCCCTCAAGTTGCTCATGGCCTATTCCTGGCCCGGTAACGTGCGCGAATTGGAAAATTTCATGGAACGCATGTGCATTCTCTGCGAAGGGGATTGCATCCAGCCGGACGATCTGCCCATCAAGATCCGCAAGGAAGTGGGCGACAATCCGCCCGAGATTCAGCCTGAGGAACAGGCTCCGCCCCAGGGGTTCCGCTGGCCGCGCATAGACGACCTCAAGGAGCACGGGCCGGGGCTCAAGGATTTCCTGGACCAGATGGAAGACAGGCTGTTGCTTGAAGCCCTGGAAATGGCTCAGGGCGTCAAGAATCAGGCGGCGGAGATTTTGGGCATCAAACGGACGACACTTATCGAAAAGCTCAAAAAGAAAAACCTCGATTAGGCAGCGCCCGCACGGGGAGCATGGCCATGGTTCTTTCATTTTTCCACTCTTGCACGATTTTTGCTAATTTATCTTTTGCCATGACAACGCGCAGTTGCGCCAGGTTCTCCTGGTCTCTTTTTCTGCTCGCAACGCTCGTGCTGGGGAGCGCGATCGCCCCCCCGCCTGCGCTGGCTTTGAGTCACTACTGGGGGCGCCATCCGGACAAGGAACGCCTGGTGGTGGTGTTTCCGGAAACCATTCCCGCCTATTCGGTCAAGCGCACCGGCAAAAAGGAAATCAGCGTCGTTTTGCCCGCAGGGTATTGGGAGCGGGACGCCAAACCCCAGCCGGGCATGTTCGGCAAGGCGGAGTTGCTGCAGAACGTGGTCGTTACGCCCGAAGGATTGCGTATTCTTCTGAAGACCGATGCGTTCGGCTACATTCAATTTCCGCTTCGTGACAGGGGCAAACTGGTAGTTGACGTGTTCAAGGACCCTATCGGCGCGAAGTGGGAACCGGGCAAAGCGGCGGCACCGTCCGCGCCCCCGGCTTCATCTCCGGTGACGCCCGCGCCCGAAGCACCCGAGGCATCGTCCGAGTCCGCAACCGCCCCTCAGGAGCCACGGTTCGAGCCCTTCCCGCCACAGGGGCCCCAACCTGGGGCGTCGGAGGGAGCGCCGTCAGCGCCGTCCGCCCCGCAGGCCGCAACAAGGCCTGAGCCGGAACAATCCGCGCCCGCGCAAGAGCCGGGCTCTCAAGAAGGGCAAGCCAGGCAAGAGGGGCAAGAGTCGGCGGAGCAGACCTTGGAAAGCCTCAAGCAGGAATTCGAGGCCATGCGCGCCCAGGAGTCCGCAAAGCCCGCCCCCGTCGAGCCGGAACCTTCCGCTCCTTCCGGAGAACAGGTGCGATCCGTGCCGGGGCAGGGGCAAAAGAACTTCTTCTCCGTGCCCTACAATTACCGGGCGCCCATTAAGAAGGAAAATATCGAGGAGTATCAGGCTCCTGATAAGGCAGATCCATCGCGAGTCCAGGGTGAGACCTCTTCTCTCGCACCGCGGGACCGAGGGGCGGACGGGCGCGTGCCTCATTTTTCCGTCACCTCGCGGCAGGATTTGCTGGACGGCATGCTCTTCAGTCCTTCCGTGGCGCATGCCGCGGAGGAATCCTATTCCGTGCGCAGGTCCATTGGGGCGGGACAGCCGCCTCCCCAGGAGGATGCATCCCCCACGCCAATCCCGCCTTCCGATGAGACCACAGCACAATCAGCACAACCCACCGACGCCGATACGACGGCTCCCAGCGCAACGCCGGAGCCGAGCGCGGAGAGCGTTACGCCTCCCGTGCGCGAAGTCGCTCCGTCCGCGCGGCAGGCGCCCCAAGAGGAAGATGGCGGCTTTGCCTTGCGGGCGAAAATGGCGCCTCCCACGCAGACCATTCCGGTTGCGGTAGGCGAACCCGCGCGCCTGGCTCCCCCGGGCGAATGGGAAACGAAACCCGCGCCGCGACAAGGTGTGGAGGCGTCGCCGCCTACGGCCGCTGAGCCTGCTGCGGCAATTGAGCCTGCCGGAGACGCTGAGCCTGCCGGAGATGCGGAAAAGGACGCAACTCGGGAGCAGGGCGCTGTTGCCGGAGAAACGCCCCCGGCGTTGCCACAGGAGCGGGCCGCGCCTTCTTCTGAAGATACTGCCGCCACCTCCCAGCCCGAAACAGGGGGCGAAACGGAAACCGTTGCGGAACCCGGAGCGGCGCAAGAGGCCGCGAAGCAGGCGGACACAGCTCCCACGGGCGAAGAGGAATCCAAGGACGCACCGACGGTCACTGAATTGCAAATGGCCAAAAAGGCGGGAAAAGATCCCAACGCGCCGCCCAATTTCGGCGAGGTGTTTCTTACCGCCCGCGCCGCCATGGCCAATGGGGATTATCAAAACGCCGTGGATCTGCTCGACGGCATGAAAAGGCATCCGCTGCTGCCGGATAAGATGCGCGGCGATGTTTTGTTCAACTATGCAGATGCGCTGTACGCCCTTTCCAAAGACAATTTACGGGAAAACTATACCAAGCTCGTGGACGCCTACACCGAGGCCATGAATGACGATCTTGCCTCGCCCCGGGTGCCGGAAGCGCTTTTCAATCTTGGTTTGATCAATCTCAAGGTGAACAGTCCGCGTCAGGCCGAGGCCTATTTCAATATCCTCAAGGACCGTTACCCGGATGACGACCGCATCCCCATGATCAATTATTATTGGGGGGATTACTATTTCAATCACGAGGACTATCAGAAGGCGGCCAACGAGTTTCAATACATCGTGCAGAAGTATCCGGACAACCGGTTCGTGCGCGAGGCCTCGGTGGGGCTGGCGCGCTCCTTGAACAAGCTCGGGTACCAGGACCAGGCACAGGAAATCGTCGAGTACATAGAAAAACGCTGGCCGCGTTATTATGTGGAGTATCCGCCCCTGCTGCGGCTTTACGGCGACGTGAACTACAAGGTGGGCATGCTCGACAGGGCCAAACTCAACTACTGGACCTACTACAACATGGACCCGGACGGGGAGGGCGCGGACGTCGTATTGGCGCGCTTGGGCGACATCTATCTGGAACTCGGCGACGTGGCCACGGCCAAAGAGGTCTATGAAAAGGCGGTGCGGAAATATCCGGAACGCGAGGGCGGCTTGATTTCACAAATGCGCCTCGCGGAACAGGGAGTCTATGATACGCCGAGCATCGATGACATGTTCAGCGTTTTCGACCGGCCCTATACCGAAAAACCCGCCGATGTCTATGAGATGATCGTAAAACGGTATCCCAACAGCGAGCTGGCGCCCCTGGCCCAGCTCAAGCTGGCCATGTGGTATCTCTGGAACGATAAATTTCGCGAGGCGTTGAACGCCACGAATATGTTCCGTGATAAATTTCCGGGCAACACGTTGATGGAGAGCGCGCGCGAGGTGGCCCTCAAGGCCTTTGATAAATACGTGGCCCAGGCCGTGCGCGAAGAGAATTACACCTCTATCGTGGATCTATGGGAAAACAGCCCCATCCTTTTGCAACAACAGGAGGATCTCGCGCCGGAAACACGCCTTGGTTTGTCCACGGCTTTTTGGAAGACAGGCCACCCCCAGCAGGCGCGCAACATGCTCGATCCGTTTTTTCTCGGGGCCGCCATGCCCAAGCATTCTGAAAACGCGCTCATGCTGGCCATGGCCATTTGCCTGGACAACCGCGATTGGCGCTGCATAACGGATTTGCAGGAGCGCACCGAGCTGTGGGAACTCTCTCCGCGCGTGCGCGAGGAACTGGAATACAATCTGGCGCTCGCCTACGAGAATTTGGAGCAACCTGAAAAAAGCGCCCCTCTGTGGGCCAACCTGGCGGACCGGGAGGATATCGACCTTGCCCAGCAGGCCTACATCAACTACTTCCTGGCCCATGAATCGTGGCGCAAGAGCGATTATAAAAAGGCATATGAACAGGCGCAGGACAGTTTGAGCATTTTTTTGGAAAAACCCACTGACGAGCAGAAAATCAAGGATCTGCTCGCCTTGCTCATGGGCATCACGGACAAGACGGGCCGCACCCGCGAAGCGCTCAAATGGGCCATTGAATACTCGCGCTACGTCAATAAAAACGATCCTGAATGGCCGGCCTTGCGCTATCAGATGGCGCAGTTTTACCGCAAGCTCGCGGACAACGTGAAATGGCGCGCCATTCTTGAGGAGCTGGTCCAGGACAATCCCACATCGCTGTACGGCCGCATGGCCGCTTCAGACCTCCAGACCAGTGAAATCGAAAAAAACGCCAGCCAGTTCACTTCGGCCATGAGCCGCATGTAATGGGAATGCCACCGGCGGCTTGAGAACTTTTTGGAAAAGGTTGTTAAGGAAGCACTGATTAAAGACTTGTTAGGTTTTTCCGGGGGGAAACCTTTCTG
>CAZFCK010000172.1:0-10445 GCA_964517355.1 uncultured Desulfovibrionaceae bacterium | reverse complement strand
TCCAAGGAAATGCATAAGAGCATCTAGCGCTTTTCAAGCGTGAGATGCTCTAGAAACGATTTACGTATTTTCATACGGCGTTCGGACTACAAGAAAAAAAGAATAACGTCGCGGGCTTTTGCGCCCGCACGACGACCAGGGGAGGCCCCTGGACGCCATTAAAAACAACTTTTTGTACTTGTTTTTTCTACAAATACGAACCGTTATAGTACACGCTCTACTCAGAAAGTCGAGTATCGAATTGATAGATTTGAACTCCTCAAAATTAGGAAGTTTGGGAAGGAGAGAGCGCGAGAGGGGAAACCCTTTTCAAAGGGTTTCCCCTCTCGCACTTTCTTTCTATAACGAATTTAGAAACACGTTCTGTCACGGAGTTGTCACCTGGCGATAATGAATTTGCCACGGATGTTTGGATAAGACTTTTGCGCTTGGAGGAAGCCATGTCGAACGAAAGCATCCTAGTCATTGAAGATGACGAGGACATTTTACATTTGCTGACATTTAACCTGGAAACGGCAGGTTACATGGTCGTGCCCTGTTCGGACGGATACGAAGGGTTGAATCTGGCGAAAGCTAAAAGTCCCCATCTGATTATTCTCGATATCATGTTGCCGGGCTTGGACGGCTTTGAGGTGTGTAAGGAACTGAAGCGGAACAAGGAAACCTCTTCCATTCCCGTGGTGATGCTCACGGCGCGTGGCGAGGAGGTGGATCGTATCGTGGGGTTGGAACTCGGCGCGGACGATTATGTGGTCAAGCCTTTCAGCCCCAGGGAACTTCTATTGCGCGTCAAGGGCATTCTAAAACGCTCCCAGACCGCGGGGGCTGAGCTGGAGCGCCAGCATTGGCAGCGTGACGGCCTGGCGGTGGATTCCGAGGCCCATAAAGTGACTGTGGATGGCGAGGAAGTGGAGCTGACGGCCACCGAGTTCAAACTGCTGACGGAACTCATCAGCCGCCATGGGCGGGTGCTGACCCGGGATCAGCTGTTGAACAGGGTTTGGGGCTATGAATTCGAAGGCTATGCCCGGACTGTGGACACGCATATCAGGCGCTTGCGCCAAAAAATGGGCCCATATGCGATTTATGTCGAGACGGTGCGCGGCGTGGGCTACCGGTTTCGGGAGTAATGCCGCATGCGGCGTGGATTTTCCTTTCGAAACAGGGTGCTGTTCTCCTTTCTCCTGGTCGTGGCGCTGGGGGTGCTGGTTCCCTCCTGGTTTATGCGCGGCATCTTTCTGGAAGGCTTGGCCATTGCGGCGCAACACGACGCGCATGTTCTGCTCGATCTCGCTTTACATGAATTGTGCGGTGAAGGGGGGGCGGATCGCGGAGCGCAGGCCACGGCGGACGCCCTGGGGCTTGGAATGGCCTTTGTGGATTCCAAAGGCCATGTGCTGGCCCGGGCGGGCGATCCGGGGCTTATTGCCGTGCTGGGCGCCGCCCCTGTGACGAAGGAGCCGCGAACCGTGCTTGATGAAAAGACCTTGCGGGAAAAACGGCTGCTGCGCGCCTGGCGGTTTGTCGAACCCAACGGAAGCGGCTGGCCTTCGGGCTGGATCGGCGTGGCCATGCCGCATGTTTCGGCCGTTGACGGGGTGCGGCGCGTGAATATGGGGATGGGGCTGTCCCTTGCCGCGGCAATAGTCTTGTCCGGCATATTCAGCCTGTTTCTGGTCAGATGGCTTGGGCGCTCCATGGATTCCCTGATCGCCGTGGCCGAGGCCATTGGGCGGGGGCGATATAAAGAACGAGCCAAAGGTTTTCACAGCCGGGAGCTCGATGCCTTGGGCCGCTCCATCAACGGCATGGCGCAGCGTATCGAGTCCCATTTCATCACCATCGTAGAGCAAAAGGAACAATTCGAGGCGGTCTTGGAGAGCATGAACGAAGGCGTGATAGTGCTGGACGCATCTTGCAGGATTCGCTCCGTCAATACGGCCCTGCTTCGTGTTTTTCCGGAATGCCGCGGAGCGGAAGGGAAGCAGCCGTTGGAAGTGATAAGCAGCCCGGAATTGCAACAGGCTTGTCAGGAAGTGATCACGGCTGTGAACGAGCGCGCCTTGCGTACGTTTCAGATAGAGCCGCGCAAAGACGCCGTGTACGATGTGGCCATCGTGAATTTGAAAAGCAGGGAGAGCGGCCCGGACGCCCTGGGCGCCGTGGCGGTGTTTCACGATATCAGCACGTTGAGCCGCCTGGAGCGGGTGAGGAGCGATTTCGTCTCCAATGTGTCGCATGAATTGCGGACACCGCTCACATCAATCAAGGGCTATGCCGAAACAGTGTTGCTCAGACTGGAGCAGGGAACCGGGAGCGCGCAAAACCATATCGACTTCATGCAGGTCATATTGCGCAATGCCAATCATATGTCAAAACTGGTCAATGATCTGCTCAACCTCGCACGAATGGAAGACGGGAAGAATGCTTTCGAAGTCACGGAAGTGGATGCCGCGGACGCCCTGAAGCAAGCCACGAGAGAGTGTTCCCATGTCCTGCGGCAGTATGCGGGAGAATTGGATGTTCGTCTTGATAACAACCAGGCCATTGTCATGGCGGATATGGACAGGCTTGTGCAGGTGTTTCGCAATTTACTTGAAAACGCCGTGCGGTACGGCGTGCCGCAGGAGAAGCGTCATACCCAGCGGATTGAACTTTGGAGCGAAGTCCGGAAAGGGCGTGTCGCTTTTTATGTCCAGGACAACGGGCCGGGAATACCCAGGGAGGAGCGTAAACGCATTTTTGAACGTTTTTACCGCGTGGATAAGCACCGGGCGAAAGACGGTTCCGGCTCTTCAGGTTTGGGATTGGCCATAACACGGCACATGGTGTTGAAAATGGGCGGGGAAATATGGGTGCAAGGACCGGCGGACAAGGGCTATGGCGCAACATTTTGTTTCACGCTGCCGGAGGCGGCAACCGGTCCCGTTTCCGTGGAGACGGTGGATGCGCCCCATAGGGCGCAAATCTAGGAACGCAACTCATGGAAGGCACGACGAAGATAAAGATGTACGCAGAGGATCTTGATTTCCATTACGGAAGCTTCAAGGCGCTGCATAACGTGAACCTTGCTTTCAGGGAAAACGAGGTCACTGCACTCATTGGTCCTTCGGGATGCGGAAAAAGCACGTTTTTACGCTGCTTGAACCGCATGAACGACTTGATTCCGATATCGCGGGTACAGGGGCGCATCATCCTGGAAGAAGAGGATATCAACAGCCCCAAAATGGATGTGGTCGAGTTGCGGCGTCGGGTGGGCATGGTCTTCCAAAAGCCCAATCCTTTCCCAAAATCGATATTCGACAATGTGGCCTACGGCATGAGGATCAATGGCATCCGGAACAAGAGTTATATCAGCGACATGGTTGAGGCCAGCCTTCAGCACGCGGCGCTTTGGAACGAGGTGAGCGACAGGCTGGAGACCTCGGCCCTC
Organism: uncultured Desulfovibrionaceae bacterium; assembly: GCA_964517355.1. GTDB lineage: Bacteria > Desulfobacterota > Desulfovibrionia > Desulfovibrionales > Desulfovibrionaceae > CAZFCK01. The sequence goes on along the minus strand of CAZFCK010000172.1, from coordinate 7,012 downwards.
GGACTATCCGGGGGGCAGCAGCAGCGTTTGTGCATCGCCAGAGCCCTGGCCGTGGAGCCGGAAATTTTGCTCATGGACGAACCCGCCTCCGCGCTTGACCCCATTGCCACGCAAAAGATCGAGGATTTGATCCATATCCTCAAAGAAGAATACACCATAATCATCGTAACCCACAGCATGCAGCAGGCGGCGCGTGTTTCGGACATCACCGCGTTTTTCTACATGGGCAAACTCATTGAAGTGGGTGATACGGAAACCATGTTTACGCGGCCAAACCATAAACAGACCGAAGACTATATCACCGGGCGATTCGGTTAAGCCATAGGGGGCTATCATGCACGTTAAATTCCATCTAGATCAGGAACTTGTTTCTCTGCGCATGCAGGTCCTGGAAATGGCCGCCTATGCCGAGAAGTCGCTGGAAAAAGCTCTTGAATCCTTGTTTGAGCGGAATACCGACCTGGCGCAGGAAGTCATTGACATGGACAAGAACATCAACAAGCTCGAATGCGACATAGACGAGGACAGTCTGCGCCTCCTGGCCCTGGCGCAGCCTGTTGCCCGTGATTTGCGGTTCATCGTGGGCGCCATGCGCATGATAGTCAATATCGAGCGCGTGGGCGACGAGGCCGTGAATATAGCCGAGCGTTCGCTGTTGCTGTCCTTGCGCCCCCCGCTGCCGTTCAACCATATGCTCGAGGACCTTGCCGCTTTGTGTCTGGAAATGTTCCGTACCGCCATAAGGGCCTTCAAGGACGACGACCCGGACCTTGCGCAGCGGGTTTGCGACATGGACTATCGCGCCAACGAGTTGGACCTTTCCGTGCTCAAGCGGCTTATGGATTATATGCTCAAGGAAACGCCGGCCATTGAGCGCTCGGTGCATACCATTCTTTCCTCACGCAGCATGGAGCGCATCGGCGATTTGGCCACCAATGTGGCCGAGTGTGTCATTTTCATCAAGAAAGGCGTCAACATAAAACACCGTTGCGGCCGGATATAATTGAAGGACCATGACGGATCGGCTTTGCGTGTATTTGACGGGGAGCGCGCGGCACGATGTTCCGACGCAATGCGGCACTATTTGGAGGACGCATGAGTCAGGCGAGTAAAAGAAAGGTCGAATTGATCGTCCCAGGAGAAGAAGTTGGCGATTTTCTGATCAAGATCGGCCAGGAATTGGTGAATGGGGAACTGGTCATAGGCCAGACCCAAATAGATATGCGCAATTATAAAAGCCTGGGACTTTCAATCAAAGACGACGGCGACGCCAAGCGCATCAAGCTTAAGGTCAAGTATCCGGATGCGGAAGAAGAGCCGGCAGCCGAGGGGGCGGAAGAGGATGCCGGGGGGGCGGAGACCCGTGATGTCTGGGAGGGCGAGGAAGAGCTGCTGCTGGCCGATCCTGAGGAGGAGTATTCCAGCCTGTCGACGCGGCCCTTGCCGAAATACGGCCACCTGAAAAAGCGCATGAAAGGGCAATTCAAGGCCATCAGGCGGGCTCTGGAGTCGGGAACGCTTCCGGACAGGCATCTGGTCAATGTCTTTGCCAAGGACAGCGAGTTGATGGTAGCGTATCCGGGCAAGGGAGACACATATTACGCTGCCTATGAGTCCGCCTTGCAGCGGTTTCTCGTGGCTGTTTCCGCGCGTGATCCGGAGCAGGTACGCGCCGGGTTCGAGGCGTTGGACCATGTGATGCATTCGTGTCACGATGAATATAAATAAGCTGTTTTGTCTGCCTGCAAGGCGGCGGAATGGATATTGAGGAGCTTATGGGACGAAAAGGCGTTGAACTCGTGAAGGTGGACATACCTAATCAATGCGCGAGCATAGATCTTTCCGCCATTCCTCGGGAGGTGACTGAAGAGGACCAAGCGCGTTTTGGCCTGATAACTTCCGTGTCGCTGAACGATGAGCAGTGTCAATGGGTGGTGGAGCCTGAAAAGAGTTATCCGATGCAGAGGGAAATTCTGGCCGTGCATTGGCACCCCGAGTTCGTGCCCATGGACCTTATCCACAGGCGGCTGGAGAGCCTCTACCCCAATGCGGAGCAGTCGTTGATCATTCCGACGCAGCATAATGAATTGCTGGAGTGGGGAGACTATTGCGGCGTGGAAGTTGATTGTTATTCAAGCGGTTTCAACCGCAAGGTGCAGTTGCTCATGCATTTCCGCCGGGAGAATCTGGGTGAGCGCAGCGGCGTGCTCCAGGGCATGCTGGCGCATACGTATAAATACCGTTCCTCCCAATTGTTTGAGTTCATGGACGCCCTGACGGACGCCAAGCGCGACGACATCCGGCAAAAGGCCGCGGCCGAGACCGGCGCCGATGCCGAACTGGTGGAATTTTGTTCAATTTATACGGGCAAATTGCGGCGGATGCTTGAGCAGAATTGGACCACCACGCCCCAGTGCATGGTCAAAAACAAATTGATCCGCAATTATGTGAACACGCTGGTCGAGAACTACGGTCAACGTTTTATCACCAGAGCGCAAGTGTATCTCAAGGCGGTCAAAGGATTGGTGAAGGATCGTTTCAACTTGAAGTATTTTTACAGGGCGTCGGAAATAATTGAGGAGGCCCGGAGTCTGGGCGCCGGTATTGTCATTCCCCACCCGGAGCAGTTTTGGCCCATCCTGTTGGCAAACTACGATGTGGACGGGTATGAGATCTGGAATCCTCAATCCCGTGAATATACTGAGTTTCTCATAAGCGTGGTGCATCGCCAGAACGCTTCGTCGCGGCATGGTTCGCGCCCTGTGCTGGTATTCATGGGAGATGATTGTCATATGGGTGAGAAAACCTTACCGCTTGACGTGCGCGAGATGGAAAAGGCTGAACGCGAGATCGGCCTGCAACCGGCGTGGAACGATATGGCTGTGCGCAAACAGCTCGTCATAGCGGGCATTTCCAGGTCCAAGGTCATTGCCGATTACATCGCTCGCCTGAGTTGACCTCTTTTTTTCAACGGCATGTAGTCCATAGACATTTGATGAGAACAGGAGAGGCATTGTAATGTCAAGTGATGGGGCTTTTAAGCACGAATCTCTACAGGATGCTGCGACTATTCAAGAGTATTTGGAGATATTACGCCAAGGCTTTGCCAGCGGTACCTTGCGCATGCGCGTGGGGGAACGCGAGCTGGTGCTCGAACCCAAAGATATGATCGAATTCACCGTGGAAGCCAAGAGAAAGGACGAACGCTGCAAGCTGTCGTTCAAGTTTTCCTGGAAGGAGGGAGAAAAAGACTCCCCCAAGGAAGAACACTTGACCATGGAAGCGGAGTGAAGACGTGGAGCATCTTTTCCTGCAAGAGGGGTTGGGGGACAATTTTCGCTTCATGGTGCTTGAAGTCGTAAAGCAGGTGGAAAATACGCAGCGCGTATTGAGCAATGGAGATTTGAAACGCATAGAATCCATTGAAAGCAGGGATGACTACATCGACAATTTGAAAAGCGTTGTGGAGAACAAGTGCTACTCCCTTATTCACCGTCAGGCCGCTTTTGATAAGCGGCGGGTGGATATGCTGCGGGCGACCAATATTGTTTCCAGCAATCTTGAGCGGATCGCGGATTACGCGGTGAACATCGTCAGTCAGGTTGAGTATCTCAAGGACCCGGGATTTATTAAACGCTACGACTTTGATAAATTCTTCAAGGAAGTGTTGCAGGCTCTGGAATTGGTCTACAGGGCCCTCAATCAACTGGATATGTCGCTCGCTTTCAAGATTTGCCGCTCCGAATTGACTCTTGATTTGTTGTACAAGCTGCAATTCGATCGTATCCTGGTTGAATTGCGCTCCGGGCGCGAGACGGAGAATCTGATCACCAGTCACCTCATTTTGCGCTATCTCGAGCGCATGGGTGACGCCCTGCTTAATATCGGTGAAGCAATAATATATGCCGCCGTCGGTGAGAAATTCAAGATCAGGCAATACGAGGCGCTCAAGGAAACCTTGGCCATGTCCGGCTTTTCAGCGCCCATTTCCAATGTGGAGTTTCATTCCATTTGGGGAACGCGCTCGGGTTGCCGCATCAGCAAGGTTGCCGGACCTGCCGGCGAGGATGAGGAAGGCGTTGCCAAAATGGCGGGCGTGCTGTTCAAGGAAGGCAACCGCAAGAAACTGTTGCAGGAAAAGCGCAACATCGAGCGGTGGGAGGCGTTGATGCCAGGGCTGCCCCCCACGGTGCTGGCCCATCAGGAGGAAGACACGCAGGCCTCCTTGCTTATTGAATTCCTTGGCGGTTGCACCATGCAGGACGTCGTGCTCAATGCTGACGCCGAAATCGTACGCAATGCCGTTTTTTTGGTGGAACAGACCATGACGACCGTTTGGGACAGTACATTGGCGCATGGTCCTGTTGCCCCCGGCTTTCTGGCGCAGCTTGTGGCCCGGCTTGACGATGTTTTTCGACTGCACCCCTGCCTGGATACGCCGATGAAGCGACTGGGCGACATGGAGATTCTATCCTTGAGGCAGCTTATCGAGCGTTGCGCCTCCATTGAGGAGCAGCTCGCCGCGCCGTATTCGGTGTTTATCCATGGTGATTTCAATATCAACAATATTGTGTATGATCATATCACACAGAAGATACATTATATTGATTTGCATCGTTCACGCCAGGCAGACCCGTTGCAGGATATTTCAGTCTATCTTGTCTCCAATTTCCGCTTGCCGATTTTCGAGCCGCAACTGCGCGCCCGCCTGAGTTGGAGCGCGCAACGCATGATGCGTTTTGCAAAAACGTATGCATATAACAACAATGATTTTTCCTACAACGCCAGACTGAGTCTTGGTCTTGCGCGGAGCTTCATCACTTCAACCCGTTTTGAACTGAATCCCCGCTTTGCGCGGCAGATGTTCAACCGTGGCGTTTATCTTTTGGAACGACTTGTGGCGCATGAAGGCAAGCCGTGGGAGGAGTTCCGCTTGCCCGATGATATCTTGGCCCTTTAACTTAACAAATTGTCATCGCTATGAAAAAAATCGCTGTCATAGGTGTGCCGGGGGGATGGTCGTCGGAACTGCTGGCCCTGAGAGTTCGCGAAGCCACCGGCCAGGGCTGGCTGGTGGATCTTGAAGACGTGGTGCTGGATCTGGATAAGGGCCGGCTGGCAAACGACGAGATCGCTTTGAACGAGATGGACGCCATTATCGTCAAAAAGGCCGGACCATCATATTCACCGCACTTGCTGGACAGATTGGAGATGCTGCGCTTTCTCAGCGAGCGTGGAACCCCTGTCTATTCGGATCCCTTGCACATTTTACGCACATTGGACCGCATAAGCTGCACCGTTACCCTGCGCAGCGGCGGCATCCCCATGCCGCCAACGGCCCTCACCGAGAACGTGCGCAAGGCTCGGGAATTTGTGACGGCTTATGGCCGAGCCATCCTGAAGCCTTTGTATTCAACCAAGGCCAGGGGCATGGTCGTTATAGAAGACGGCGCGGACGCCCTTCAGCAGATTGAAGCCTTTAAACAAGAAAACGATGTCATGTACCTGCAGCAGATGGTCTCCCATCCGGGGCGCGACATGGGCGTCGCTTTTCTTGGGGGGCGCTATCTCGCCACATATGCGCGCAAGGGAAACGATGATTCCTGGAACACCACCACGCACAATGGGGGGAAATACGCGCCCTATGATCCGCCCCAGGAGATTATCGAGCTGGCCCAGCGCGCTCAGGAGTTGTTTCATCTGGATTTCACCTGTGTGGACGTGGTGGAGACGTCGGAGGGGCCCCTGGTCTTTGAAGTATCGGCCTTTGGGGGGTTTCGCGGCTTGCGCGATGCCAACGACATTGACGCGGCCAAACTCTACGTGAATTATGTGCTGGAGAAAATTGGGGCATGAGCAGCAGTATCACTTCCTTATATCGGGACTTCCTTCGGGAATATATGCCGGAGGGGCGCGAAGAGCGGCTTCTACTGGATTTTAGCGGCTATCTCGCCGAAATTGTTTCCAATTCCAGTTCTGTGATAGAGCGGATCCGGCAATATTACAGGGATTTTTTGCCTGAAGGCGGCGTGCCGCCGCAGCCCGATGTTTCCATCACGGTACTGGATGGAGCAACTCCCGATCCGACTGCTCTTGGTTTGCGGTTTTCTGCGAAAGAGCCGGATCCTGGAAAGAGCAAAATAAAAGAGGAATTCGTCGATCTGGAAGACGGCCGCGTGGTGCGTAAGCGTCTCACGGGGATGATGTTCCTTTTCGGCCAAGGTCTGCATCTCGCCGTTGGCCCGTGCAGGGAAAACGACAACCAGGTTGTGAATTTCATCAACAACCGTTTTATCGAATGGACATTGGGAAACGGGAGCCTGCTGTTCCACGCCGCGGGAGTGGCCGTGGAAAAGGGCAATACCTTGAGCGGGTTGGCCCTTGCCGGGTTTTCGGGGATGGGCAAATCCACATTGGCTCTGCGCATCATGAGCCATGGCGCCACGTTTGTGAGCAACGACAGACTGATGGTCCGCAGAAAGGACGAGCAGTTGATAATGTACGGCGTGGCCAAAATGCCGCGCATCAATCCCGGCACCATCCTGCACAACAAAGATCTCGCCTCGGTCATCGAAGAGCACGAGCGGTTGGTGTTCGAGGCCATGGACCCGGACGAGCTTTGGAGTCTTGAGCATAAGTACGACGCTTTTATCGATGAATGTTTCGGTTCCGGAAGGTTCAGACTTTCCGCTCCAATGCGGGGGCTCGTATTGCTGAACTGGAAAAAGCCGCATGAAGGCGACGAGGAAGAGGTGTCCGTACAACGTGTGGATTTGCATGCGCGCACGGATTTAATGCCGGCGTTTATGAAACATGTGGGATTGTTTTACACTCCCACTCCGGGCAAGGATTATCCTGATTTCAGCGAAGAAGCCTATCTGGAGTTGCTTGGGGAGTGCCCCGTGTATGAATTGACGGGAACTGCGGATTTCGAGGCGGCCGCGCGCGCCTGTCTGGAACTGTTTTAGAGCATCTCACGCTTGAAAAGCGCTAGATGCTCTTATGCATTTCC
>CAZFCK010000171.1:0-10460 GCA_964517355.1 uncultured Desulfovibrionaceae bacterium | reverse complement strand
CAATTGGAAATTGTTTCAGGGGAGAGCCTTGTTTCAAGGCGAAAATGCGCTAGCCTTTGTTACGGAAGGCGTCGCCAATGGAAAAGGCCTGTCCGATATCATCGCCCAGGCTCAGATATCTTCTCGCTTCCGGCCCGAACACGAAGGGCGCGACCTTGGCCATGTCGGGTTTGCCGTTCTCGTTCACGCACGCCGCATCGATCTTCACGTCCTTGATCTCCCCCACAAACAACGTATGCAGCCCCACTTCCAGAGTGTGCAGCAACGCGCATTCAATGACCATGGGAAATTCCGCCACATATGGGGCGTCCACGAACTCGGCCTTTTCCGGCGTCAAATTCGTGGCCGCGAACTTATCCACATCGCGCCCCGAGACCATGCCGAAGAAATCCGCCTGTGCGGCGTAGGCCGTCGAGGGTACGCTCACGGTATAGGCCTTGCGCGCCATGATATTGCCGTAACTGTATGTCGCCTTGCGCAGGGAGACGGTCAGGCAGGCCGGTTTGGAGCAGCAGATTCCGCCCCATGCTATGGTCATGACGTTTGGTTTGCCGTCCGCGTCATATGTGCCGACGCACCACACGGGCGTGGCAAAGGCCAATGGTTGAGAGCCGAATGACTTTTTCATCATGTCTTCCTTCACGTTGAGGCGAGCGTTTCACCCCAGCGCCTTACAGTGTTATTACAACCAGATTCGAGGACATCCATCTCCTCGAAAATCCTTCCACCCACGTCGCATCGTTATTCCGGCGGGATGCCGCTGCACCGCATCACCAGGCATTCTGATGAATACGTTCCGGCCTGAATCTGTCCTTTGGCTTGCTTTCCTGCGCCGGCCACCCCACGGGGATAATGGAATGGGCGACGACTCCTTCAGGAAGATTCAAAATTTTGTGAACGGCGTCCATACGGTCCGCTTCGGGGCAGAGCCCGGTCCAGACAGCGCCCAAGCCCAAGGCGCACGCCGCCAGCAACAGGTTTTGCACGGCCGCGGAAAGATCCTGCACCCAATTGCCGGGGTATTTTTCCAAGGAAAGTTCGGCGCAGGCCACAATACCCAGGGGCGCTTGCCGCAGCATGGCCACATAAGGATGCACCGCGGCGAGCCTGTCTTTCAAGTCCGCATCGGTAACCACCACAAAATGCCACGGCTGCGCGTTTCCCGCGCTTGGGGCGCTCATGGCGGCCCGCAACATCTGCCGCAGATCTTCCGGTGACACCGGTTTCCGCGTATCGAACTGACGGATGCTGCGCCTGGTGTGGATCGCTTCAAAAATGTCCATGTGTTGCCTCCTGATTCTCCCGTATGGGACGTCGACGGCGTCCAATTTACGTACAACAATTTTTCATATACACTTTTTTTGATCAAGTACGCACGGTAAAGTGCTATAGTTTCTTTTTTGAAACCTTAACAAAGGACACGCCATGTCCCTTTCTTGCGACCTCAAGACATTGGGAGGCAGAACCTATTCCTGCTCCGTGGAACTGGTGTTGCAAATCATCGGCGGCAAGTGGAAGCCCTTGCTTTTATACCGCCTGGGAGTTGACGGCACCATGCGTTTCAACGCCCTTCGGCGCGCCATTCCCAACATAACACAGAAAATGCTTACGCAACAGCTGCGAGAATTGGAAGCCGACGGCATGGTGCGGCGCAAGGTTTATGCCCAGGTGCCCCCAAAAGTGGAGTATTCGCTGACTCCGTTCGGCGGCACCATCATGCCCGTGCTGCAACAGCTCTGCGCCTGGGGGCATACGTATGAGGAGCACTGCGCGTCGCAGGAAGCCTCAGCCTTCGACAAAGAAGAGGCGGCCTGAGGCGCCCCCCGGTGCTGAAACCTGCCCGTGGCGGCAAAGAACGGAAAGGGGAGAGCAAGCGGAAAGGGGCGTGGCGCGATCTTCGCGCGCGCAAAGGGGGGGGCGGGTGGGAGCGCGCAATGCGATGATCGTGCCACGCCCCGCCTGTGTGGGGATGATGGGAGCGGCCCGCAACAAGGGCGCTCACGCTGTTACGGCGAGAATGTCAGGAGAGTGAAAAAAATTACCCTATCAAGCAAGGGGGCACGGTCCGGAGCGCCATTACCAGCCGGGGAGCCGCCACGCATAACCACCGCAAACATTCGGCCCCGGCAGGCAAAAACCTCTACTCATGCGGCTGGCACGTTTTTTGGCATTACTCCGCAAACAATCGCATCCCCAGCCGCACATTTGCAAAAAACGCGCCAGCCGGGAGCACATGCCGTCACTCCGGCTCATGGCCATGGCGCAGGTTGTGCCAATGCTCCATCTCTTCGCGCAAGGCGTTATACGCCAACGAGGTCATGTTCAGAATCAAGCCCATGGTGCCGTTTTCCGTCACCGTTGCGCCCAAAATGCCCTCCACCTTGCCCACCGCCGGCCCAAGGTGCCGTATCACCGCCTGATGTTGTCCCAACACGGCGTCCGCCACGATGCCGAAGCGCCCCTGGCTGGTACGCACCACTACGATATGCGCAGGTTGGGGGCGTTCTCCATCAAGCTGAAAAAAATGCCGCAAGCACACCAGGGGCAAATACTCACCACGCAGGGCATACCGTCGTGGAGGGATGGTGTCTTCATTGTCATCTCTATGCAGCTCGATACACTCTTCCACGTAATCTAGGTGCATGAAAAATTCGGAACTCCCCACGGAAACGCGCAGGCAATCGATGATCGCCATTGATACGGGAAGTTGCAGACGAAAGCATGTCCCCTTGCCAGGCTCGGAAACAACCCCTATCCTGCCGCGCAATAATTGGATGCTGGCTTTTACCGCGTCCATGCCCACACCGCGCCCGGACACGCCGCTTATTTTTTCCGCGGTGGTCAATCCGGGCATAAAAATCAATTCCAGCTTTTCCTGTTCCGTCAATACGGCATCAGTGGGTATCAGTGACTTCTTCACCGCAAGCTGGAACAATTTCTCGCCTTCGATGCCTTTCCCATCGTCCTTGACTTCAATAAGCACCTCGCCGCCCAGCTGGCTGGCGGAGACTTCGATCCGCCCCTGTACCGGTTTGCCGAGATATTCACGCAAATGGGGCGGCTCAATGCCATGATCGACAGCGTTGCGCAACAGATGGATCAAAGGCGTGTTCAATTCCTCGATGAGTTTTTTATCCAGCTCGGTATTCTGGCCGTTCATGACGAATGCGGCGCTTTTGCCAAGCTCGCTGCACAGATCGCGAACCAGCCTGCGGTATTTTGCGTAACTCACCTGCAAAGGAAGCATACGCAATTCCAGGACCTGGTCGCGCAGCTGGCTGCACAGCCCTTCTACGGCTTCTGCGACCGGCAAAAATTTGGAATCATGCTCCATCCGGGCCAGGCGGCTGAGCCTGGTCTGCACAATGGAAAGCTCGCCAATGCGGTCCACCAGAAAATCTAATTTTTCGGCAAGAATGGTCACACGGGTAATCTTGTCTTCGGTCGCGAAACTTTCAGCGGAAACGCGCACTCCGCTTTGATCGTCGTCGGCTTCAGGCGCCCCCTTTTCTTGCAGTGCGGCAGCTCCGCCCTGGGGTTCTTCACCCTGTGCAGAGGCCAGCAATGCATCAAGACGCAAGGTCTCTTTGTGCAAATTCTGCCCCTGGCCCAAATCCGACGCCTTGATACATTGCAACAACCGATCAAAAGCGAAAAGAAGTTCATTGATCACGTGCTGCGAGACGGCCAAGCCCCCTTCCCGCACCAGCTGCAGCACGTTTTCAATCGTATGCGCGTAGCGAGAGATGTTTTCCAGCCCCATGGAACCGGCATCGCCCTTGATGGAATGGGCGGCACGAAAAATTCTCGTAATTTGATCCTGCCGATATTCACCGTGGGCGTTTTCCAAATCAAGAATGCTCGCTTCCACATTCTTGAGCTGCTCCATGCAGCTTTCGACAAATATCTCGCGTACCTTGTCGTCCAGCTTCATAGGCGCATCCCGTGCGACACGTATCTCATATGGAATCCGCCGGCGGCGTAGAGAGATCCACGGCGGGGGCGAGACGGTTTATGGCCTGCATTAATGAATCAAACGCCCCAAATTGAAACAGAATAATGATATCGCCGCCTATGGAGTGTTCTTCCAGGTTGAAGCTGGTGCGGGCCAACAGCACCATGCTGTCTCCCAACCCGTGTGCATGAAGAAAATGGAAAAAATCCCCTTCATAATAATCCAGGGGCGAATAAAGAATATGCTCCTTCAAAATATTGCCGAGAGACCCCATAACACCGTTGAGAACGATGTTGCCCACTTCCTGCAATGTTCCTATGCGCAGGGAATCCATGTCCAGAGGCAATTCATCCTGACCGATGATGATGGACACCAGCTTTGCGGCGCTGTCCGGCGGGAACAGCAACGCGCTGGTGCCGGAAAAACCGCCCGTGAACGCCAATTTCACGGCGGCGAAATTATCATCGTTTTTAGCTTGATAATGATCGATGAGATCGCTGAGCGACAAAATCGTTAACTCAGGAACTTGCAACTGGATATGGGTATCCACCATGCGGTTGAGCATACTCGCGGCCCGGCCAACCCCAATATTAATCAATTCCTGGAGTACGTCGAGTTGATAAGAACTAATGCGCATGGACCGCTCCTCAGCTGAATTGACTACGCCAGCAGGGCAGCTAAAGCTGCTTTTAATTTTTCCTCATCCACGGGTTTAGTGACAAAGCCCCGAACGCCCAACTCCTCGCAACGGCTGCGTGTCGTGTCTTGTATGTCCGCAGTTATCACCAAAATCTTTATCGGCAGATTCTCGCCGCTCAACGCCTTTAAGACCTCCATACCGCTTACTCCCGGCATATTCAAATCAAGCAGCAAAACATCCGGCTTGGCTGAACGTGCCAATTCAAGACACTCGCCGCCGTCTTTGGCCTCAATAACGTCGAAGCCCATGCCTCCGGCAACCTTTGAGTGCATAAATCGCTGAAATAATGAATCATCAGCAATTAACATCGTACTCATGCGTTTCTCCTCGCAAAATGTATGTTACTATCTCGTGATGTACCCGCTTTCGGCATACAGACAATCCAAAAGACAACTCATTGGGCGAAAAAAAAAGCCTTACCCGAAATAACATTGCATATCGGAATCGTTGCATTGAGCGGGGGGGATATGTATCTTCGGACTGCACATTACCTCAAATCCCTGGGCCCTGGCAACTCGGTATACCAGCAACTCTTTCTCATAATTAATCATGGTAATTAATCTGATCTAACGATAATCCATAGGAATGAGAATGGTGGTCGGCATGCACCGCCATCGAGTAGAAGGAAACGCCCCCATGCCCAAATACCTTATTGTTGATGACAGCAAATACCAGCGCTACATCATTGAATTATGCCTCAACACCTATGGCACATGCGAGCAAGCGGAAGACGGCGAACAGGCCGTGGCGCTCTTCCAAAAGGCCCTGGACCAGGGCGAGCCCTATGATCTCATAGTCCTTGATATCCTCATGCCGGTGATGGACGGTCACGAGGCCCTGAACCATATCAACGCCCTGCAGGACGAAAGGGGCTTCGCTCCGGAACAACGGGTCAAGGTTGTCATGCTTTCCAGCCTGGACGATCCACAGAATATGATGCGCGCGCAATTTGAGGAAGGCGCCCTCGCTTACGTCACGAAACCGTTTGAAGACCAAACCCTCATTGAGGTGTTGCGCAACCTGGATCTTATTCCCAACCCCTTGCAACTCGACGAGGAAGACGACGCACAATGAACCGTATACAGGAGAGCTTTCCCGGCGTGGCTTCCACCTTCATGATGGTTGCCGAAGGAAACATTTTCGAGCAGCCCACCGCCGTGCAGACCGTTCTTGGATCATGCGTATCGGTAACCTTTTTCTCTCCCAGACAGCGCATCGGCGCCATGTTTCATGCGCTCATGCCGCAGCGTGCCGCCTTCGAAAAATTCCAGGCCGGCGATTCATTGTTCCGCTATGTCGACTCGGCCATCAACGAACTCTGCCGCAGACTGTTCTCCCTGGGCATACGGCAGCAGGATCTGGAGTGTAAAATCTTCGGTGGGGCCAACGCCATGTTCCAACACGAACTCTCCGTCGGTCCCAAAAACGTCCGCGTCGCCTTTGAAACCCTTGCCGCCTTTCCCTTGCGCGTGACGGCGACCAATGTCGGAGGACAAGCGGGGCGTAAAATCATCTTTATTTCCCACACCGGCGAAGTTTTTTTAAAACACCTGAAAAAGGGCGAGCACAACAAAAACACCCCGTAGAGGCTCTTTTTTTCACCGGCCGCCAGACTGATGGGGAAATTCGCCCATCAGCAAAACATGTGAAAATGCCGCGTGCTGGGCGTCACGCCAGACGATCGCGCAGGCCGTCGAAAATCTCGCTCACTATCCGTCGGATATCGTAAAGTTGTTTCCAATCCGGGTAATGTTCTCGGAATTTTCGCGTGTCGCTGATCCACCAGATATGATCGCCGATGCGGTTATGCTCCTCATAACTCCAATTCAAGGCCCTTCCAGCGTGCTCCTGGCACAGGGTTATGGCTTCCAGCATGGAGCAATGGGAAAACCTGCCGCCGCCCATGTTATACGCTTCACCGCCGCGAGGTTTTTCAAAAAAATGCCAAAAAGCGCGCACCAGATCGGAAGAATGGATATTGTCGCGCACCTGCTTACCCTTGTAACCGAACACGTTATAGTGCTTACCCGTAAGGGCGCATTGCGCCAGATAGGCCAGAAACCCATGAAGTTCGGTGCCGGAGTGGCCGGAGCCCGTCAGGCAACCGCCGCGAAAACATCCCGTTTTCATGCCGAAATACCGGCCGTATTCCTGCACCAATACGTCCGCCGCCACTTTGGAGGCGCCGAACAGGCTGTGTAGCGTGTGATCCAGAGGCATATGTTCGTCTATGCCGTGTTCACCATACGCATGCGCTGCGGGCGGTAGCTCCCAGCGAGTTGCAAGCTCGATCAAAGGCAGTCTGTTCGGCGTGTCGCCGTAAACCTTGTTCGTGCTCGTGAAGATGAAGACAGCCTCCGGGCAATGCCTGCGCGTCGCTTCCAAAAGCGACAGCGTACCGTTGGCGTTGATGCTGAAATCCGTCATGGGTTCGCGGGCGGCCCAATCATGGGAAGGCTGCGCCGCCGTGTGGATGACCACCGCGACCTCCTTGCCGTAATGCCCGAAAATGCGTTCCACGGCTTCATTGTCGCGGATATCGTCGTCAAAATGGGTATACCGCGGCACATCACGCCGGAGTTTCTCTTTACTCCAGCTCGTGCTGGCTTCAGGGCCGAAAAAATACCGCCGCATGTCGTTGTCGATGCCGACGACCTCCAAGCCCTTTGCGGCAAAAAAACGTACGGTTTCCGCGCCAATGAGCCCCGCGGAACCTGTCACGATGGCTATGCTCATGTCTTGCGTCCCTATAATGGCTTTCTTATGCGATGAGTTCGAGGCAAAAACGAAAGGCGCGCAACGGCGGCGCCTTATGGAATGCGACAACAGAACCGGAAGGCTTTTTGCCGTGAAATCCCCGTCTCTTTCCGCTCACTTGATGGACTTTGTCAAATCGTCCACTGCTTGCAACAGCACGCTGCAATCCTCGCCATTGAAAATCATCAGTATGTCGCCTTGGATCACCGCGTCTTCAAGTCGAAAGGTGGCCTTAATCAACAAGGCCATGCCGCTGTCATCCCCCAGAGGAACGAGAGGCGCCAGGGAATCCAGATATTCAAGGGGGTGATAGTCTAAATGCTTGTGTATGGCGTTGCCGATGGCGCCCATGACCCAAATCAGGACTATGTTGCCGACTTCCCGGAGCGCGTCTTCCCTGAAAAGATCCAGATCATCCGGAGCGGAAACACCCCCAAACATCAACCGCACGAGATAACTCCCGGAATCCCGGTTGAACAACAGGCAGCTCATCCCTGAAAATTCGCCGCTGAAACGCAGCAGCACGATATCCAGATCCCAGCCCTGGAATTGCCGGGCATGCCGGGCCAATGATGCAAGCCGCACCACGCGTACGGCTGGCGATTCCAGCGACACATGGCACCGCGTCATCTGATTGAGAGCCCCGGCAGCGCGCCCCATGCCGATGTTGACCAATTCCTGCAGCACATCTTGTTGCAGGGGCGAGACCTTTTCCGGGGAACAATGTTCCCATTTGGGTATATTTCCTTGCATTATACTATGTTCCGTATCACACATCGCGCGTTGTATACAATGATAACCTTAACCCACGCCGCTTGCGGCCCTCGGCATCTAAACATTTTAGCCAACCATCCGAATAAAGAGTTACGTCACTGGTTGCACGCAAATGCGGCCGTGGTACGATAACCAAAACGATCTTTACCCGGAGTGGCGAAACATGGAAGTTTCCTGGCTCGTGAACACCCTGCGGATTCTTAAAAACTTATATGAAATCAATCCGTTTCCATATCTTGCACTTGTGGCTTGGTTGCTTTTCGGCACGTGGTACGTCCGCAAGGCCTTCAAGGACTACGAAAAGATAAACCGCTACGTCCTGCAAATGATCCCTTTTGTTTTCACGGCGCTGGGTCTTCTCGGCGCTGTGACCGGGAGTCTGGGATTCATCTGGGGATTCACGCCCCAGGACCTGCTTTCCGGCTCAAAAACACTGTTCAAAGGGTTGCTGGGGTCATGTACCACGGCGATTGTCGGCATCGCCTTGTCCCTGACCTTTTCCAAGCTCATATCCATGACCCACTATAAAGTGGAGCTCAGAAAAGCTTTAGAAAATAATGAACTTTTTGTCCTCAAAAAAATGCTCAAACTCTTGCTCAAAGCGTATGCGGCGGACCAAAAAAACGCCCATCTCTCCCTGGAAGCCGTAAAAGGGATTAGACGCGACCTGCACAACATGGAAAACACCATGCAAAACAGGGATGAACAGTTGAAGAAAAAAATGCAGGACGCCCTGCTGGGTGAAGACAATACGGTTTCACTGTCCGAACAATTATCCAAAATGCATCATACGGTGCGGCAGCATACGCAACATACTCTAAAGCAAGAAAGACATCATAATCAACTTATTCTCGACATGGTTCAGGCCCTGACCGGAAGCGCCGAAAACAGCATAGCTTCGCAGCTCACTTCATTGCGAGCCGAACAGCGCAATCACAACGCCGTGCTGGAAACCAATCTGGGCGCTCTTTATGAACGGCTCCATCGTATCGATGTAAAATCGCTGGGTCAAAGCTTACGGACCGCCATCAGCGACCAGACGAAAACCCTTGAGGCCTCGCTGAGCAGCCATGCCGGTACCCGTAACGCCCTCTTCGAACGACAAAACCAGGGTACGGAAAATCTGCTGCAAGCCGTGTTCGCAGGCGCGCAGGCCAATGAAAACGCCATGCAGGAACTCGGTCGCCTCCATACGCATGCGCTGCAGGAACTTCTCGAGGCCCACGAGCGCCAGGCCGAAGCCCAACGCGAAGCAAACGGCAATCAGGCCGCGCAATTGGCAATACTGCTGGAACGCAGCCGCGGACAAGAGCACAAACTCATCGCTCTGGCTCAATGTCTCGACCCGGCGAACCTGGCCGCATTACCCCAAAGTATCCAGGATGTGCAAGCCCGGCTCCGGGACATCATAAAGCGGCTCGATACCAACGGCACGACCCTCACAGAGGCCTTCACGGCCCAGCAAGAACTCATAATCGCCATGAAAAGCGCCCTGGTGCGCGAAATCACCATGCAACAGGCTCAGGCCGCCGCTCAGGCCGCCGCGATTGCTTCCCAGGAATTTGCGGGACTCGTGCGCCCCACCTTGGAAAAAAGTCTTACACAATTGCGCGAACGCATGGAAGCCTCCGCTCGGGAGCGGGCCGCGGCCACCGGTCAAACGTTCGAAGCCTTGCACAAGCAACAGACTGCACGGCTGCATGGCATCGCCGGACAGCTCCACGACCTCACGACTCGCATGCAACAAAGCTTCGACCGCATCAATGACCTGACCTCACGCACCGAAGACGTGGCCAACAACACCGACGTGCTCAACGAGCTTATGGAGCACACGCAGCAAGCAATGACTTGGGGGCAGACCCTGAATAAGGCCCTGGAAAAACTTGCGACCATACAGCCCGAGAACAGCGGCCAGAGCTTGGCCAGCACACTGGGCGACAGCATGCGGCAACTCGTCGGACGGCTGCGCCAAATCGACAGCATCAAAAAAACGGACAACAAATTTTGGCGGCAAGTGGAGCGCCAAATGCATGACGGCATCCCCATCATCATGGGGGGCAATAAACTCTTTCTCAACGACGATCTCAACGGTAACTTCCAGGAGCGCCTCCAGCGCAGCTTCAATAACCTTGATAAAATTCTGCAAACAATCGTCCATGGCTATCAGCAGAGAGCGGATCAGGGCATCATGCAGTGAGACGGTACACATCTTCAGCGGGATAGAGCATCTCACGCTTGAAAAGCGCTAGATGCTCTTATGCATTTCCCTGGAAC
>CAZFCK010000170.1:0-10537 GCA_964517355.1 uncultured Desulfovibrionaceae bacterium | reverse complement strand
AATTGGAAATTGTTTCAGGGGAGAGCCTTGTTTCAAGGCGAAAATGCGCTAAGCACGCTAGGCCCGACGTTTGAACCATGAGAACCAGTTTATGAACCCTACCCATCACGCGCAGAAGAACAGCCCCGGCACCTACCAGGATGATGTGGTCATCCGGGTGCGCGACCTCTGCAAGTTTTTCAAACTGTATAACGCCCCCGTGGATAGACTCAAGGAGAGCATGCACCCTCTGCGCAAGCAATATCATCAAAAATTCCACGCGCTCAAGAACGTGAGTTTTGATATACGCAGGGGCGAGACCGTCGGCATTGTGGGCCGCAACGGCTCAGGGAAGTCCACGCTGTTGAAAATCATCACCGGCGTGCTCACGCCGAGCAGCGGTACGTGCGAGGTCAACGGCCGCGTCTCCGCCATTCTCGAACTGGGCAGCGGCTTCAATCCGGAACTCTCCGGCCTGGAAAACGTCTATTTTTCCGGTATGCTCATGGGCTACAGCAAACAGGAGATGGACAATCTTCTGGACCCGATACTCGAGTTCGCGGACATCGGCACCTTCATTCACCAGCCCGTGAAAACCTATTCCAGCGGGATGATGGTGCGCCTCGCCTTTTCAGTGCAAACCATGGTCGATGCGCAAATCCTCATCGTGGACGAGGCCCTGGCCGTGGGAGACGAGGCTTTTCAACGCAAGTGCTTCGCAAGATTGGAAAAACTTAGACAGCAAGGCTGCACGCTGCTCTATGTCTCCCATACCGCGCCCACGGTTATCGCGCTATGCAACCACGCCATGCTCTTGCACAAGGGCGAATTATTGCTGCAGGGGAGTCCCAAATTCGTGGTCACGCGCTACCAGCGCATCGCCCACGCACCGACCGAGGAACTGGAGCAACTCGTGGCCTCGCTCAAGGCGGAAGGCGGCAGGGATCTGGAATCCGACGAAAATAAGGCTCCCGAGGAGAATAACGTTGCCGTGGATGCGCCTGTGGAAGAGCCTGCCGCAACGCCTGCGGCCGACGAAGTCGGGGATGCCCCGTCCGTTGCCCCAGACAATGACGCGGAATACGGACAAGCCCGCTTCGACCCCTATCTGCTGCCTAAAAGCACGGTGAATTACGCCCCACAAGGGGCTGAAATCATGGATGTACATATCATCACACCCCAAGGAAACATGGTCAACATCCTCCAACGGGGGCACACCTACATCTACCGCTACCGCGTCCGCTTTGAAACGGAATGCGAAAACGTGCGCTTCGCCATGCTGCTCAAAAACAACCAGGGCTTTCCCCTCGGCGGCTGCCTCTCTCATCCCAAAACGCAAGGGCTGGAGTGCCTGCGCCAAGGCGAAATTTATAACGTGCGCTTCAGCTTCCGCTGCCTCCTCGCCGCCGGCACCTATTTTTGCAACGCGGGCGTTGAAGGACAAGCCGGGGGCAAAACCCCCACCTACCTGCACCGCATCATGGACGCCGCCATGTTCCGTGTGGAAGAAGCCCCGGACACCACCCTAACGGCCACGGTGGATTTTTCCTTCAAAGCCGCATGCGCTCCGCAAGCATGACAAAGTGGCGGGCTTTCGCGCCCGCACAACAACCAGGGGAGGCCCCTGGACGCTGGAAAACGACTTATTCATACTTGTTGTTGCAACAAAGGCGAACCGTTGCGGAGCTGCCTCCATCAGGAGGGGCGTGGCTCCTCCCCAGACCGGAGGACGGCAGCATCACCGAGGCTTTCCCCTGAAGCGAATCATGGCAATTCAACAAATGGTAGCCGATACCACACCCACACAATTCACTTTTTTTTCCCGCAAAAGCCATTGCCAAGCGTCTGAAAAAGGCATAAGCGCCCTCTCTTTCTCCTTGTGCATTTTGCCAGGAGCAATGTTCAACAAAGGCGCTTACGGATATGTCTTCCACTTCACGGCCCCGTTCAGACGATTTTATTCCAAAAATTATTACCACTCTGCGCAACGGGTACGGCACTGACAAGTTTCTCAAGGATCTGGCGGCCGGCATTACAGTGGGCATGGTCGCCCTGCCCCTGGCCATGGCCTTCGCCATAGCCTCGGGCGTTCCCCCTGAACGGGGGCTTTTCACCGCCATTGTCGCGGGTTTCGCCATATCGGCGCTCAGCGGCAGCCGCTTCCAGATCGGCGGCCCCACCGGGGCGTTCGTGGTCATCATTGCCGGCGCTGTAGCACAATACGGCTATGAGGGGCTTGTGGCGGCCACGCTTATCGCCGGCGTTCTGCTCCTCATAATGGGATTCGCCAAATTCGGACGCTACATAAAATTTATCCCGTACCCTGTGACCACGGGCTTCACCGCGGGAATAGGGTTGCTGATTTTTTCCTCGCAAATCAAAGACCTCTTGGGACTGTCTCTGACCGATCCTCCTGCGGGCTTTCTGGAAAAATGGGAAGCCTATCTCCATTCCGGAGCGCCGGACCCCTCCACGGCCCTGTTGGGAGTGGGCACACTGGCCGTCATGCTTTTCGTGAGGCGTTTTATCCCGAAGATTCCGGCCCCCCTGGCAGGCGTGGTTTTAGGCTCCGTGGCCGTGGCCGTATTGGGCCTTCCCGTGGAGACCATAGGCTCGCGGTTCGGCGGCGTGCCCGCGACACTGCCCCATTTCGACATCAGCCTGCCCAGCTGGGATGTCGTACGGCAGATCTTCCCCACAGCCTTCACCATCGCCATGCTCGCAGGCATAGAATCTCTGCTCTCCGCAGTCGTCGCGGACGGCATGACAGGCGAACGTCACAACGCCAACACCGAACTCGTGGGGCAAGGCTTCGCCAACATCATCTCGGTCTGTTTCGGCGGCATCCCAGCCACGGGCGCCATCGCCCGCACGGCCACAAACATCAAATGCGGAGCCTATTCGCCGCTATCCGGCATCATCCATGCCGCCATGCTGCTCCTCTTTCTCATGTTTCTGGCGCCAATGGCCGACGGTATTCCCCTGTGCAGCCTGGCGGCGATTCTCTCCCTGGTCGCGTGGGACATGAGCGAGGTGCGCAAATTCAAACGGCTGCTTACCGCCCCGCGCAGGGACGTGGTGGTCATGTTGCTGACCTTTTGCCTGACAATACTCGTTGATTTGGTTGTGGCCGTGGAAGTGGGCGTGGTTCTGGCGGCGTTCCTGTTCATGAGACGTATGAGCGAAATCATCGATGTCTCGCGCCCCCATTGGTTACGGCTCAGTGAAGAGGAACCGCAAACCAATGGCAACGGTAAGCAACCTGTTCCCCACGGTGTGGATGTCTATCAGATAAACGGACCGTTCTTTTTCGGCGTGGCGGACCGCCTGCATGACGTGCTGGGCGTGATGCAACACATGCCCAAAGTTTTCGTACTGCGCATGAAACGTGTGGGCGTGGTCGACGCCACTGGTCTTAACGCTCTGGAATCGTTTATAACCACGTGCCGCAAACATCAGTGCGACGTTCTGTTGGCTGAAGTTGTACCCAATGTGCGTCGAGCCATAGTGCGCATGCATACCGATGTCGTCATCGGTGTGGAGAACATCTATGCGGATCTGGATACGGCCATGGCCAGAGCGAGGGAAATCGTGGAGGAACAAGAAGCGCTATAGCGCAATAAACCTTGAAAAAGTTCTCCATGATGCTGACAAGTTACAAATTGATATAACTTTTTGGCATCATTGCGATTATAAGCATGAGATACGCGAGGCCAGGGGGCGTTTCCCCCTGGCCTTTCAAGCCGGATTTTCGGGCGCAATCCCGAGAAAATCATGTTTCAAGGCCCAGCGCACCATGAACGCCGCCCGCTCCTTGCCGCTATCGCCCAAAAGTTCCGCCACGCGCTCTACCAACCGGCCAGCGGGCACGGGCTTGCGCGCCATAAAGACCATGCGTCCGAGCAACTCCGTTTGCACCAACATGTCCAGTTCCTCGTACACCACGGGGTGTTCCTTGCCCCGATAAAGCGCCTGCCCGGCTTCCGTCCACACCAGCAGCGCATCATCCGGCAATGGGGCGCTCACGTGCCAGGCAAAAGCCTTGGCGTAAGGAATCGTCAGGGGATGATTATCTTGGCACCGCACCGGTTCGGCATCCAGCTCAATATTCCAGAGCTCGGCCCACAGACGCACATACTGCTGCACGACGATCTTCCAGGAGAATAAAGCCTCCACACGCCGCCGCGCAGCTTCGCCCATGCGCCGCCGTTCGCCCGCATCGGCAATAACCAGGGCAAGGGCTTCGGCCAGCCCCTCCACATCCGCCACGGTATTCTGGGCAAGGAGCAGATGGTAAGCGTCGTGCGGCAATAGTGGAGCCAGAGAATCAACGCCCCCGGTGTCGTCCAGTCCGAAAGTGGGAACCAAAAGCCCTGTCCGGCCATGCTCCACAATATCGCGGTACCCGTCGAAGTCCGAAACGACCGCCGGCAGTCCAGTTGCTCCGGCTTCCAACAAGGTGAGCCCGAAGGTCTCCTGAGCGTTGTCCGCAGGGGAAAGAAAAACATCCGCGGCGTGCAGCAAGCCTATCTTTTCCGCTTCGCTGGGGCGTTCCACCACGGTCAATCCCAGCCCCATGTTGCGCGCGGCCGACTCCAGGGTACGCACATACGTCTCATCGCCTTCCATCGCCCATCCGGCCGGCAGCAGGCGTACATTGCCGCACGGCACGCCACGCCTGATCAATCGCTGGAAGGCCCGCAGCACGGGGAACAGATCCATTTTGGAGCGTGGGCTCAAGCGCCCCAATATCAGTATGGCCACGGTTTCGCGTTCAAGTCCAAGCCGCTGACGCGCGTTTTCACGCTGCTCAGGCGTAGGAGGCCGCAGGGCGTCGGTATCCACCCCCAGAGGGATACGCCGCACGGGAGGAACCGGGAACATGGCGGTATCCAGGCCAAACCGTTCGCGCAGCACGTTGAAATAGGCCTCGAGCACCTTTTCTCCGGCTCTTGACGTGGAGACGATCACATCGCGAGGTGTTGCCCCCGGCCACATATGGGGGAGGAAATGTTGCAGGTAGTCGCTGTAGCTCAAGGAATGCACAAGGCTGGTGACTGGAAACAACGTTGTGCTCCACCTGTTGCGCAATGCGGCCAGATACGGGGCGCTGGCGCAATCGGATTGGTGGAAGCAATAATATCCCGTGGATTGCAACTGATGGGGCAGTTCCCGGCGCAAAAAAAAGCGCACGCGCCCCTTTTCCACCTTTTCCGGATGATGGCGATGGATATGCCGTTGCAACCACTGGACCCCATTTGGGTCATGGAGAAAAAAATGATACTCGTCAAAGGGGTCCAGAGAGAGCAGTGCGTGCAGGAACCCCACGTTGGCCACCTTGCGGCCGATCACGGGACCGCTTTCAAAAAACAGGTCCAGGCTCCCGAAAACGCGCTTTTCGCCCGCGAACCCCTTATCCATTCACTTTCCCTTGTTGGCGTTGCGCACAACCGCCACCACGTGCTCCAACACCTGATCGATGCTCAAATTCGATGTGTCCACTATCTCCGCGTCAGGAGCCGGAACCAATGGCGCGATGTCTCGTGTGCGGTCTTGTTCATCCCGCGTGCGGATCTGCTCGGTGAGCATATCGAAGTCCGCAGGTATGTCCAATTCCTGCAACTGGAGATACCGGCGCTTTGCGCGGACCTGGGGCGTGGCGTCCAGAAAAAACTTATGTCTGGCTTGTGGAAACACCACAGTGCCCATGTCGCGCCCCTCCACCACCACAGGCTGGCATTGTCCCAACATCTGTTGCTGGATCTTCAGCCGTTCCCGCACGGGGGCGCGTTTCGCAAGTTTCGAAGCCAAAAGCCCCACCTCTTCGGTCCGTATGTCCTCGCCCAGCGCTTCGCCATTGCAGAAAAGCCTGGTTCGTTCACCGCCCCCCTCACTGGTGTCCAGAAAAAAAGAAATGCCGGTCAGGGCCTGGTCCAGGGCCAGATCGTCCCAATTGAGCGCGTCCGGCCCTAGATGCAGGGCCACGGCGCGAAACATGGCGCCGGTATCCATGTAGACCATGCCCAACGCCTTGGCGGCGGCCATGGCAATGGTGGTTTTACCTACCCCGGCCGGGCCGTCCAGAGTCACGATGTTCATCTGCTCGTTCATACCCGCTCCTTGCAAGGCTTTCTCCCGGAATGCATTTTCCTGAGAGCGTGTTCTGGCCTATGCTAACACAACTAGCCACACATGTGACGA
The DNA here is from genome assembly GCA_964517355.1 of uncultured Desulfovibrionaceae bacterium. Lineage (GTDB taxonomy): Bacteria > Desulfobacterota > Desulfovibrionia > Desulfovibrionales > Desulfovibrionaceae > CAZFCK01. The sequence goes on along the minus strand of CAZFCK010000170.1, from coordinate 4,357 downwards.
TATTATGCATATTGTCGCAGCACTTCCCGCATCACTTGCATGCATGTTCTGTTTTCGGAAGCATCGCCAATGCTTATACGCAAGTGGCCAGGCATGTCGTAGCTCTTCAGGGGGCGCAGAATCACGCCGCGCTCCAGCATGGCCTGGAAAAGAGTCTGTGCGTCCGGGCCGTTGTCCGGTGGCGCGAACAGAAGGAAATTCGCCTGGGACGGCCAAACCTTGCAGCCCAGGGCCTCAAGCTGTCCGGCAAGCCATTCGCGCCCCTCGATCACGGTCTCCAGGGTGGCCTGATAAAAATCCTTGTCCTCCAAGGCCGCCAGTCCCGCTTCCTCGGCCAGGATGTTCACGCTGAAGGGCATGCGCACTCGCCACATGTAATCCGCCAGCCACGCCGGAAAGACGCCGTACCCCAGCCGCAACCCCGCCAAACCGAACATCTTGGAAAATGTCCGCAACAGGACGACGTTCCGCCAGCAGTCGGGTTCACGCCGCAAAAGGGGGAGCAGGCTGTAGTCTTCCTGCGGTTGTGCGAAATCGATATAGGCCTCGTCAACCACCAGGATGCAATTCTTGGGCAACTTGCCCGCAAAGTCGGCAAGTTGCGCGGCGCTTGCCGTGTATCCCGAAGGATTGTCCGGGCTTGTCACAAACACCATGGCCGTGTTTTCGCGCACGGAGTCCAGCAAGGCGCCAAAAGGGATGCTGTAGTCATTGTTGAGGGGCACCTGACGCAACGTCACGCCACAAAGCGCGGCTTGCAGCTTGTACATGCTGAAACACGGTTCGCAGGCGAGGATCTCTTCTCCAGTGGGGTGATCAATGGATTGCGGGGGGCGCACGCGGACACGGATCAACAAATCTATAAGCTCATCCGAGCCGTTGCCCACCACGATGCGCTCGGGCGCCACGCCCAAATACGCCCCCAAAGCCCGAAGCAACCGCGGATTTCCGGACTGCGGGTAGCGAAAGGCCATATCCGCCCGCGCACGCAATCTTTTTTGCACCAGCGGAGACGTGCCAAGTGGGTTTTCATTGCTCGCCAGTTTTATCACGTTGGCCAGGCCATAGCGTTCTTTGATCGCATCGATGGACAGGCCCGCACTATAGGGGGTGAATTGCAGTACCTCGGGCCGCAGACTCAAGGCCAGGGCAGCCCGCTCCTGAGCCCGCAACGTTTCATTGCCGCATGCATCAGCCATGTGTGTCTCCTTACGCGATCCATGACCGGAGTCATGGCAATTTGTATGATTCTACGTGATGTTGCGTCGCAATTCAGGATTGGAAGAGAACGCAACACGTGGCAAAGGGGGGCGTTCTTGGGCGCACGCCTCTCACAACATATCGGATTCAATGAAGTTCGCCCCAACGCATGTTGCAGCGACATTCCAACTTACAGAATTTTTTAGAATAAAAGCTTTATCCCCGCATTGCAAGCCGGCGTGTTTACAATGGCGCGCCATTGGGCTAGACCCAGCGCCACTGGCCGTATTCTCCTTGTTCTGTACAGGTTGTTCGCGCGCCTGTATTTTCCGACCGGTCCAATTCCTGAAGCCAGAACCGGTGCAGCGGGATACTTGATTAGCGGCGTCTTGCGCATAACCGTCAGGGAGCCAAAGGAAAAGTTTCTTTCAAGAGGCCACGGCCTCGGAATTTTTTTCCATGTAACCACGAAAACCAAGCCCCCGGCTTGCTTACTTGCAATATGCCCGAACCTCGACGCCCCCCTTCCAGCGGCCTGCGCGGCACCCTGGCACGCCACGCTCTGTTTTTCGGCGTTGCGTACGTCCTTGTCAGCCTTTGCTTCTGGGCTTTTCACACCTGGTACTGGGCGCCGCGCCACCTGCAAAACTCCCTCCCTCAAAAACTGGCCCACTACGAAAGCAACGCGGCACGCTACAACGTGCTCTTTCTGGGCGACAGCCGCACATACTGCGGCATCCATCCGCACCTGCTCGATCCGTACCTGGGGACGCGCTCCTATAATCTTTCCAGCTTCGCCAACTGGTTCCCCACGCAATATCCCCTGGTGCAGGATCTCTTGCCCGCGCTCCCCAAAAACACGCTGGTGGTATGGAGTGTGGGGCATCAAAACTTTTTCGAAAATCCCGGCATCCACCCCCGTTATCCCATAGGCCTGCGCAACGTGCCGCGCTACCTGGGATGGGGTTTTCCCGTAACCGGACTCTGGGAAAACATTGCCGCATTCAACCCCTTGCTGCAGTTGTACGCGCAACGCGGCGCCATCTTCGACGCCCTACTGGGCAGATTGGAACGCCCCCTCTGGCGCGCCCCATTGCTGGACGCCGCGCAATCAGAAGTTTCGCCCCTGCTGCGCAAGGCGCAGGAACTGCGGCGGCGCTACAAGTCCGACCCGAAAGTGGCCGAAATCGAGATCGTCAAGGATGCGGGGCGCCCCACCTCCGTGGTGCTCTTCACCACCAGGGGAAGCTATGTGCGGCAGGAACTGGACCCCGAATATTTCAGGCGCATGCAACGGGATCAAAGCATCCCGGGCAATAGGCCTTTGCCCCCGGCGGAGGGCTCCGCGCTCCAAACAAAGCCTGATCCCCGCTATTGGAACCTGTTCCTTGCCATGCTCGATCTTTTTCAGCAGGCCGGAACGCGCCTGGTGGTCAGCGAATTCGAGGAAGCCCCCTATCGTTACCCCACGCAACAGACACGTGAACACTATCGCGCTTTCATGCGCACCGTGGTGCAGCGGGAAGTCGAACGCCGCGGGTTCGGCTACCTGCGTGTGGACTTTGAACGCCTGCACAGCGAACATTATTTCGACTACAATCACCTGAACATGGCGGGAGCGGCCGTATTCACACCCATGCTGGCCGCCGCGTTGCGCCCCTTCCTGCCGCCTGCGCCCTCCAAGGACTAGCCATGCTCTTCAATTCCGGCGAATATCTGTTGTTTTTCATCCTCACCCTCGCATTGAGCTGGCTTGTCGTCGGACTGCCGCGACTGCGGACCTGGATTCTTTTCCTGGCCAGCTACTATTTTTACATCAGCAACAACCATTGGCTGATTCTGCTGATCGTCGTTTCCACGCAAATCGATTTCGCGGCGGGACGCGCCATTGAACGCAGCACAAACAAATCCGTGCGCAAATGCTGGCTGTTGGGCTCGCTCACAGCCAACCTCGGCATCCTTGTTTTCTTCAAATATTTCAATTTTTTCGCAGATTCCGTGGTCCAGCTCCTGGCCTTCGCGGGGCTGCAGGCCAGCTGGGTGGACCTGAATATCGTGCTCCCTGTGGGCATCTCCTTCTATACCTTCCAATCCATGAGCTACACCATCGACATCTACAGGGGGCGCTTGCAGGCGGAAAAAAGCTGGCTAAATTTCGCGTTCTATATTTCCTTCTTCCCTCAGCTCATAGCCGGACCCATCGTGCGCGCCACGGAATTCCTGCCGCAAACGCACCGCAAGCCGAGCTTGGACGGCACGACGTTGGAACACGCCCTGTTCCGCATCTTTTTGGGCCTGGGCAAAAAAATTGTGCTGGCCGACTACCTGGCGCGCTTCGCTGACCCGGTCTTCGCATCCAACCAACCCGTGGACGCGCTCACCGCATGGCTGGCGGTCTATGCCTTCACCTTCCAGATATATTTCGACTTCAGCGGCTACACCGACATCGCCATAGGCAGCGCGCGGCTGCTGGGCTTCTCGCTGCCCGAAAACTTCCGGCGCCCCTATATGTCGCCGAGCTTCTCCGCTTTCTGGCGACGCTGGCACCTCACACTCTCCTTCTGGTTCCGCGACTACCTGTACATCCCGCTCGGGGGCAGCCGCACAACAACTTTGGGGGGCACCCTGCGCAACCTGATGCTGACCATGGGGCTCTGCGGCCTATGGCATGGAGCGGCCTGGAATTTCGTGCTCTGGGGCGTCCTGCACGGCGCCCTGCTCTGTTTCGAACGGATTGTGGGATGGGGGGGGAAAATCGAACGTGTGCCCCTCTGGCGAGGATTCCTGTTCTTCCACTGCGTCGCCCTGACCTGGATTCCATTCCGGGCGGACAGCCTCGCCTCCATGGGCGGTCTGCTGGGCGACATGTTCACAGGAGGGGCGCCGGAAACCATAACCTGGGGCATGGTCCTGGCCGTGGTCATCATCGTCTGCGCATGGGGCACGCAATGCCTGGCCGAACGCCTGGACCTGGAAAAACTGTTTCTCAGCAAGCCGCTCCCGCTCAAAGCCGCGGCCTATGCCCTGCTCTGGGCTCTGGTCCTGGTGTGCAACAGCCAGGGCGCTAAGCAATTCATCTATTTTCAGTTTTAAGGCATAGTAATTACGACTTTCGGACTTAAAGAAAAAAAGAATAAAGTCGCGGGCTTTCGCGCCC
>CAZFCK010000169.1:0-10548 GCA_964517355.1 uncultured Desulfovibrionaceae bacterium | reverse complement strand
CAATTGGAAATTGTTTCAGGGGGGAGCCTTGTTTCAAGGCGAAAATGCGCTAAATAGATATTGTATTATTTTTGAATTGTCCCAAGCAGGGAAATTCCTTCTGCAATGTAGAAAGGGCTGCTTTACGCGGACATTATGAACAGGAAACGGTATTAAGTCTTTTTTCCGGCGTCCAGGGGCCTCCCCTGGTCGTCGTACGGGCGCGAAAGCCCGCGACGTTAATCTTTTTTCTTTAAAGAACGTCTCGTCATATGCCGAAGACGTTTCCCGGCCTGTAAAGCACTGCCGTGGTCTCCAGGTCCGGGATCATGGGCACCACGCCGAAGAAATCCAACCGCCTGAAGCCTTTTTCCGCCAGAAACGTAAAGGCTTCGGCATATCTGGGGCGTTCCGCGTTATCGAACACTATCACGCCCCCTTCGCTCAGATGGTCAACGGCGTAACGGGCGCAGGCCACGCGGTTACGGCCGTCGATGGCCACCAGGTCGTAGCGCACCCCGGCGGCGGCCACACGCTCCACATAAGCGTCACCGGTTCCGCCCGTGCAGACCACGGCGGCGTTGTCCGGACAGCGCGGGCCGATGCGCCGCACCCATTGCGCGTCATTGTCGACGCTGTCCACACGGGCCACGCGCTGTGAGTACCACAGGGTGGAGTTGCCGCAGCCGTATTCAAAGACCTTCATCTCCGGCCGCAACCGTGCCTCGATGAAATATATCGCGCTATATGTATACCACGGCAAAGGGCGCCCCTCTTTATCCACGCACTCCTGCTCCCGGTAACTGCGCAGCCAGCCGTTTTCAATAAGCCCATAAAGATCGCTGAGTTCCAATGCTTGATGATTCATTTAGCTTTTTTGCCCTTTTTCCGCATATTCCGCGTCCCACCTTTCGCCTCCGAAGCGCTTTGCCGCAGGCCGACAAGTCCGCGCCGCCCTAGATCCTTGATAAAGGCGCTTACCGAAAGTTCGGCCTCGCGCCATTCCAGGCCATATCTCGCCGCAAAAGCGTCGATCACATCCTCCACACTGCGGCTCCCGTCCATCAAGCGCCAAACCGTGGTGCCCATGGCGTCCAATTCAAGCCTCTTCATGCGGGGGCGTCCGTCCCACATGCCGAACCTGCCCGCGAGCCTGGCAAACCAGGGCTTCAAGCTCAAGGGATAGCACAAACGCACCTGGTCGTCGGAAAGATCCTCCACATCCACGATGGGGCAGGGCACTGGTCTGCAGGCCAACGCCTGCTCCCGCGTCAATTGCGCCTGCGGCTCTTTCCCGGATGCGGCAGAACGTTTACGAAAGAACATAACCCGCGCATACCTCCTCGAACAGGACCCCGGCCTCCTTGCCTCCTCCGGAAAGCGCAACGCACAGCACCATGTTCGCATCTCCGGGCTGCCACACGCGCACCTGCGCCACTCTGCGCCGCGACAACAAATGCGCAACATGGTCCCACGCCCCCGTTTTCTCGGGCTTCCATTCCAGCGAGGGGCCATTCCGCCAGGTTCCCTCGCGGGGGGCGCGATCCGCTCCGGCCTGGGCAAAGCGCTCGGCAGCCCAACGGGTGAACCCCTTGCCGCCGTACAGCACATCGGCCGGGCCAACGCGCTCCAGGACCAGTCCGGCGCGTTTGCGCGTTTTGTCGCCTGTGAACTCCAGCCGATACTGGCCGGGTTTAAAAGAAAAGCGCCCCAGGGTAAAGCCGGAGGGAATGTTCGCCTGGATGCCGAAAAGGGCAAACTGCGCACCGCCATCGTCCAGATGATCGCGAAAGCTTGCAATAAGCCCTGCCGCCAGCTGCGGATTCGTGTCCACGGACACACACTGCACAAGGCTGCTGCGCCCGCATACGCCGCACTCCAGCAAGGCCCCGGCGACCAGCGCGCCTTCGCTGCGCCAGGAGAAAGGATGCACGCCGAACCCGCGCGCGGCGAGTTCCTGAAACGCCCGGCGCACGGCGTGGGGCAGCGCCTTGTCCCCCATTGTCAAATCCCGGCCCTTGAACGCCCGTGAAAGTCTGGTCAGAGCCTTTTTCGCGCCAATTCCCTTGCCCTGCAGCCATTTGCACTCAAAAGCCATGGCCTCGTCATCGCCAGCCGCACGCGCGTAATACCGGTCCAGCCGGGTAAACTCCCACTGTCGCGGCGCAAGCAGGCGGATGCCGTTCCAGGCGAGAAGATGCCGTGATTCATGGTCGATACTATTCATGTGACGCCCGGCCAGCCGTTTCGGTGATGCCCATGAGCCAAACTTGACTCAAAATGGTGATTCAAGGATGGTAACACCTCAATACCACGTTATGAAAAAACGAAATGGAGAAAAGCACCATGACTGTACACAACGTCATTCTGGGCGTCAGCGGGAGTCCGCGCAAAGGCGGCAACAGCGACGTCATATTGGCGGCGATTCTTGCGGGCGCCAAACACGCAGGCGTGCAGACGGAAGCCCTGCATCTGCGCGACTACCACATCCTGCCCTGCATAGCCTGCGAACGTTGCCGCAAAGACAAGTCCTGCACGGGACTTCACGACGGCATGCAGCTCATCTATCCGCGAGTGGAACGCTCCAGGGGCCTGGTGCTCGTGTCCCCCACGTATCATTACAACGTGTCCGCCCAAATGAAAATATTCATCGACCGCCTCTACCAATACTACGATTTCGGCTCAATGCGCCCCCGCAGTTACAGCAGCCGCCTGGCGGGGCAGGGACGCGCGGCCGTGGTGGCCGCGATCTGCGAACAAATCACCATCGACGACATGGGGCGGACACTGGAGATGTTGCGCCGTCCGCTGGAGCCGCTGGGATACGACGTACTCGGCGAGTTGCCCGTGCTGGGGCATTTCGACAAAGCGGCCGTTAAAAAAGACGAAGGAGCCCTCGCGCGTGCCCATGAACTCGGGGCGCAATTGGCGACGCAGCTCAATTCATGATGTAATACAAGGGATTCACCGGGCGTCCGTTCTTGTGCACCTCGTAGTGCAGGTGCGAGGCGACACTGCGCCCCGTGTTGCCCATGGCCCCGATCACATCGCCGCGTTTGACTTTTTGTCCGACCTGCACGGAAATCTTGCTCAGGTGCCCGAAACGGGTGCTCAATCCGCCGCCGTGGTCGATATCCACGGTTTTCCCGTATGAGGAAAACCGCTTGGCATATGTCACGACTCCCGCGGCCGGAGCCTTGACGGGCGTGCCCACGGGCCCGGCGATATCGATGCCCTTGTGAAAGGCCACCCGCCCCGTCACGGGATTCTTGCGGTAGCCGAAACGCGAGGTAAAGCGCCCCCTTGTGGGCCAGATGGAAGGAATGTGCATAAGATTTTGTTTTTGCAGCACAATCTCTCTGGCCAAATGCTGTTGCAACACCTCTTCCTGCCGCATGCCCGCCACAAGCTGCTCGTATTTTTCATGGGCCAGACGCAAAAGATCCGTGCAGCCCTTCACGTCGTAATACACCGGCGTCTCAGCCAGGGCCTCGTTGTCCTCGGATGCGGCCCCATTTTCGCCGTCAAGGTTGAGCATGACGCTCAATTTCGAGCCGAAGTCCTCAACGCCCTTGTATTCCGCCTCCAGAGCCAAAATCTTGAAGGCGACATCGTAGGCCCGCACAAACTGCTCATAGGCGGTGTGATTATTATGCTCAAGGGCGCGCCGCATTTTTGCATAGGGCAAAAAATGATGGAACAGCGCAATATTGCCCAGCAACAGCGCAAGAACCAGGAGGGCCACAAAGGGAACTATCCAGCCGCGCGCCCTGAAATTGCCAAGGCGCTTGCCTGTCTCCTGGAACAATAGAATATTATATTTCGTAAAAAGCATGTGTCGGAAAAATCTGGCCCCTGGGCGCTATAGGGCGGTGAGCGGTAAAAGAATCTGCCGGCCGGAAGGGACGGACCCCGGCCACTTGCAAAGGCAATTGTTTTAGACTAGCTTGACAGGTTTGTAGCAGTGTTCAAGGCCCTCATAATTTTTTTGGAACGATATACTCCGCTCCGGTAAAGCGCAAGCCCAGAAACTCGGGGATTGCGTACCTGTCAGGCGTTGCAGGCCGTGGGCCTTTTGGAGCGCCAATGAACATCGTCAGCTTCCAATTCGCTCTGCTCTTTCTGCTCATTCTTCCGCTGAACTGGCTGCTCAGGGGGCGTAGCGGCTACAAGCCGTTTCTGCTCATCGCCTCCTATGTTTTCTACGGCGCGTTCGGCCTAAAATTCCTCGCCATCCTGGTGGAGTTCAGCTTCTTCACCTGGCTCTTTTCATTGCTCATGAGCCGAACGCGGCGGCCGGGCTTACGCAAGTTCCTCCTTGTGCTGCTGCTCTGCATCGGCCTGTTCGGTCTGGCCTTTTACAAGTATTACGACCTGATCTTCATGGCCGCGGACAGACTGCTCGTCGGAATGGGACAGACCAACCCCCTGCCCATGCTCGACATCGTTCTGCCGGTGGGCATATCCTTTTTCACGTTTCAGGGACTTTCCTACGCCATCGACGTGTACAGGAATCCCGAGTCCGTGCGGACCAGCATCCTGGACGTCCTTGTTTTCGTGGCCTTTTTCCCCACCATTCTCAGCGGACCCATCCTGCGGGCCTGGCAACTGCTGCCGCAACTCGACCAACGCCCCATCCTGACGCAGGAAGCTTGCCTGCGCGGCTATTTTCTGCTGCTCAGCGGGCTGTTTAAAAAACTCGTGCTGGCCAGCTACCTCGGCTCGCATGCCGTGTCGCATGTCTTCGAGATGCCGGACGGTTTCAGCTCTCTGACGGTTCTGAGCGGCGTGCTTGCCTATTCCATGCAGATATATTGCGATTTTTCCGGATATACGGATCTGGTGCTGGGCCTTGGCCTGCTCATGGGCTTCACGCTGCCTGAAAATTTCGACCGGCCCTACGCCTCACTCAGCGTGCGCGAATTCTGGCGGCGCTGGCACATCTCCTTTTCCACCTGGCTGCGCGACTATCTGTACATCAGCATGGGCGGCAGCCGCGTCCCGGTCTGGCGCAAACACTTGAACCTCTTGGCGACCATGACCCTTGGCGGTCTCTGGCACGGCGCGGGACTGAACTTCATTTTTTGGGGAGTGCTGCACGGCTGCGCCCTCATCGTGAACCATCTGTTCCGCGACATGCGTGAAAAATTCGCCCCAGGACTCAAAGCATCCGGCGCCGCATGGAACATCCTCTGCTGGCTGCTCACCTTCTCCTTCGTCAGCTTCGCCTGGATATTCTTTCGCGCCGACAGTTTCGGCCACGGCTGGGACGTGGTCCTGCGCATCCTGGCTTTCGACGCCGAAGGCGATACGGCCAATATCTTCGTTCCGGGCATCGTCCTGCTCGTACTGTTGAAGGACCTGAGCAAATTTGATATGCAGGCATTCTATGTAAAATATTTCAAGCAAGTGCCTCTGGTTGTCCACGCCCTTGTGCTGGGGCTGTGTGCCACCCTTATTCTCAGGCTCGGACCTGACGGAGTGCCGCAGTTCATCTATTTTCAATTTTAAAACGCATCCGCCTTCGGGGGCGCAATCTCATGAAAACCTATACGGCTCAGGCCGTGGCGCTGTACGCACTTGGACTCGTCCTGGCCTGTTTCTTAAATCTGGACAAGCTGTATCCATGGTATATTCAGGAAACCATGGATCTGGAATCACCCGCGGCCACGGTCTTTGAAAAAGCCGACGCCCTACGCCAATCCAGCGGGGTGGCCGCCGCGGTGGACCATTTCGATTGCTCCATGTCGTTCCTGTTCAACGATACGTATAAAGACAACACAAAATGCTACGACCTGGGCTCCTCGGCCGCTCCCGCGCCGGACGGCGGCGCCATGGCCGACCTGGCCTCGCTGTGGCGGCGCATGTCGCCTGAGCAGCGCGAAGCCGCGGCCATGTCCCTCTACGGCAGCCTGCGGTCCCTCCCGTCCCAGGGGCGCGTCATGGAGGCGCACCACGCCACCTACGCCGGCCACAAGGCCGACCTGCTCATCGTCTCTACAGGCAACGATCAGCCCCAGGTCACGCTCGGGCTGGAAGACTCTTTGACTCCCAAACGCCCGGAGCAAGCCCGGAAAGTGCCCCTGCGCTCCGTGCTTATCGTCGGCGATTCCCTGGCCCTGGGCCTGGCGCCCCCTTTTGAAAGGGCGCTCAAGGAATACAACGAATCCATAGACTTCGCCCGAGTCGGCAAAGTGTCCAGCGGCCTGGCCATTCCGCATCTTTTCGACTGGGAGAAAAAGGTGCAGGTCTTGATTGAAAAACATCATCCCGACCTGATAATCGTCATGATGGGCGTCAATGACGCCAACAACAACATCCGTATCGACGACCGCAAGGCGATTCTCGGCACTGCTGCATGGCCCCTGGCCTACCAGGAGCGCGTCACCCGATTCATCTCCATCATCATGGAACGCAATGTGCCCACCTATTGGGTGGGGCTTCCGGTAGTGCGCGACGAGGCCATGACCAGCCGCATAGAAATCGCCAACAGCGCAGCCAAAAAGGCTTGCGAGGAATTCGAGCATTGCCACTTTATTGATACACGGAGCATCTTGACAGATGACAATGGGAATTATACAAACTACAAGAAGGATAATAAGGGGTATAGTATCCGTATCAGAGAACAGGACGGCATTCACTTTTCCACGCAGGGAGGCGATCTTTTAAGCAGATTCATTCTTGATTACATATCGCAATACGTCCAATTGCGGCCTGTCGCGCAAGATGGAAAATCCATTTGATCCAACCACTCCCAGAAGGCATCTTTTTGGGTGAGGTTTTTTCGCTTGTGCCGACAATACGCCCTGTAAGTACTGGGAGCGACTTTTTTTACACCTTTGTTGCCCCCGGTTATAAATCGTTTTACGGTCAGGAACTGTTTTCCCAGGAAATTACGCCTTACCGTACAATATATTAAAAAACATTTTTGCTCCGCAAAACATGAAAGCCGTTTCCATAGCTTGTAGCATGCCGTTCTTTCGCATTACGCAACTTTATCGTGTCGCAAGCAAGAGAGGATTGATCGCATGAAGTTTTTGCTCCAAGCCAGCGCCTTGTTGCTTGCCATAGCCGTTTTCCCGTTGCCCATCAAAACGGGAATCGCCAATTCGCCCGCCATCCGCACGCAGACGGGGGTGGATGTCCCTTCCCCGCCACATGATCGCGCCGCAGTCAAAAACAGCGCCATCGACACCTTTTCTCCGACCGCTTCCGCCATTCTCTCCACCGCCGTACAGCCCTTGCCCGAACTGCATCCGGATTCCGAAGACGTAACCATCGTCCTTCATGACGCGCGCCTTGAGGCGACAGCGGAAACCCCGGCGCAGGCGCCTACGCAACGCCCCCCTCTGAACAGGGCGGTGAAACCCCAGGCCGTCATCTCCACGGATTTCGAGCGCAATGGCCTTTCCGAAGCCAGCTTCCGCACTGTGGCGCGGGTCGCCAAAGCGGAACAGCCGCCGGAGGAGAAGGTCCTGGTTATCGGCGACTCCTTGTCCATTCCGCTTGGCAAAAGACTCGAGGACTACTTCTCCAAAATACCGGGCATTCATTTCCGCCGCCTGGGCAAGGTCTCGAGCGGCCTGGCCAGACCGGATTTTTTTGATTGGGAACAAACGCTTGCCAAGCTGGCCACGAAAATGAAACCAAGCACCGTGGTCATCATGATCGGCACGAACGACAACCAGACCCTGAAGCGCGCCGACGGCTCCGCCGTACAGTTCGGCGGCCCGACGTGGGACAAGGAATATACGCGGCGTATCAACCGTGTTTTCACAATCTGCCGCGACAACAATCCCGAGGTGAAAATTTTCTGGGTCGGCGCGCCGATTATGGGGCGTCCGGACCTGACGCGGGATGTCAAGCGCATCAACAACGTGATTAAAACCCTTTGTGAAAACAACGAAAACTGTCATTACGTGGATACCTGGAGCACTCTCGCCGATGAAGAAGGGCGTTTTACCGACTTCATGACGGACAAATCCGGCGAGCGCGTGCGCATACGCGCCACGGACGGCGTGCATCTCTCTCTTTTCGGCGCAAAAATCCTGGCCACGCGCTGCCTCCAGGCCATGACCCCAAATGTGGCCGTCATGCGCATGGTCGCGGTGTCCGGGCCTTCCGGCTAACCGCTCCCGTTTGGCGTTCCCTTGAGCGAACTTCTCCTGGAACCGCTGTGCGAAACAGAGCAAAACAGCTTTATTGCCAAGACGTGTCATCCGTGCATCAAACCTCGCCCCGAGTCGCGGGCGATCGTCTTTTCCCCGGTATCGTTCGCGCTGGACTTCAGCGCATCTCTGGTCTAATTACTTAGCCTGCTATCGTTCCGCTTGGAGGGCATTCATGTCGCATCCCGCAAAATTCCTCTTCCTGTTCTGCGCTCTTGCCGCTTTTCTCTCTGGTTGCGCCGCTACGCCCAAAGAGACATCGCCAACGCAAAACATGGCCCTGCAGCGGCAGGAGATACTCATCCCCCACGAGGAACTGGAAAAACGCATGGACCTCGCGTGGGGGCTTCCATCCTGGGCCGTTAAGCGTCCGGAAAAGCCTGTGCAGCCGGAGATCGAACCTGTCGAGCCGAAAGCGCCCCCAAAGGCCCCGCCCGTCGCCACCGTGCCTTCCGTTATCCCGGGCGTGGAGTCCATCCTCATTGTGGGGGATTCTTTCGCCGTCGGCCTGGGCATGGTCCTGACCAAGGAGCTGAAAGACATGGGGGTGCGCCTGGCGCCCAAGGGCAAAACTTCGACCGGGTTGAACTCTCCGCGTTTTTACGATTGGAACGGCAAACTGCGTGAATTCATCGTCAGCGAGCGCCCCGACGTGCTTGTGGCCATGGTCAGCGGCAACGACGCGCACAACGGTTCAGGCTCCGCGCAATGGAAGGATTCCTATGCGGAGCGCATGAAAACCTTCATGGATATCGCCACAAGCGAGGGCATCACCGTCTACGCCGTGGGTTTGCCGCCCATGGGCGATCCTGACTACTCGCAACGGGCGCTGACCGCGAACAAGGCGCTGCAGGAAGCCTGCTCAGGCAACAGCCGCTGCCACTATATCGATGCCTGGCCCCTGTTTTCCGACGGGGAGGGGCAGTATACCCGGCTGAAAACTTTCGGCAGCGACACCCTCACCCTGCGCGCCAAGGACGGCGTTCACTTCACCATGACGGGCTACAAGATTCTCGGCCGCGCCATCCTCGACCGCATCGCCCGGACCCATGCCCAGCGCACGGAATAACACGGCTGCGCCATTCTGGTTAGATACCGGCATATTGCTTGTGGTAAGCACGATATGCGCAGAACGAGGGAGATCTTCCCCCCTGCCTGCGTTTCAAACTTGGCGACATCCTGCCGGACTGTAACAGCTTGACGGAACACGGAGCCCCGGGATTGCGACCTATGGCCAAGAAAAGCTTCATCACCTCATTCGGCAGAGAGATACCGTTTCAGGACGGCTACCTGGAGGCCCACCCATACACAAATCCCGTCCCATCGCGCTACCTGGAACACAAGACACCCGCGCCCGCGAAAGATCAGCGGGTCGGGTTCCACATGTTCCTCAAGGATTATTACGAATACTCCTTGATGATGGAATTTCTCGACGGACTCGGCATGGGGCGCGGTTTCTCCAGCGCATTGGACATCGGCGGGCAGGAGGCCACCATCTCGAAGCTGCTCAAGGCCGAAGGCCGATCCGTGGAGACCACGTGCATAGAACTCAAGAACTTCAGCGCGCTCCTGCCTGAAGACCTTTTCTACAAATACTTCGTGCAGATAAAAGGCAGCATCCTGGCGGGCGAAGTCACGCGGTTCGCCGACTCCATGCTCAAGCTGCACACCTCCACCTTCGGCTACCACCCGCCCGAGGGCTCCCAGTTCTTCCGCACCGAACTCAAGCGGCGCCCTGTGGAAGACCGCTACCTGGTGGGCGATTTCTACGAACTCGACGCGACCTTCGACCTGGTGACGTCCTTCCTCTCCATGGACTACTTCGACATCGGCCGCATGTTCGCAAAAACAGCGTCTCTGCTCGAGGAAGGCGGCGTGTTCTGTTTCATGTACGGCTACTGGTGGTGGCCCGTGAACCCCACACTCCTGGTGGGGCGCTTTCCTTACGCCTGCCAGCGGCTTACTCTGGACGACCTGCAACGCTACTACGAGCAGCACCACCCGGATATGGCGGACCGCGTCGCGCCGCTCTACAACTATTACCATCAGGGGCGCTACAGACCCACCCTGGGCGAAATTATCGAACTCGCACGCAAAAACAACCTTTGGCTTCTGGGCTCCAAACGGCTGCACCCGATCCGGGACGATCACGCCACCACGCCCCTGACCCCGCAGCGCCTGGAGCGGAGGCACCCCGGAATACTTACCGACGTACTCGAGGATATCCGGCAATTCCGCAGCGACGTGCAATTGGAGGACTTGCAGACCTTCGTGCTTATGGCCGCTTTCCGGAAAATGTCCCCCGAAAAAGGGGAAGGTTGAAAACACACCGGAACATTAGAGCATCTCACGCTTGAAAAGCGCTAGATGCTCTTATACATTTCCCTGGAACAATTGGAAA
>CAZFCK010000168.1:0-10580 GCA_964517355.1 uncultured Desulfovibrionaceae bacterium | reverse complement strand
GGGCTTTCGCGCCCGCACGACGACCAGGGGAGGCCCCTGGACGCCGGAAAAAGGATAATATAATTCTTTTGTAACAAATGCAGACTGTTATGACATACGTTCTGGAAAGAGGAACTCGAGGGGAAGAACCTCTTTCAAGAACTTCAGCCCTTGGGCGCGGTCGTATCGCGCCTTAGCGATGAAGAGGGCAGAGCTGGTTTTCTCCGCGAAAAATAGTTTTATCCCGCTCTTCGGAGTTGCGGCAATGACCACATTTTTTAAAGGTTCTTAAGCCGCCGGAGTCATTACCCTTTCAAATTTATAAATAAAAATGGTATCAGCCCAGCCCGCAAAGTTCCAAAATGTGTGCGGCCCGGTGCGTATACGTATGGTAAGCTTTGAGATATTCGCGCCAGGCGCGAATGAGCGTCTCGCGTAAGCCGTGCTGAGCCTCCAGGGCGTTGATGCGCTGCTCCAGGGTCCTGCGCCCCCATGTGCCGTCGAGCGTAATCGGCATGGTCAGGTCTTTTGGAAAAAGAGACAGGCCGTGGGTGGCGTCGCTGAGCAGAAAACCACCGGCCATCCATACGTCGAAATGCCGTTGCGTGAGCCCGGCCGGCAGCAACAGGCTGGTTACGTTGCAGGTGTAGCGGGCCGTTGCATAAACGGGGGCGAGATCCTTATAATAGTCGAGCGGCGGGTGGAAGCGCGCCTGTTTGGCCGCGGGATACCCCACAAGCTGCGGCCAGGCGTCGTCGCCGTACACATGCAGGGGCGCGACCGCCGCGGCGTGTTGCAGACAGCGCACGCGGATGCACTGGCTGGCCTCTTCGGCGCCGCACCCGGCTTGACGCGCGGCTTTTCCCGGCCACAGGCTGGTCAGGCGCAAATGGATACGCCACCAATGATAGTCGGGGCGTTCCCCCGCGGCCAGCATGGAAAGCGCCTTTTCCCAAAGATCCTCCGGGGGGCGCAGGCCGGCGAAAAAGGCCCCTTTGCCGGGAAAGGACGCGCGCCCCACAAAAGCCAGACCGGCGTCCAAATCCCGGGGCAGCGTTTGGGGGGCGTCGCGCGCAGCGGTGAAGAGTTCCGGCCAGGCGGCCAGAGGCAGATGGGCGACCTTTGCGGCGCCGTGCTTTTTGAGTTCGGGAATGAAACTCGCGTCCGTCACCAACAATTGCACGTCCCGCCAAAACGCTGACTTGAGGCCGGAAAGCAGGTGCCAGGGATTGTCCACGCACCATACGGCAATGGCGCATCCAGCAGCGCGGAGCATGTGGTAGCGCTCCCCATGGGGATCGAGACCATGGAAGTTCACGCTGCAATAAAGCGCCGGCGTCTCTTCACGCAAAGCGCCGGCCAAAGCGTCTTGATTTGTTGCGTCGGTCAACAACCGCACGGGGCGGCCGCAGCTTGAGAAACCGTGTTCCAGTTCCCTGGTCAGAAGTCCTTCTTCCTTGTGCGGGATAAAGACGCTCGCGGCCCTGTCCTGAACTGGGGCGCTTCGGAGCGACAACCAGCGCGCTTGTCCGGCGATGGGTCCCCAAAAGCTTGGAAAAAAGCGCAGACCCGGAGTAAAAAGGAAAACGCGCCCCTCATGGAGCGCGGGCTCGATTTGCCGGGCAAATTCGCTCAGTGAAGGTTGCGCGGCATTACCGGACGGGTTGAGTCGTTGCCAGTGTTCGGGTATGCCCCTTGCCCAGGAGGCAGGCATCTGCGCTTCAAAAGCGGGGCACTCCATATAGCCGACGTTGTTTTCAGCGGCTGCGAGTTCCGCAGCCACGCCAGGTTCAGGGCCTAGTCCCAAAAAAACCAGGGGGCCGTGCGTGTGCGCGGTCAAGGGCAGGAACTGGTCGACGCCTGTTGGTATTGTTTGTAGCTGATTGAATTCATTATAAATTCTTAGACGGCTTGGTCTACGGGACTGTTCTTTTTCCATTGGCTGTGCTCCACTTGGCGCGGGGAGTGTTTTAGGCTAGAACACGCGCACTGTTTCCTTATGAAAACGTATCGCGACCATTATTTCAAGCGTGCCAAGCAGGAAAATTATCCTGCCCGTTCGGTGTACAAGCTTCAGGAGATCGATAAGCGCTATCGTGTGCTCGCTCCTGGCGCAAGAGTTTTGGATTTGGGCGCCGCGCCCGGTTCCTGGACGCTTTTCGCGTCGAAAAAGGTGGGCGCCAAAGGGCGCGTGCTTGCCGTGGACATCCAGGACATCGCCGCGGCTCAGGGGGAGCGGGAAGCACCTTTTCCCGAAAACGTCACCTTGCTGCAGGCGGATGTCCTGGAACGCGAACCGCATCTCGTGCAGGCCCTGGAGCAACACGGCCCTTTCGCCGTGGTGATCAGCGACATGGCTCCCAAAACAACGGGCATCAAGTTCACGGACCAGGCCCGATCCATCGAGCTTGCGGAAATGGCATTGAGTTTGGCGGAAGAATGGCTGGCGCCCCAAGGACATTTCGTGGTCAAAGTCTTCATGGGGCCGGACGTTAACGCGTATGTGGCGAAATTGCGCACCCTGTTCCGTTCCGTGAAGACCTTCAAGCCGCAAAGTTCACGGAGCGAGAGCAAGGAAACCTTTTGTATTGGAATGGATTTTGTCGGGGGCGAACCCCAACGTTGAAACGATTACTGTGAGGCCGGCTCTTCCGAGTCGGCAGGAGGACATATGGCAGGACATAGCAAATGGCATAACATCCAGCACCGCAAGGGACGTCAAGACGCCAAGCGTGGAAAACTCTTCACCAAGGCGGCAAAGGAAATCATCATCGCCGCAAGGGGCGGTGGCGATCCCAACTTCAACCCCCGTTTGCGCCAAGCCATTCTGGCGGCGAAAGTGGTCAATCTGCCCAAAGACAAGATTGATACCGCCATCAAAAAAGGTACCGGCGAATTGGCCGGTGAAACGTATGAGGAAATCTCCTATGAAGGCTATGGCCCCGGCGGTGTGGCCCTGCTGATCGAAGCGGCGACGGACAACCGCAACCGCACCGTGGCCGAAGTGCGGCACATCCTGAGCAAACATGGAGGCTCCATGGGGGAATCCGGCTGCGTGAGCTGGATGTTCGACCGCATGGGCGTTCTCAATTTCGAAAAGGAAAAATACTCGGACGACCAACTCCTTGAAATCGGTCTGGAAGCAGGCGTGGAAGACGTGGTGGATAACGGCGATACATGGGAAGTCCGCACCACGCCCGAGCACTTCGAGGCCGCGCAAAAGGCCTATGAAGACGCCGGAGCCACTCCCGAATCCACGGAATTGACCATGGTGCCCCAAAACACCATTGAACTGGATGCGGATAGCGGCCGAAAAATGCTCAAGCTCATCGATTTCCTTGAAGATAACGATGACGTGCAAAAAGTGCATGCCAACTTTGATCTTTCCGACGAGGTCTGGGCAGAGCTCGATCAGTAGCTGTTCATGGGCGTCAACATGCAGGAACTTGTGGTCTTGGGCATTGATCCCGGTTCGCGATGCACCGGTTTCGGATTGGTGCGAGAAATCTCGGGCCGGGCGAGCTTGGTGGAGGCCGGAACCATTCGCCCCGACCCGAAGGCCCCTATTCATGAGCGCCTGGGGTGCATCTTTCATGAACTCGAGGCCGTCATCCAGCGCCACAAACCGCATGAAGCCGCCATTGAGGATGTTTTCCTTTATAAAAACGCGGCATCCGCACTCAAGCTGGGGCAGGCGCGCGGCGCCATAATGGCATGCTGCGCCTTACAAGGCCTTTCGGTGGCCGGTTATGATCCGCCAAGCGTGAAAAAAAGCGTGGCGGGTGTCGGGCGCGCGGACAAAACACAGGTGGCCTTCATGGTCGCACGCATTTTGGGCTTCAATAAAACACTGGCCCTCGACGCCACCGACGCCCTGGCCGTGGCCATCTGTCATTGCAACACGAGACGGCTGGCGCGGCTGGCAAGGCTCTAGAGCGTATTGGCATTGAAACATGAATGCTTCCGGCGGGTTAAAAACATTTTGAAAAAGGTCTTAAGAATCTCCAATACTTTTATCTTGCATAATTTGTTACCATATTTACATGTCTATACATGATATTCGCGGATTCAAGGGGGCGTTCCCCCCTGGCGGAGGGTGGGGCGGAGCCCCAAACCACCCCATCTTCATGTTAACATGCTCTAGCGCCACAGGACTGCGCGAAGCGTCATTGGCCGATAGCGGTGGAGCGAGCCGTTCTTCCCTCAAGGGGCAATCCACGATGCCGTGTTGTTACGGCGAAAAGAGCCGTTGACGCGCCAGTTTCTTTGTCATGGCGCTTGCTGAAAAAGCCTTCCCGCCCCGGGAGCGGGCGTTACGTTTTTTCTCCAGCCCCTCATGATGTGGAGGAAAAAAACGTAAATGGATCGCACTTGAAACATGCTGAGGAGTATCGCCATGCGCATTGCACACGTTTGTTTGTCCCTGGGCGTTGTTCTCATGCTTGCCGCCTGCGGCGGACGTACAGTGTACCTGCATCCGGAGCGAACGGCGCAGGATGAGGAAAAGGATTATTACGAATGCTCCTTTGAAGCGCAAAAAAGTACGGGCAACCTGGAGGATTCCGGAGATCGCGAGGACAGGGTAAAGGAAATGATCGACAGCTGCATGCGCTCAAAGGGGTATTCCCGATAAAACAGTCGCCCGGGATCGCCCCCATGACTAACAGAGGTCCGTATGATCGCGTATCTTGAAGGACGGCTTTTGTATGTAGCAGACCATTCCTGCGTGCTTTTAACCGCCGGGGGAGTGGGGTATCGCGTGCATCTGCCGTCTCCTCTTCTGGCGCGCCTGCCCCAGCAAGGCGAGAATCTGGCCTTGCACACCAGCACCATTGTCCGCGAGGACGCCCTGGACCTGTACGGTTTCGCAACCGCCGACGAACGGGAGATTTTCAACATCCTGCTGAGCGTCTCCAAACTCGGTCCCAAAACGGCGCTGGCCATGCTCTCCGTATTCACCCCTGATGATTTGCGGCGGGTGGCGGCGGGCGACGATCCCGGCGCTTTGACGCAGGTGCCGGGCATAGGGAAAAAGTCGGCGCAGCACATTTTCCTGGAGCTCAAGTATAAACTCAAAAGCGACACGAAAGCCGCTTTGCCCGGTATTGCGGACAGCGCCGTGTCGGCGTTCCGCGACGCACTAGCCGGTCTCGTCAATCTGGGCTATGCTGAAGAGGAAGCGCGCGCGGCACTGGAAAGCGTTTTCAAGGAAGAGCCCGACCTCGACGTGGCCGGCGCATTACGCCGGGCATTGCAGGCCATGGCCAAAAATCGCTCATGACACACGATCATTGTATTTCCACCATACCGGACGAGACTATCCGGCCGAACAGCCTGGATGCCTTTATTGGCCAGGATGATTTGCGCGCCAACCTGCGCATCTATCTCCAAGCGGCCAGGGAACGCGGCCAGGCCATGGATCATTCCTTGTTCTACGGCAATCCGGGATTGGGCAAAACAACCCTTGCCCAGATCATGGCCTCCGAGCTTGGGGTGAACCTGGTGTCCACTTCAGGGCCTGTGTTGGAACGCAGCGGCGATTTGGCCGCGATTTTGACCAATCTTCAAGAACGCGACATCCTGTTTGTGGATGAGATTCATCGCATGCCCCCTGCCGTGGAGGAAATCCTTTATCCGGCCATGGAGGATTTCAAGCTGGATTTGGTCATCGGTCAGGGTCCGGGCGCCCGCACCGTAAAGATTGACCTCGAACCCTTTACTCTGGTAGGAGCCACAACCCGCATGGGGTTGTTGACCTCGCCGCTACGGGACCGCTTCGGTGTGGCCCTGCGCTTGGAATTTTACTCGTCCGAGGATCTGGCGCGCATAGTCTCGCGCGCCGCGAACATCCTTGGGGTGCGCATTTCGAAAGAAGGCGCCATCGAGATAGGCAAACGCTCACGGGGAACGCCCCGCATCGCGAACCGCTTGCTCAGAAGAGTGCGGGATTTCGCCTTGGTACAGGCGAAGGACCTGGTGGACGCTGAAATCGCACACCAGGCCCTGGAACGCATGGACGTGGACGTGCTCGGACTGGACCAGATGGACCGCACCATCCTAAGCGTGATCATCCGCCATTACAGCGGCGGACCTGTCGGCGTGAAAACCCTGGCCGCGGCCTGCTCCGAGGAGGTCCGCACCATTGAGGAAATATATGAACCGTATCTGATTCAATGCGGTTTTATAAAACGCACGTCCCGGGGGCGGGTGGCCACGGCCAAGGCCTTCAAACATTTGCAAGAATTGCCCTAAAGCACGTATCAGGGCGAAACCGCACAGTTAAGAAGTAGAGTCCGTCATGCCTGAAAAAAAGTGTTCCGTCTGTTTGCTATCGCACACTCCTGAAGCCTTGCCCCTCATCTATGCGGCATTTCGCCAATGCTATTATCCCGGCTTTGTTGGAGACCTTTGGGACGAACTCGTTTCCGGCAATGCGGATCGGGAAAAGCAGGCCGCTTTCGTGACTAAGGTCATGGAATCCGGACATAACAGCCCCATTGAACACGTGACCTTCTCTTTCGCCATTGAGGGCATTTCCCGGGCGTGTACGCACCAACTGGTGCGTCACCGTATCGCCAGCTACTCGCAACAAAGCCAACGCTACGTGGACGGCAGCCGGTTCGACTACATCCTGCCGCCGGCCATCGCCAAGATACCGGAAGCCCGAGCCCGTTTCGAACGCTTTCTCGAGGAAGTCGGCGAGACGTACCGCGACCTCAAAACGCTGCTGGAAGCAGGTGGGCGTGGCGACAAGGCCAAGGAGGACGCCCGCTTTGTCTTGCCTCAAGCAACGGAAAGTAAGATAGTAGTCACTATGAACTGCCGTAGTTTGCTCCATTTTTTCGAACTGCGCTGCTGTAACCGCGCTCAATGGGAAATCCGCGGCCTGGCCATGAAAATGCTTGAGCTGTGCAAGCAAACCCTGCCTGTGGTTTTCGCCACCGCCGGCGCCCGGTGTGAACGTTTGGGCTATTGCCCTGAAGGGGAACGCTTCACCTGTGGCCGCCGCCCGTTACGCGAAACGAACATAGGACCTTGATGTCCTGAGTGTCCAACGGCCTCCGGGCCGCTTCCCTCTCCTCCCTCCGGCTCCTCAAACCGCACTCCGGCTTTTGCGTTACTTTTTTCCAAACGCAATGTGGCGTCGTAGTCGTGTATCTTTGTGTCAAACAATGATTATCGCCTGTAAATCCCCTCAAAGCGGGAAAATCCGGGAATACGTTTCAAAAAGGTAACGTTTTACCCTCCAGCCTGTAGATCTCCCTTTTTTGGAGGTCGAAATATACCCTCTTGTTTTTCAACACAATTTTAATAAAGGAGTCTCTCGCCCGCAAAGCCAGAGTTGGAGCGGTGTTGCGAAAAACGCAAGTGGTTAAGCCATATTGAAAGTGAGCGTGGTGTAATGATAATCACAAAAAACGATCTTTTCTTCATTTTTTAAAGATTTTTCAAATATGCCCTGTGGAAAACATTTTTTCTATTTGTGGAAAAAAAAGACTTGCTTTCTAAGCAGGCCAGCACGGAGGCCGCTTTTCACGTCTGGGCCTTCCGCGTAGCAAAATAACAATCTCCATTTATTACTCTGTGTTACGGTAAATTGATTTTTGGGAAAAACTTGGCGGCACTCCCATGTCACATACGGGATTTGCGCCTTGATGGATAACGCCCAGCACAGTAAATGAACCGCCATGAACACGATCTGGCTAAAAATTCAAGAGACTCTCCGCAGTACAACCAATCCTGGTGTATACGACGTGTGGCTCAAGCATTTGCAAGGGAGCTATGCCGAGGGGACACTCACGCTCAAGGCTCCCAGCGCCTTTGCCGCCAACTTTATTTCCAACCGGATGCGCGACGCACTTTTGCAAGCTGCTGAGAGCGTGCTAGGAGAACGCCCAGTTTTGCAGATAGAGGCGCAACCCGCCGCCCCCCTGACTCGAAAACCCGTGCCGGCGCCGCTGGTCACATATTGTGTATCGGGAAGTGTTCAGGCGGAGCTGCCTATAGAGCAAAAGCCGCATCTTATTTCACCCCAAAGATGGAGATTTTCCTTCAACGATTTCGTGGTTGGTCCGAGCAACCAGCTGGCCTATGCCGCGGCAAAAAGCGTGTGTGATAAAACACTGCCAGCAGACTATGTTTTCATCAGTTCCAAACCCGGGCTGGGCAAGACGCATCTGCTGCATGCGGTTGGATCCGAGTTGTGCAAAAACGCTAGCGGTCGCACTCCCCGCGTTGCGTACCTCAGTAGCGAGGAATTCGCCCGGCAAATGGTTTCCGCCTTGCGCACCCGCAATATTGAAAGCTTCAAGGCCAAGTTCCGCGACAACATTGATTTGCTTTTGCTTGAAGACGTACATTTCTTTCAGGGCAAGGAAAGCATGCAGGACGAGTTGCTGGCCACCTTGAATTGCTTGAAGCTCAACGGCTCCAAAGTCGTTTTCACCAGCTCGTTTATGCCCAAAGAGATCATGAAGCTCGATCCGCAATTGGCCTCTCGTTTTTGCTCCGGTTTTTTGGCACTTATCAATACTCCCGATATGGAGACCAGGCGGCGCATCATTGAACAAAAAGCAAAATCTTTTCAGGTGCAATTACCCGAAAATGTTACTGAATTGCTAGCTGACCGCATGGTTGCCGACATACGTCAACTTGAAAGCTGCTTGCAGAATCTTGTACTTAAGGCCCGGCTGCTGAACCAGCACATTTCTTTGGATATGGCCTGGGAAATAGTGGAACAATACACTGTGCCGGAAACACGATGCACTGTGGAACGTATTATCGAATTCATTTGCTCCAGTTTTGAGCTTTCGCCGCAACAATTGAAATCCAAGAGCAGACAACGTCAAATAGTACTGGCTCGCAATATGGCTTTTTTTATGGCGCGGCATCATACCGAGCTTTCTCTCAAAGATATTGGTGATCGTTTTAACCGCAAGCATTCCACAGTGTTGAAAGGCATTGCCAATGTTGAGCGCGAAATGAACCTTGATACGCCTCTTGGCCGGCAACTTTCTTCCACCATGAAAATGATTGACCGCTTTTCCTCCGCATCCTAAATTTCTTTTTTCCTGCTTTAATTACTGTTCTTTTCTTTTCGTTGCATGCGTTGTGCAACGGCAACGGTTTTTGGTGCGGCATCAATAGATGCCGCACCCCCGTTACACTTGATTTTTCTCCCTGTGGTCCATTGCCGCAAAGGGATTCATCTGGGCATGGTTCTTTACTGTATGCAATTTCGAAATGGACGCATGGAATTCCTTCTTTTTGAAAGAGGATGGCCCAACGCATCGGCATCCTGCACATACTCCCCAAAAAGCAGTGGGGTATATTGCCAGGAGTATCAATAGATATTTTCTGTGGAATATCTAAATTATTTTTAGAGAAAAACTGGAAGCTACCGCTCAAAGCATTGCCGCCAAGAAAGCAGGCAGTTAACCTGTCGGTACACCACCTCACAGATCCTGGATGGAACGCCGCCAATCAAATTGCGTTCACTGCCCCTTCACAAGACCGGGCCGGGAAGAGAAAAAGAATCCCTGACCGCGGAAGCGTACTTACATCAAACCATTGTCAGTTCCATGTCGCCCCACACGGCTATTTGCCCCTTGCATTGGGCAAGTACGCCTTGAAGTACGCAATCGTCGGGATAGGAGGAATCGCGTCGCGCCCAGGTTTGCGCCTGGCGCACTACCTTGTCCAGATCTTTGGGCACGTGAAGCAGATTGCAGAGCGCCGTGGCCGCAGCATCCGCGAAAGCCCCCCCGGAACTGCGCACAACCACCAATTCACCTTTGCCGAGACTCACCGAGTGGCCTATGGTGGCTGAGGAGCTGCACAGCGCGACAGGAAACGCTTGAGGGGGGAGCACCAATCCCAAGCTGCTGTCATTGCCGGGATCGGCCAATATGCCCACCACGCGCTCCTGAACGGAGCGCAAAAAAAGATCGCCGCCGTTTTCCACCAACACAGTGGCGCTTTCCCGGGCCAGCCGCTCCGCCACATATTGCGCAACAGCCCCGGCAACGGCCGCCATGGGCCCCACACCGCAACGGGCGGCGGCTACGGCCATTTCGCGGATAACCCGGGGAGCGGTTTGCTCCACTTCAACCGGCACAAAGCTCGCGGCAAAACGTGGATGCAGTGAAATGTAGCCTTTGAGCAACGAACGCACAGCTTGCAATGCGTCCATGGCCAACGCGCTCAAATCCCTTTCCGCCACGATCCATAAATCGCTCTGCTCCATCACTACCTGAAACGCGGATTCATCATGCCGGGGGCGGCAACGGGCACGATAGGCGCGTTCCGTGACATCATTTTTATAAACCATGGCATCCTCAATGAAGCTTTCTGCAACGCAACTTAACAATGGTATTTTTGGGGCTCCGCCCCAAACCCCGCTATTGATGGAAAGCGTGTACCATAATATTTTAATTTTATTAAAAAAATATACCAGTCTTTTTTCCGGCGTCCAGGGGCCTCCCCTGGTCGTCGTGCGGGCGCGAAAGCCCGCGACTTTATTCTTTTTTTCTTTTAGTCCGAAAGTCGTATTAGCGCATTTTCGCCTTGAAACAAGGCTCTCCCCTGAAACAATTTCCAAT
>CAZFCK010000167.1:0-10596 GCA_964517355.1 uncultured Desulfovibrionaceae bacterium | reverse complement strand
AAGGGTTTCCCCTCTCGCATTCTCTTTTCATAATGAATTTAGAAACACAGCCTAATCAGTGCTTCCCTAATTTGGGAACACGGCCTGGAAGCATAGCATGCTTTAAGGCGTTGCGGCACGTTCCAGCGCCTGTTGGAGAAACCGCCGCAGAATGGGCACGGCCTGGTTGTAGGAGGCCTTTATTTCGGGGTGGAACTGCAGTCCGTGGCGCAGGCCGTCCTTGCGGCGCATGGCCTGCACATAGTCGGAAACGGCCACGGTTTCATAGTCCTCCGGGATGTCGTAGACGGCCCAGCCGTGCACCTCCGGCGCGATGAACGGTTCGGGCAGCCCCTGGAACAGGGGGTCTTGCAGCAGCACCTTGATGCGGCTGCGCTGCTCCGGCTCCTGCATGGCGGAAATATCGCTCCACCCCATGGCATGGGCGCGGGTGTAGCCCTGGGCGAAGGACAGCATCTGGTGTCCGGCGCAGATGCCCATGATGGGAACGGGGGCTTCGCGGATCAATTCGTATTCACCGTTGTATTCGAACATGGGCACCATGTTGTAATCCGCGTTGTTCCCGCTCAGGAGTATGGCCGAGGGCTTGGGGTCCAGGGCGTTGAAGAGCGCCATGCTCGCGCATTGATGCGCTATTTGCAGCGTCGCGAGCCCCGGCGCAAGCTCCTGCACGCGGCGGGCGAGTTCGCTGAAGGTGAAGCCGTTGTGCTGGTTGCCCACCACAAGCACGTAAGGGGATTGCGGGGGCGCGGGCACGGGCGGCATGCCCGGCGAATAGAGCAGTATCTCGTTCAACGCCACGGAATAGCCCGTCCAGGCGGTGATTTCCAATCTCCAGAATCTGGCCTCGGTTGGAGGGCATTGCAGAATGAAGCGGTAGGTGTCCGCTTCCTTGCGCGAAACCTCGGGCACCTCGCGCCAATTCACGCCGTCGTCGCTTGCGAGCCAGCGAAAATCCCTGGGCCATCCGTCGCGGTCCTGCGGATCGGCGAGCATCCACAGCGTACTTATGACGCGGCGTTGCCCCAGATCCAGCTCCGCCCAGGCCGTGTCCTCACCGGGAGGGGCGGCGCGCCACTGTGTCGTCAGGCCCGAATCGCTGTAGTCGGTCAGATGTTCGGGGTTCGAACCGCTTGAAACCTTGACGGACACGGGGGGCACCCGCACCAGGTCCATAAAGGCGTCGTCGCTTGCGGTATCCACATAAAATCTGCTCACGGCCCAAGGACCGGCGTTTCCGGAGCCATCCACCGCGCGGACGCGCCACCACCAGCGCGCGCCGTCAGTGAGGGGCGCGTCGGCGGGAACGGGCAGCGCACTGACCTTGCCGGCGTTTTCCTCGATCTTGTAGCGACGCAACATAGGTGAGTCGAAGCCCTGGCCGGTGTCGAGATCCAGTTCGTAGCCGCGCGCACCGCTCCCCCCAGAGGCGTTGGCAAAGGAGAGCAGGGGGGAGACGCGGGTGACGATAACGTCGTAGCAGGGGTTGGTTGTCAGGCTTGGAGCGGTCAGGGGGCACTCCGCCCGGGCAACGGACAGGCAGGATAGGACAAGAAGCGCGCCGCAAAGCAAAGATGCGGCGCGGAGCAATGAGCGGTCAGGCGCGGGAGCGGTTTCGCGCGCCGGAAAAACACTGGGGCGGAAATGCATGACACGGCCTCCCTTGTTTGGATGATGTGTACGGCTGCAGATTGGATTTTTCGGGGGGAATCCATTGTAAGCAGTGGGTTCCCCCCGGTATGCGATTATTTCATGGCGGGACGCATGCCGGCGCTCGCCTAAGGCCGGGATTTGGAGCCGCTGTGGCTGAATCCGCCCGTTTCCTCCTCGGTCAGCGGCATGGTGACGGGCCGGCGTTCAAAATGTTCGAGGCAACGTTCGAGATCGGCGAGCAGGAGTTCGGCCAGGTCGCGGCTGAAGCCGTGGCGTATCAGGGCGCGCATGATGACCAGGTCCTGGCGGTTGGCGGGCATGGAGTAGGCCGGCACCTGCCAGCCGCGGCTGCGCAGTTTGTCCGAGAGGTCGAACAGCGTGAAGTTTTTGATTTCGGGTTTCAGGCTCCAGGAGCATGCGGGAATGCCCCCGCGTCCGTCGTAGATTACGTCGAACACGTCGAGTTTGCGCAGGATGTCGCCCAGATAGGCCGCCGTATCGTAGCAGGCCTGGTGGATTTTGCGGTAGCCCTCCCTGCCCAGGCGCAGGAAATTGTAGTATTGCGCCACGATTTGCCCGCCGGGGCGCGAAAAGTTCAGGGCAAAGGACGGGATGTTGCCCCCGAGGTAATTGACCCAGAAGATGAGGTCTTCGGGCAGGTCTTCCTTGTCGCGCCAGACGACCCACCCCACGCCCAGGGGCGAAAGCCCGAACTTGTGGCCCGAGGCGTTGATGGATTTGACGCGCTCCAGGCGGAAGTCCCAGATAAGGCCGGGATCGCAAAACGGCGCGAGAAAACCGCCGCTGGCGCCGTCCACATGCACGGGAATGTCCAAGCCGGTCTTCTGCTGCAGCTCGTCCAGGGCCTGGCACACGGCCTGGACGGGCTCGTATTGGCAGGTAAAGGTGACGCCCAGGGTGGGCACCACGCCTATGGTGTTGGCGTCGCAGCGCTTGACGACCTCTTCGGGGGACATGATCAGCCGGTCGCGCTCCATGGGGATTTCGCGCAGTTCGATATCCCAGTAGCGCGCGAACTTGTGCCAGCAGATCTGCACAGGGCCGCAGATCATGTTGGGCTTGTCCGTGGGCAGGCCCTTGGCGGCCATTTTTTGGCGCCACCGCCATTTGAGGGCCATGCCGCCGAGCATGGCCGCCTCGCTGGAGCCGGTGGTGGAGCAGCCCAGGGTATTGGCGGCCTCGGGGGAATTCCAGAGGTCGGCCAGCATATGCACGCAACGGGATTCGAGTTCCGCCGTCTGCGGATATTCGTCCTTGTCGATCATGTTTTTGTCCAGGCATTCGTCCATGAGCCGGTGGACTTCAGGCTCCGCCCAGGTCTGGCAGAAGGTGGCCAGATTCTGGCGCGAGTTGCCGTCGAGCATGAGCTCGTCGTGTACAATCTGGTAGGCGTGGCGCGGGTCGTGTTCTTCGGCGGGGAATTGGTATTTCGGCATGGACATGCCGATGTCGCTGGAAGCGTATATGTCGTCCAAAAGGTTTTCTCTGACTTTGTCCCGTTCGTGCAGCGGCATGCGTCTCCTCCTTTGTGGGTGAAGTGGCGGTGAAAAAGCGCATGGGGCGCAAGCGTGCGCCCCCGATTCATGATGGACTTCTGGTAAGCATGGGGAGAATTTACGTGAACGGCGCATCATGTCAAAGAGAAATCCTGTATCGATCCGCGTAATCCATTGTGACTGCATTGATGTGTTTGGGTATGGCCGTACGGGTGGAGCGTATTCCTTTCGGGTTGTATCTCCAGATTTTAAAATGGTAGTTATTGAAGTGTGTTGGAATGAAAGAAGCTGTAATTGCCGTTGATTTTGGACCGCAAGTTGGGGTATGGGGATGAAAACACACAGCGCGGCGGCGAGTTTCTGGACAGGGAGCGTACCTGCGGAAAGGGTGAAAGACCGCATGTCAACGGCATTCCAGGTTTTCCCGCGGCAAAACGAAGTTTAAGCAAAAGGGCTTTTCCCAGCTTCCGGAAGCCGAGGACAGCAAGCCTGGTAACTACCTATGCATCCTATGGAATCGTTCCTCGCCGCCACATATCCCGCGCGCATGGTCAACGCCCGGGCCTTGATCAACGCGGCGCGCGTCACGCTGGCCGGCAAACTGCGACGCTCCGCCCCTTGGGGGCGTCCGGCTTCGCTGGACATCATCCTCACCAAAGCCTGCAACCTGCGTTGCATTTTCTGCATTTCCTACGAATCGCTGGACAAGGCCTATTGGATGGATTTCGGACTCTACGAGCGCATGGCCCGCGAGCTTTTTCCCGGCACCTTGAGCGTTTTTTTCTGCTCCGGCGGAGAGCCGCTGCTTTACCCCCGCATGCGCGACGCCTTGCTTCTTGCGCGCAGGCACCGCACCCTGGCCACCATGACCAGCAACGGCATGTTGCTGGATCGTGAAACAGCCGCCTGGATGGTGGAGGACCAAAGCCTGCAGGAGCTGTGCATCTCTTTCGACGGCGCGACCAAAGAGACTTTGGAACGCATACGCAGGGGCGCGCGCTATGAAACCATCCTGGAGAACATATCCTTTCTGGCCGCGCTCAAACGCCGCCGGAAGCGTCTTTTCCCGCGGTTGTGGTTCCGGTTCGCCATCATGCGCTCCAATGCCCATGAGCTGCCGGACGCCGTGTCCCTGGCCGCGCGTCACGGACTCTACAAGGTGGAGGTCAAGTATCTGAACGTGGCCAACAACATGGACCCCGACGAGTCCCTGTTCTATCATCAGGAGCTGGCCGCGGAGGTCTTCGACGAGGCGCGGGCCAGAGCAAAGGAGCTCGGCGTAACGCTCGCGGCTCCCGCTTTGCCGGGCAAGGGGCGCAAACCCGCTCCCTGTCTCAAGCCCTGGCAGTTTTGCCAGATCGATGTGGATGGCGCCATGCGTTTGTGCTATTATTGCTGGAAGCAGCGCCTTGGATTCATTCAGGATGGTTTCGACGCCGTATGGCGCGGGGAGCACTACACGCGCATCCGCCGGAGCATCGATGCGCAGACGCCGTATTATCCGTACTGCGCCCATTGCGTCATGCGCCACGGCCCGGATGCCGCGGCCGCGCACAACAGGACCCTGCATGAAGGGGCCTACTGCATACCAGGCTTGGAGCATCTGCAAACCACCTTCAACGAGCGCGGGCAGGAAAACGCCGCCTCGTTCAGGAAGTTGCGGGAAACCGGGAAAGACAGGCCGTCCGCCTCCTAGGGCGGCGTCTGTTGGAAGTGAGGCGTTCACAAAAAAAAGGGGAGACCGATGCCGCGTTTTTTCGACTCCGGGGTGCACCCGCGCAGAGTTTTTCTTGTTGTGGCCATGCTGCTTGTCCTTTCTCCCGCGTCCCGCGTCCTTGGCGGCGAGGTCTTTTTTCCGCATTTGACGGTGCCGACAGTGGACATGGTCGGCGTTGGCGCGGGATTCTACCCACAATTTTGGGGCGCAAAAGAATACAGCTTCGGCGCCGCGCCTCTGGTCCGCATCCATTTCTCAGGCCACCGCTACGTGCAGGTGCTCATCAACGAACTGCGCGTCAATCTGCTCGACGATGAACACTGGGAACTCGGGCCCCTGGGGCTGTACCGCTTTGGGCGCTACGATACGGACAACAACATCGTGAACCGCATGGACACCATTCAGGATACCGTGGAATTGGGCGGTTTTGTTAACTATTCGTTGTTCGATTCGGAAAATCCCATCAAGCGGATCTCCTTCGGCGCGTATGCCGAGGCGGACGTGGGGGGCGTTAACGACGGCTGGCTGGCCGGTGCGAGCGTCACCGGATTTTACCCCCTCGTGGAGTTTCTCACCCTGACCAGCGGCGTCATAACGACCTGGAGCAGCGAAAACTTCAACGACGCCTATTTCGGCGTTTCAGGGAGCGAGGCCCTGGCCACCGGCCTTGAGGCCTATTCTCCGGGCAGCGGCATACGCGACCTGCGCGCCTATATGGGACTCATTCTTCATCTGAGCCTGAATTGGCACATCGGCGGGGGCGCTTTGTACGGCCGGCTGCTCGAACCCGGAAGCGACAGCCCCATTGTCGAGGAGTGCGGCGATGCGAACCAGTGGGTCTACGGCATGGGGGTTATCTATTCCTGGTGACGATGCTGATGCGCCCGCCTCGTCTCCGGCGTCCTAACAGAAGACGATCCTGGAAGATTGTTTCGACAATAAAACATTAAAAATCAAATTAATACATTCAACCTTCTCAAGACTGGAAAGTATGGGAAGGGGAGAGCGCGGGAGGAGAAACCTTTTGAAGATGTTTCACCTCCCGTGTTGCTTTTGTGCCGTGTGAAGTTTTGTAAACATTGTTTACAAAATTCTTAAGCAACGTGATGCGTTTCTTTACAATCGCGCTGCCCCACGATGCGGCTGACAACCGAGCAACGGTGTATTCATTGTTAATATTTTGAAATTTTTTGTTTTTGCAGTCTGCATGGGGACTGGCACCGGTCTTGCTTTGTATTCAGTAGAGTACAGGCTGCATGCTAAGAAAATGAACACAAGACAAGGGGGCGCCTTATGAAAAAGACGATAGTATCTCTCGTGGTTGTGTTGGTTGTCGGTTTGCTGGCCTCTCAGGCGTTTGCCTGGCGCGGCGCGGGGAACAACGGCTACGGCTACCACAACAGGGGCGTGACGCAGCAGAATTGGCACTATCGCCAGGGCAAAGGATATTATCCGCAACGTCACGCAAAGCAGTGGCAGAACTGTTTCAGATTTTCGTTCAATTACCCCTGTTATGGCGGCCGCCAATACCACTATCCCGGCTATGGTCCGCGCTGGGGGCGACGTTGAGCACCTGACTGAAAAGCTGCAAGAGCCGTAACGCTTCCTCCGGAATCTCCTTCCTCAACATCTGCCGGGGCACGGATAACGTCTTCGCCCCGGCAGGTGTCGTTATTTTTTTGCACATACGTTCGATGCAACAGTCATCCTCGCAGTTTATCTTGAAAAGCAAAGGCCATAGCCGCAGGAAATTATGTTGCCGGCATTGACATAATGCGCATACTGGGACATCCAAGGAGCGGCGTGAGCGGGGGGCAAGCGCTGTTATTCTTCCATTTTATAGTATTAGCGTTTTTTTTCATAATCGCAATCCAGTATTGAGTTCCTTTATGTGCGCCAAAAAAAGAAAGCATGCTCCGCCCCCGGCCACCACGGACGCGGAAGGCATGAAGCCTGTCGTACGTGTGCATATCTGGTTGGAAACCGTAGACGGGGTCGCATTCGGCATGGGGCGTCTGCTGCTTCTGGACGCCATTGAGGAAACCGGTTCCTTGAAAGCCGCGGCGGAGCAGCTGGGCATGAGCTACCGGGCCGCTTGGGGCAAGATCAAAAGCACGGAAGACGCTCTTGGTGTTAATATTCTGGAAAAAATGAGCAGCAATCGCGCCGGATACCAGCTAACGCCTTATGGCCGCAATCTGCTCGACAAGTTCCGGCAGTGGTTTTCCGATGTGGAAAACGCGGCCTTGGACAGCGCCCGCGAGTTGTTTCCTTTCAAGGTGAATTCCTTTGATCAGAGCCGCGGGCTGGACGAAGACGCCTGAAGCGTTTTTTTCACGACCGGTTATCGCGGAAAGGTTTGAGTTCTCTGCGAGCGCGTTCCTGATCCGCGCCGGACGCCCGTACCGTGTGGACCGGAAGAGGCGTGCTGCGGCAACGGTTTTCCCTATCTACTTGACCTCGCCCTCAAAGAGATTAGTTTACAATGCAATATTCGAGGTAGCCACCCCCCCCTTGTAGAGGGGCTCACACGAACTCGGGAGGACGACAATGGGTTTGGACAAGGAAGCAAGACGTGAAAAAGTCATTGAGGTGTTGAATAAAGCCAGAGCCATGGAGCTCTATGCCATTTCGCAGTATATGAACCAGCATTACAACCTGGACGACAAGGACTACGGCGAACTGGCCAAGAACATGAAGCTCATCGCCATTGACGAGATGCGGCACGCCGAGCAATTCGCCGAGCGCATCAAGGAGCTTGGCGGCGAACCCACGTCGGACGCCGCGGACAAGGTGATCAAGGGACAAGCCGTGCGCGACATTTATTCCTTTGATTCCAACCTGGAAGACGACACCATCGACGCCTACAACCAGTTTCTCAACGTCTGCCGGGAAATGGGCGACAATGTGAGTTCCAAGCTTTTTGAAGCGATTATCGATGAAGAGCAGATGCATTTCAACCATTTCGACAACGTGGGCGGGCACATCGCCAATCTCGGCGACGTGTATCTTTCCAAGATAGCGGGCACTCCGGCATCCACCGGGGGCGCTTCCAAGGGCTTCGTGAGCGCCGCGGGCGGCGCCGCCTAGAGCGTCTCGACGTGGAAACAGGAAGGCCTCCGGCAGGTTAAGAGATAAGGCCTCCGGCGGCTTAAGAACCTTTTGAAAAAGGTTCTTAAGAATCTCCAAAACTTTTTATTTTGTATAACTTGTCGTAGTTATGTTTCTGTATATGGTTTTTTTTGCGTGGGGGGAATTTCCGTAAAAGGGATTTCCTCCCGCGCTTTTTTTACCGGCGGTGTTGATTCCCAGGGGCCTGTGGCTGCGGTACGGGACACTGTGATGGGAGCGCCCGGCATTTTTTTCGGGAACACGGCGTTCGGTACCCGCCTTTCTTTAAAATAATCTGGACACGATGGCCTAAGAGTCGTAAAGACCGAAATTTAGGGGAAGGCGTTGCGGATGCCTCCTGGTTGTTCTCGCCAGATGCCGGTGCGGCTTGAAACGGAGGAGCTTTTCGCGAAGCGATCAAGGTGTCGGACGCCCCCGCTTATTGTTTTTTTTACGCCATACTGGCGTCACGTCTCTGTACCCGGCCTCGTGTATTTGTATGAAGAGTGGTTGACAAATGACGTGACGACACGTGTCGTGAACGTCGGAGACACCTTTTAGGAGGAACCAATGGACCGCTTTGAGCGTTATTTTCGTTCGCTGACCGCAGTCGCCAAGTGCGTGAACTCCAGCCTCGATCCTACGCAAGTGCTGCGCGACGTGACCGAGCAGACCGCGAAGGCCCTGGAGGCCAAAGGCTGCACCCTGCGGTTGCTGGACCGCCGCGGTAAGTACCTGCTTCCCGGCGCGGGGTGGGGACTTTCGGAAACCTACACCCGCAAGGGCCCCGTGGCCTTGGAAAAGAGTCAGGTGGACCGCGAGGCCATTTCCGGAAATGCCATTTTCATTGATGACGCCCAGACAGATCCGCGTTTCCAGTACCGCGATGCCGCCAAGGCCGAGGGCATCGTGTCTGTCCTGGTGGTGCCGCTGATGGTGGAAGGCAAGGGCGTGGGCGCCATGCGCGTTTACTCCGAGGTCGCCCGGACCTGGGACGAACGGGAACTGGAGTTCGCCCAGGCCATTGCCGACCTCTCGGCCATGGCCATTGAGAACGCCCGGCTGCATCAGGCCCTGAAGACGGATTACGAGATGCTTATCAAGTTTGAAAACCGCATCTTTGAAGACTAAGAAGGAGCATTCCATGACCGCCATACGAGTGGGCATCAATGGTTTCGGCCGTATCGGACGCCAGGTCGTCAAGGCCATCTACGAGCGCCGCAAGGGCGACCTCGAGGTGGTGGCCGTCAACGATCTGTACGATGTGGAGACCTCGGCGCATCTGTTGGAATTCGACACCACGTACGGGCATTGCCCCGTACCCGTGGCCGTGGAGGACGGCAATATAAAATTCGGCGACTGGCACCTGCATTATCTGGCCGAACGCGATCCCAAAAACATTCCCTGGGGTGATCTGGGCGTGGACATCGTCATCGAATCCACGGGCCTTTTCAGGCAGGGCCCCAAAGCCCGCGCGCACATCGACGCCGGAGCCAGGAAGGTCATTATCAGCGCGCCGGCCAAGGAAGAGGACATCACCATTGTTTTGGGCGTGAACCATGAGGATTACGATCCCCTGAAACACGACATCGTCTCCAACGCATCCTGCACCACGAATTGCCTGGCGCCCCCGACCAAAGTCCTTCACGATACCTTTGGCGTCAAAGCGGGGCTGATGTGCACCATCCACTCCTACACCAACGATCAGCGCATTCTGGACCTGGCGCACAAGGATTTGCGGCGTTCTCGCGCAGCGGCACAGAACATGGTGCCCACCTCCACGGGGGCGGCGCGGGCACTGGCCCTGGTCATCCCGGATCTGAAGGGCAAGGTGGACGGCTACTCCATCCGCGTGCCCACGCCCACGGTTTCGGTGGTGGATTTTTCCTTTGTGCCTGAAAAGGCC
Source organism: uncultured Desulfovibrionaceae bacterium (assembly GCA_964517355.1). Lineage (GTDB taxonomy): Bacteria > Desulfobacterota > Desulfovibrionia > Desulfovibrionales > Desulfovibrionaceae > CAZFCK01. The sequence goes on along the minus strand of CAZFCK010000167.1, from coordinate 692 downwards.
ATAGACACCGACAGCCTGCGCAAAGCGCTGCGCGAAGCCGCCGAGGGGCCGCTCAAAGGCATCCTGGGCTACAGCGACCGGCCCCTGGTCTCTTCGGATTTCAAGGGCGATTCCCGCTCCAGCATCGTGGAAGAGGAATACACCAGGGTGCAGTCCGACGGCCTGGCCAAGCTTGTGGCCTGGTATGACAATGAATGGGGCTATTCCTGCCGCGTCGCGGACCTTGCGGGCTTGATCAGGGACAAGGGCTTCCCTGCATAAGCCGGACGCACGGGCAATCGGGCTAAAGACCAGCGCCTCCCTCGTTTCGAGGCCATGGCGCCCCAACCGTGCTTGATGTGATCCCATTTCCAGATTAATTTATGAAACTTTCCGGGGGGAAACCAGCGCTGCTATCTTCATCCCCAAGGCGCGAAACGACCGCGCCCAAGGGCTGAAGTTTTTGAAAAAGGTTTTCCCCCCGGACTCCCTTTCCGCCAAAAAAACAAAACAATCAACGGATAGATTTTTAGCTTCTTAAGTTTAAGAAGTTTAGGAAAGGGAGAGCGCGAGAGGGGAAACCCTTTTCAAAGGGTTTCCCCTCTCGCATTTTCTTTTCATAATGAATTTAGCGCATTTTCGCCTTGAAACAAGGCTTTTCCCTGAAACGATTTCCAATTGTTCCAGGGAAATGCATAAGAGCATCTAGCGCT
>CAZFCK010000166.1:0-10640 GCA_964517355.1 uncultured Desulfovibrionaceae bacterium | reverse complement strand
ACAATTGGAAATTGTTTCAGGGGAGAGCCTTGTTTCAAGGCGAAAATGCGCTAATCAGCGTTTCCTTAGAAATGGGAAATGGTATTACGTACGGGAACAACTGGTTGCGAGGCTAAAACGCCCCCGTGGGCATACGCTACAGGGAAAGATCGTTTTTTTTAAGCAACGCGTACAAATGCGAACGGGAAAGCCCCGAGAGTGCGAGCATGCGGGACAGGTCCCCGCCGGTTTTATGCAAGAGGCATTGCAGGTAGTGACGTTCCGCGAGGTCCTTGTATTCCTTCATGGACGGCAAGCCCTCCTGGGGGTCGGGCATGGTGGGGGCCTCGGGATCAAGCGCCTCGGGCCTGCCGCAGGTTCTTTCGTCCGACAACAGCTGGGCTTTCGTGACCTTGATGCGCAACTCAAGCGGCAGGTGCATGGCATAGAGGGTTTTCTCCCGCCCCGCCGCCGTCACGGCCTGTTCAAGCACGTTCTTCAGTTCTCGCACATTGCCCGGCCAGTCGTAGGCCATGAGCATATCGAAAAAATCCGCGCCATAGCCTTTGCTCGCGAGCTGGTATTTCTCCAGCAACGCCTCCACACAGGAAAGCGTGAGCGGCTTGATATCCTCCTTGCGGTCACGCAAGGAGGGCAGGTGCACGTGGATGGTCTTGAGGCGGTACAACAGATCGTCGCGGAATTCACCATTCCTGACCATGGAGGACAAGTCGCGGTTGGTGGCTGAAAGCAGCCTGAAATCGCTGATGACCTCCTTGCTTTCGCCCACGGGACGGAAACGGCGCTCCTGCAAGACGCGCAAAAAGGACTTTTGGATGCTCAAAGGCAGTTCGCCCACTTCGTCCAAAAAAAGAACGCCCTTGTGGGCCATCTTCACAAGTCCGTCCCTGTCCGCCACGGCGCCGGTAAAAGCGCCCTTTTTATGTCCGAACAGCGTGCTTTCCACCAGGCTGTCCGTGAGGGAGGCGCAGTCAACCACCACAAAGGGCTCGTCACGGCGTCTGCTGTTCGCATGAATGATGCGGGAAAACAGCTCTTTACCCGAGCCGGTTTCCCCGGTGATGAGCACATTGGCGTCTGAAATCGAGGCCTGGGCCACCATATCCAGACAAGTGCGGATAGCCGGGGACTTGCCGACCACCCCCGTGAGGTCCAAGGCCCGCAAATCGCTTTTACTGTTTTTCTCCTCATGGTACTTGAGGGCGCGGTTTAAGCTCAGTATGATTTGCTTCACGGGTGCGGGCTTGACAAGGTAATCCCAGACCCCCCCCTGGATGGCCAGTTCAGCGCCGTCCGGATCTCCTTTGCCCGTGAGGATCACAACTTCGGGAGCGTTCTGCATCTCCCGAATTTCCGGGAGCAAGTCCAAGCCGTTGCCGTCCGGCAGGCGTACGTCGAGCAAGACAACGTCATAGGTTTCCCGACGCAGGGCTTCCCTGGTTTCTTCAAGGTTGGCCACCGCATCATAATCCATCTTGTGTCGCCGTATCAGGCTGGCCATGGTGTCGCGTACTTCGGGGTCGTCGTCCACAACAAGAATACGGGGCATAAAGCGGCTCCTTTCAGCGCAAGGCGCTACGAACGGCTTCGGAAAGATCGGCTTTGGTGAAGGGTTTATGCAACACCCTGCGGATATTGACGGCCTGCTTGGAACGGTCGAAGGCCAGGCCGCGTCCGGAAACGAGGACAACGGGCAGTCCGGGCCGGTGTTGCGCCACGTATTTGGCCAGCGTCACCCCGTTGGCCTCGGGCATGTCGTAATCGGTGATGACGAGGTCATAGGCATGGCCGTTATCGATCATCTCCATGGCGCGACGCGCGCCGCCAGCCGCTTCCACGTCATATCCCAGGCTTTTCAACACACGCGGAACAGTGGCCAGCTGGTCTTCATCGTCCTCCACAAAAAGGATGCGCCCCTGTCCGCTTACCGCGTCAGCAAGGGGCAGATCGTCTGAAATGGCGACATCCCTGGACGGGATATAGATTTCAAAAGCCGCGCCCGAGCCGGGAGCGCTTTCCACCCGCACCGTGCCGCCGTGGTTCTTCACGATGCCGAGCACCACCGCCAGCCCCAGGCCCGTGCCTTCCTTGATTCCTTTTGTGGTGAAAAAGGGGTCGAAGATCTTATCCAAGTGCTCCTGATCTATGCCCGGGCCGCTATCCGCCACAGTGAGTTTAAAAAAAGGCCCGGGAATAAGATCAAGCACCGTGGCCTGCTCCGCATCGAGCCACAGCTCCACCAGCTGCACATTCAACTCGCCCCCTGTCTCCCGCATGGCCTGAAAGGCGTTTGTGCACAGGTTCATCAACACCTGATAGATTTGCGTGGGATCCACGAGCACGTGAGGGGTCGCCACCTCCACCGAAGAGTGCACGGTTATGTTGCGGGGCAAGGAGGGCTTGAGAAAGGCGAGCGTTTCGCGGAACAGTTCGGCCATGTCCGTGGGGCGGAAGCCCTCCTGCGACGGACGGCTGAAGGCAAGGATCTGCTGCACCAGGCGTTTGCCGCGATCCGACGCCTTGAGCACGCGGCGCAAGTCGTTCGCCGTCTCCGATTCCTCGTCCAGGTCCGTGAGCGCGAGTTCCGTGGAATTCACTATGGATGTGAGGATGTTGTTGAAATCATGGGCCACGCCCCCAGCCAGCGCGCCGATGGCCTCCATTTTTTGGGATTGCAGCAGTTGGCGCTCAAGATTCATCTCGCGGGTTATGTCTTCATGGGTGGACAGGGTGCCCACCACATTGCCCGCGGCATTGTGAAGAGGCACTTTGTTGACCTCAAGCCATACCGGCTCGCCGCTAGGATCCGTGAGGCTGATGCGCTGGCGCAATTGCGACTGGTCGGAGGTCAGGACATCGCGGTCCATGGCGGCGGTCCACTCCGTAAAACGCCCTTCCTTCATGATATGGTAATCCGTTTTATGTATCAGCGCGGCGGGATCATCCAGACCGAAAAACGTGGCAAAACTGCGGTTTGCGCCCAGATAGCGCTGCTTTGCGTCTTTCCAGCAGATCAACTGCGGGATGGTGTTCATCAAAAGCTCCTGGAAGGAGAGCTGGTTGATGATTTTCGCCTCGATGCGCTTACGGCGGATGATGTTGATGCCCAGCATCACCAGCGCCAGACTGAGCAACACAAAGGAAACGGCGGAGGTCCAGAGCAGGTCTTTGCTGACCTCGTAAAACACTTTCGGCGCGTTGATAAGCTTGCTGCCGGGCGGGAGATCGAATTCGGAGATGTTGAATTCCTGCATACGCAGGTAGTCGAACTGATAAGGTTTTTGCGTCCAATGCAGCACAGGGAGCTGTGTCGCCTGCTCACCCCCGAGAATTTTCAGCACCATGTTCGCGGTGGTATGCCCTTCCACAAGACCGCTGGCCATGCGCCCCCCCACGATTCCATAGCCCAGAAGAAACGCCCAACTTGAATAAATCGGGCGTTTACAGGCGTCGTCGATCATGCGCAGCACTTCGCTGGGATCGTAGATATGTCCATTAAGCCTGTAATAAGAGGGCATGTAATAGACAATGGTGTCGCTGGGCAGGGTTTTGACTTGTTCCAGAATTTTTTCAAGCTTGGGTTCGCGCCAGTAGTCGAATGCAACCTTGTTCAGAAAAGGGGTGGAGGCTATTTCAACCTGGTGCCGGATGGCGAGTCCGGTGACGGAATCGTCGCCGATAACCACGACCCGTTTTGCTTCGGGGTGGATACGGAAAGCAACGGCGAGGGTTTCCTGGATGCCCGCGTTTTCCACAACGCCCGTGACGGGCATGCCAGCGAACGCGCCTTCATTGGTGCCGTTAACCCCGCAAAAAACCACCGGCACATTGGGAAAGAGTTCGTCCCGATACTCCATGACGAACTCAAAGGCGTCATTGTCCGAGGCCACGACCACGTCGAACCGCGACGGGCCGTACTTCTTTTTGAGAAGATCGTGGAACGCCTGCCGCACCTCCGGCATGTTGTAGCGCTTGGCGTCCATGTATTCGATATGCATGTCCGGCGTGAGACCGCTCTGCTCGATGGTCTCCCGGAAGCCTTGAAGGATGTTGTCGGACCAGCGATAGCCGTTGTGATAGGAGTTGAGAAACAAAATGGATGGACGCTGCTGCGACATGGCGAACGACTGGGAAATGCATAAAAGCAATATGCAGGGAACAAATAAGATGCGTTTCATGTGGCTCCACAAATCGGGTTCAAGGACGCGATACGGCAGGCCGCACATGCGCGCTGCGATGTTCGGAATACGGTTTTCCGTTGAAAGACCTTTTCCGCAACGGTCCTTCCACGGATCATTTCCAACCATCATATTCCACTAATACGCACAGTGAGGACCACCGGCAACACAGGAACACAACACTATGAAAAATCGAGCGATCTGCCATCATGTGGACGATAGGACCTGCAATTCGCCCACGATACCGCCTGGGAAAGAAAGTTGCCGATGCCTTCAACACAAGGCCTGTTCGTTCCATAATCTAGCAAATATCGCGCCTGGAGCATACACTTATGTTCACCAGGACATATCCCGCTCTATTTACGAGATAAATTATCGTCTTCAAGGTAGGAAAAAAACAAGGTGGAAACACTCTATCCGAAAAATCGGACGGGGGGGGGCGGCAAATCAATCGTCAAGCACGTGGCTCACCTGGCGGTTTTCCCGCAGCCATTTTTCCGGGCTTTTGCAGAACTCCTTATAATAGCCGAGCACCTCTTCCGTGGGGCCGTCCATAAGGACCTTGCCTTTTTCAAACCACAAAAGCCGCTGGCAGCATTCCTGCAACTGCCCTATGCTGTGGGAGATGACCACCGCTGTTTGCGCCTTTTCGCGCATTTCCTCCATGCGCCGCTCCGCTTTGAGACGAAACGCCTCGTCACCGGTGGACATGGCTTCGTCCAGGATCAGGACGTCGGGCTCCACAATGGTCGACACGGCAAAGCCCAACCGGCTGCGCATGCCGCTGGAATAGATGCGTACCGGTTCATCGAGAAAACTGCCCAATTCAGTGAATTCAAGAATCTCGTCCATGCGTTCCGTGACTTCCCGGCGCGTGAGTCCCAGAAGCGTGCCGCTGATGTACACGTTTTCCCGGCCTGTGAGATCGTTTTGAAACCCGATGCCCACAGTGAGCAGATTGACCTTGCCCACCACCTCGACGGAGCCCTTGTCGGGGGGCAGCACGCCGGCGCACAGCATGGCCATGGTGCTCTTGCCCGAGCCGTTGCGCCCCGTAATGCCGATGGTCTCGCCCGGCTGCACGGCAAAGCTTATGCCGCGCAAAGCCCAAAACTCCTTCGTCTGGCGCAAGTGCTTGTATCTGCTGAAGGCGAACTGCGCGCTGCGCCTGTAACACAAGGCCACGTTTTCAAGGCGGATGCTTCCCGCACGCACAGGCCTGGCCGGGGCGGGACCGCACCCGAACAAGGTTCGCAGGTTGGCGAGAAGGCCTTTCATATCCGCGCCCCCCAGGATGTTCCGCCGCTCACAAGAATTTCACCACCTTTCCGGTTTCGCGGCGCAAGCGGTACAGGCCGAAGTTCACCAGCAGCAGAACCAGGGCCAGCCAAATCAAATAGCCCGTCCAGTTGAACATGACGCCGTCTATCAGCACGCCGCGCACCGCCGGCATGATCCAGGACATGGGATTGCAATAGAAAAGCGCCTTTATGCTTTGGGGCACACTGGAGGACCCCACCACGCTATCAGCGGAATAGAGTATGGGGGAAAGAAAAAAAACAGCGCGCAAGGCGTATTGCACAAAACGTCCAATGTCGGGCAGGTAGGTTTGCCATACGGAAAAAATCAAGCCGATGCCGTAGGATATGAGCCCTACAAGCAGCATCAGGGGCAAAAGCCCCAGTGTTTGCCAGCCTATGCAGTGCGGGTTCAAAATCAGTATAAGCACGTAGCCCACCGCCGCAAAGACGACCTGCACGAATGTCGGAATGACGGTATAAAATTCTATGGGCAGACCGATGCGCTTGATCAGGTTTTTGTTCTGATGTAAGGAGGAAGCGGTAAGCGTTAAATTTCTGGTGAAGAATTGCCACGTTACCAATCCGCTCAACACAAAGAAGTGATAATTGTCACCGCCCCTGTGGAAAACCATCTTTACCATAAAATAATAAATGGCCATCATTATGAGCGGGTCGGCCAACCACCATGCCCAGCCAAGCCGCGTGGTCGCCACGGACGTTTTCAGCGTGGAGAGCCACATGGTTTGAATGGCGTTGGAGTATTGTATCAGAATGCGTATCAGGCGAATCATGGGCATGGGGCCGCCAGGATCGGGTTATGCTGCTGACGGGCAAAAGACTCCATACTCCAACTGTCACCTTCGTGCAATAGGGTGATGATAACATCGAGTCTTCCGCGCGTGCTCATGGCGCGGCGACGGACTGATCCCGGCACGATTTTCAGGGAAGGTTTTCCCCTCGGATACCCATTTCCAACTCCGTACCGGTACAAGTTGGAAGCGTGACTGGAGCCTGCGTAATACTGCGAATGCACCAAAACTCTGGAGAAACTGTCATGGAAAATGTTTTTGTGGTGGCTAAACTGGTGGCCAAACCCGGCAAGGAAGAGACGCTGGCCAATGAATTGAAACCGTTGGTGCCCCTGGTTCGTGCCGAGCCGGGTTGCATCCGTTACGACCTGCACCGCGCCCAGGACGGGTCCGGGACGTTTATGCTGTACGAAATCTGGGCCGACGCGGCCGCCCTGGACGTACACGCCAAGGCCTCGAACCTGGTGGATTTCGTGGCCCGCACCAAGGACATCATGGATGGAGCACTGGACATCACCTTGTGGAAGGCTGTTGATACCGTAAAATAGCCACCGCCCCTGGCGGGGGTAGCCGCCAATCATCATGTGCCGGGGGAACGTCTTTCGGAAAAACAGGTGTTCCCCGCGGCACCATGCCCCATTCACACCTTGCCGGAGCCACATAGCCCTAGAGCATCTCACGCTTGAAAAGCGCTAGATGCTCTTATGCATTACCCTGAAACAATTGGAAATTGTTTCAGGGGAGAGCCTTGTTTCAAGGCGAAAATGCGCTAAGCCGGAGCATTGTGGAGCGCCACCCCCACCCCCTGCAAGGGGGGAACTCCCCCCCTGATCCGCGGGCAAGACGAGCAAATATTTTCAACAGGCCGACATGTATTACGAAGATCCAATGTTTTAAAGATTCTTAAGCCGGCGGCTGCGCGCCTCGTTCTCGGATAACGCTCTAGCGCATTTTCGCCTTTGGATAAGGCTCACCCCTGCTACAATGCTTATTGTTTCAGGAAAATGCGTAAGAACATCTATACGTTTTCAAAGTTAAGATGCTCTAAAATCCCAATCCTCCGGCTGTCCAGGGGAGAAGATTCAAGGCTTGCACCGTCCACTGCTCCTGCTCCCGGCGCAATAGATTCAGGCAGCAATAATCCTGGCCAAGCCGGAAGATGTGTTTCAGGGGCATTTCCAGCAGGCCGCAGAGCAAAGCCCGGTTCACACCGGCATGCGCGACAATGATGCGTAACGTTTCCGTCTGCCTTGCGATATCCTGAAACGCGGACATGACGCGCTGTTGCACGTCCGCAAAACTTTCACCATGCAAGGGGCGATAGCCCGCCATATCCCTCCACCGCGCCTCCAGCTCTCCGGGGAAGCGCTGCTCCACTTCCTCCTTGGTCAGGCCCTCCCACGCGCCGAGGTTTATTTCCCGCAGGCCGGGATTGCAGCTGACCGCTTCCGCTTTCATGTTCAGCTCTTGCGCGACATAATTTGCCGTTTCCCTTGTACGCTGCAGGTCGCTGCACACGATGCCTTCCAAGGCGGGGGCCGCCTCAAGGCACGCCCGCAGCCAGCGGCCGGCGGCCTTTGCCTGCTCCTGACCCGTGGCGTCGAGGGGAAGATCCGTCCGCCCCACAAACCGGCGGGGAGTGTTTTGCACTATCTGTCCGTGCCGCATGAGTAATATAAGCCCGTTGGCCATGCATGTCTCCTTTACCATGGAGCCGCTTTTCATATCCCGAACTCCGCCCCATGGCTTGCATTTCCTCAAAGGGTGCCGCAAACTAACATCTTTGTATAGGCTCTTTCTCCCCGGCGGGACTACCCATTTCAACCTTCTCTTTTTATAAGGCTTCACTATGTCATCTGTAGACAACGTCATTGATATCCGTCAGCAGCGCATCGCCAACGCGCTTTGGGGGCTCTTTGTCGGCGACGCGCTGGCCATGCCCGCTCACGGGATTCACCACCGCGAAAAGTTGCGGGAAACGTTCGGCAGCGCGTTCAGTGGATATTGCGCCCCTCCCGATGACAGCGCCGTCACCGGAACTAACGGCCATCCCCATCAGGGATTGCAACCCGGCGCCAATACCCTGGAAGCGCATCTTGTCCGCGCGCTCCTGCGTAGCGTCGCCTCCGCTGGCCGTTATGATCCACGTCACTTTCTGGAGGAATTTCTCCTCCATTTGACGACACCCGGGCGCAATTGCGACCCGCATATGGAACCCTATCTCAGCCGCTGGCTCGAAAACCATGCCGGGGGCGCGCCGCTGCATGCCTGCGCGGCCTGGCAAGGCGACGACAGCCGCATCGGCTCCACAAGCGGCGTGATACGCCCCTTGGTCGTATCAATGCTCGCACGCTCCGCTTATCAGGGCATGGGGGCGGCAACCGGACACCAACAGCTTACGCACAAGGCCGACAACTGCGCCACGGCGCTGTTTTTGCTGGTCCCCATGCTGCAGGGGCTCCTTTCCGGGGAAGATCCCATGGGCGCCATACCGCGTTTCGGACGATTGGCGCGGCTGCCCCTGACTACCGGAAGCGCGCTCCAGGAGCGCTGCCAGGGGCATGACGCCGCCAGTGATCCCGATCGTCCGGAAAGGGAACGCCTGCACGCAGCGTTTGAAACCCGGCCATTTGATCTGGAATACTACGCTGAGGAGGTGGACCCCGAGGACGTGGCGGGCGTGCGCCTGGATACGGGAATGTATGTTGAGCACGCCGTTCCGTTGCTGCTCTATACGGGGCGCATGCACCTTTTCGACTTTGAACGGTCTTTGACGGCCAATGCGCTTATCGGGGGCGACACCGTGCACCGCGGCATGGTGCTGGGCCTGCTACTGGGCGCAGTGAAAGCGCCCCCCCGTCATCTGATCGACGGCCTTGTGGAAAGCAACGCACTTGCCGCTGAAATCGAAGCGTTCGCAAAACTGGCGACAACAGGCCAGTCTCTTTGACGTTTTCCCTCCAGGCCAGCCGAGTGAAACCAACATCTGTTCATGAGGACACGCCGCCCTCAGGCGCGGCGTGTCCGTATTGGGCTATGAGCTTGCGCGCAATGGACGGCACTTTGGCCAGGTCGGGCTTGGCCACCTGTTCATCCGCACGCACGGATTCCCCCTTATGCCGCAGTTCCTCCGTGATGAGCGAAGAATACAGAATAACGGGAACCTTGGAGAGCAAACTGTCTTCTTTGATGTTTTTCGTCAGGGTAAAGCCGTCCATGCTCGGCATTTCAATGTCCGAAATGACCACGTTCAGCAATTGCGTAACGTCCACACCGAGTTCACGGGCCTTTTGTTTCAGGCCCATAACATATTTCAACCCGTCCTCGCCGTTGTTCACCACGTGGTAATCAAAATTGGCTCGAGTCATCACTTCTTCCATAAGGCCGCGGATGACCTTGGAATCGTCCGCAATAAGCGCCTTATAGCGCACGCTGTCGGCATATTCCTCATAACTGTCCGTAGGCCGCGCGGACGCATCGAATTCGGAGATTATGTATTCCAGATCGACAAGCTGCACAAAATGCCCGTCGATTTTGGTAATGCCGACAATGCTGTTCTCGTCCAAACCGGACAAAAGGCCTGAAGGGGGTTCGACTTCCTTCCAGAAAACCCGGTGAATATCCACAACCCCGGATACCAGGAACCCGGTTATGGACTGGCTGAACTCGGTGACAATGATGACGTCGTGGTCGTGTGGCTGACGGTCCAGTCCCAGCCAGACGCCCAAATCCAGGATGGGCAATATCCTGCCCCGCAAAGGCAGCACCCCCATAAAACACGGATGCGGGGCGAATTCCGGACGGCGCAAACCTGGATTTTCTATGACCTCAAGCACTTTGGCCACATTGACGCCAAGGACGCAACGTTCTTCAGGCGCCTGCGCCCCTCCCTCTTCCGGTTTAGCGTCAATGTAGAATTCAAGAATTTCGAGTTCGTTGGTGCCCGATTGGAGAAGAATTTCGCGCTCGGCCATAGCCCTGGTACTCCTCGCTCGCCAACGTTACCCGACATTAGTGTCGGCCATAACGTCGGTCATTATGCCGGCCGTGATGCCGCCGACATGACAACAGAGGTGACGACGCCCGTGCTGCCGCAACTCTATCATACCATGTAGTGGCTTTTATCCTTCTCTTCAATAGAAAAAGCGACGTAAGGAGACATCTTATGCCTCAGGCGCGTCGCTTTGCCCACATGCTCAGACGAATTCCATTATTGCCATGATGCCGGGGGCCCTCCCGCGGCAATAGTCTTTGAAGCCCTCACCCCCCTGCCATGCGGCCCTTTGCAGGACCGGCCCGCCCTAGCGCATTTTCGCCTTGAAACAAGGCTCTCCCCTGAAACAATTTCCAAT
>CAZFCK010000165.1:0-10646 GCA_964517355.1 uncultured Desulfovibrionaceae bacterium | reverse complement strand
AACAACAAGCCGTTTACAGCAAGCTTAAGTTAGCGCTTATGCCCCCCGGACCCCCTTTGCAAAACTTTAAACTTCATAATATTAGATAGATACCATATTTATTCTGGCACTATCCCAAGCTTGGTAATTCCTCCAATAATGTAGAAAGGGGTGCATCGCGCCGACACTATGAACAGGAAACGGTATTATTTCCGGGTGAAAACCTCATACAATACGGTCGGCCACTGAAAATATTTTACCATATATTTATTTTTTCCGTATAAAGGTCATGCGGCTCATGGCCACTCGGAACCCAACCCCGCATCAATACATCAATTCCACTGTTATTACAGCATAACACATGCCACACACCACGCTCTTATAGTCTGGACAAAAAACGCTCCGCATGTAATATTTTATTATGTTTCTGTTTTGAAATTTCACTATTGCCGGTATGTTACCGTACAGCGACACTGAAATGACCAGGCCAAACGCATGATGTTGGCAGTATGACTTTCCGGCAAAAAAAGAATAACGTCGCGGAGTTTAGCGCCCGCACGACGGCCAGGTGAGGCTTACGGACGCCGGTTGACGACTATCTGAATCTTATTTTTTTAACAAATGCACAATGTTATAGAATACATCCCCCTCAGAACGTCGAGCATACCATGAATACAGAAAAACGCGGCGGGTTTTTTCTTTTGGGGGAGCATCGTATAAACACCTTGACGTTTCGGTTACGGAACGCGGCAGGATCGCGGTATCGCGGACAGCGCAACGTGTTGGACACGCAAGGTATAAGCGGTCAAACCGGCTTGTCGCCATCCGGCCACGGCGCCACGAGGCATTTCTTTCCAAGGCGTTCCGGTGAAGACGCTCCGGCGATGAGGTTTCGGCCTTGCTATGCCTCCGGCAACACTACCCACAAATTTAGCAATGACAGAACCCCCTTTTGATCTCAACGGCAAACTCTGCCCCTTTATCATCATGCATATATTGCGTGAAGTGGGGCGCATGCGCGCAGGCGAAACCATGGTCTTTCTGGTGGACGATCCTCTGGCCATAAAATCCGTTCCCGAAGAACTTGAGGACAATCCAAATATCCGCGTGCATATTGAAAAGGTGAAACGCGGCTGGGAAATCACCATCACCAGCTAGCGCCCGCTCCCGGCGGCGTTCGCCGCTGGCCCGGCTGGCGTGGCTTTTCTTACAACTGCGGGCAGCGAAGGCAAGATCTTAGTGCTCCCGGTAATACGGAGGTTTCATGTCAGAATCCGGAAAAATCACCCGTATTGTATACGCCGGACTGTTCGGCCTGATAAACGTGGCCATGTATCTCAGCATCCATAAATTTTGGATTGGAGGCAGCAGTTTCCTGCCCATGATCGGCACGCTTGGACCGGAAAAGGCGTTTCTTTTCGCTTTTCTGGTCAATATGGGGGTTATCCTCGGGTCTTTCATCGCCGCCGCAAGCAATGGAGAATTCATCTTCAGACTGCCCAAACGCGAACAGCTCTTCCGCTCCTGTCTTGGGGGCGTGCTGATCGGCATGGGCGTCACCCTGGCTCCAGGCACCTGCACCACGGCCTTTGTCACCGGCATGCCCATGTTTTCCGTGGCCTCTTTCCTTTCCGCGGCCGGTATCTTCATCGGCGCCTACATAGCCTACTCCATTATCTGGAAGGAGCGCTCATGAACTTCGCCACGCTCTGCGCCATCGGCGTACTCTTCGGGATCGGATTCGGTTTTTGCGCGCAACGCTCCGGATTGTGCATCGCGCACGGACTGGGTGAAATATTTGTCGGGCGCGGAAAACGCATTCTGCGCCTTTTTCTAATAATATTCATCATCACCAGCGTGGGCTTTTTTCTCTCGGACCTGCTGCACCCGGATCTGGGGCTGCGTCCGGTGGGATTGATCAGGGGCCACGGATTTTACAACATTCTTTCCGGCATTCTTTTCGGGGCGGGCATATTCATAAGCGGCGGCTGTATCTTGGGAACCCTGCGCCAGATAGGCGAAGGCAATATGACTTTCATTCTCACGCTGCTCTTTTTCGCTCCGGGCATGGCCCTGATGGTCCACGTTATCAATCCGTTTCTCGAGCCCGGATTCGCCTCCATGAACATCCTGCTTCCCGATCTTCTGCATGTCCCCACCCTGGTTGTTGTCGAAGTGAGCGCCCTGCTCGCGTGCCTGTGGCTCGCTCTCATCATACGGAAAAAACGGTAAAAACCCATGCCGTATCTGCCCCGCGATCAAGAATCCGCATCCGACGCCCACGCCCTTCAAGTGTTCGAAGAGCGGCACAGGGCCTTCCGCATCCTCTTCGATACCGTTTGGGAGGTTGAGGGCAAGTCCGACGACGAGGTGCCCTTAATCTTGTGCCGCAATCTGCTCAAAATCTGCAGGGCCGCATATGCCGTCCTGGGGTATCTCGATCAGGAAACCGGCACGCTGCATATGTGCGCCCGTTGCGACCAGAGCCAGGAGCCCAAACCTCTGACAACCATCCCCTGCCTGCCGCTCGACGCGGCAACTCTCGAACTTTTCAGCGACACGCAAATTCAACAAGTGGATTGCGGCCGGAAAACTCTGGACGACCTCTTTTCCACCGACGGCACCGCCATTTTCCCCCCTTGCAAGGGCTGCCAATGCCACCGCATTTCCTGCATACGTGAAAACGAACTTCTGGCCATAGGTTTTGTTCTCCTTCCACCAAGGCAAAGTTTGCGTCTGAAGGATCTGGTGGACACATACCTCACCATGGCGGGCATGGTGATTCAACGCATCAACAATGTGCGCACCATCAGCAACGCCCGCGACGCGCTGGAAAAACGCGTCCAGGAGCGCACGCTGGAAATGGAGAAAGCCAACAGAGAACTGAAGCAGGAGGTGCTTGAACGCAAAATCGCGGAGAACAAATTCCGCAGCATATTCGACAACGCGCAGGAGGGCATCTTTCAGTCTACGCCGAACGGGGGGCTTATCGCTGCAAACTCCGCCATGGCGAAAATATTGGGGTACGACTCACCCGAAGAACTCATCCGGACGCTCACGGATCTTGGTACGCAACTTTATCGTTCCCAAGAAAGCAGGGCCCGCATACACCGGCAGCTTAAACAGCACGGAGTTGTGACCTCGTTCATAGACGAATTCAAATGCAAGGACGGCAGCACCATCTGGGGCAGTATGTCCGCTCATGCCGTGCTCTACGACGACGGCACGCTCAACTACATGGAAGGCTCGTTTCTCGACGTCAGCAAAAATATCGCGGCGGAAAAGGCCCTCAAGGAGGCCATGGAAGCCGCGGAAGCCGCCAACAAAATGAAATCAGACTTTCTGGCCCTGGTTTCGCACGAACTCAGAACCCCTCTCACCTCCATTCTCGGGTTCACAAAAATGATCCACAAGCGGCTCAACCAAAGCGTTTTTCCCAAGCTCCACGACACGGACCCCCAGAGCCGGCGCATCATCAACCAGGTACAGGATAATTTTTCCATCATCATTGCTGAAGGAGAGCGCCTCGCGGAACTGATCAACAACGTCCTCGACCTCTCCCGTCTCGAAGCGGGGCGCTTCAACTGGAACTGGTCTCTCATAGACATGCCCCATATCCTGGAGCAGGCGCTGGCAACCAGCGCCATCCTGATCCGCCAAAAAGGGCTCGCCCTGTCGCAACGCATAGCCCCAGATCTGCCCACCATCCCAGGCGATCCGGACCGCATCCTGCAAGTCTGCATCAATCTCCTCTCCAACGCCGTCAAATTCACGGAACACGGCGCCATTACATGCAGCGCCACATATTCAGACCACGCCATCGAGGTCTGCTTCACCGATACCGGCATCGGCATGGACCCGAGAATGCACCATGATATTTTCGACAAATTCAAGCAATTGAGTGACACGCTTACGGACAAACCCACGGGAAGCGGCCTTGGTCTCGCCATTTGCAAAGAAATCATCGAACACCACCAGGGGCGTATCTGGGTGGAAAGCACGCCCGGCAAGGGCAGCACTTTTTGTTTCACCTTGCCTGTGGATGTCCCGCTCCCGACCGCCTCGCCCTGATCCCCCGCTCATCCACGCATCATAGTCGGCGCCCCGCATATCCCAAGGCAAACCACACAGCTGGACAGCTCTTTTCGGTTATCTCTTGTTTGAAGGCGCGTCTCATGGTAATTTTAGCAGAAGCCCCACAACCGTGAGGCTCCGGGCGGATATGCCCCTTTTGTGCCGGAAACGCCGCCATACGCGGTGAAGCAACTCCACTTCACAACTTAACAATTCGTTATCTCGGAGAAATTCATAAGGACGCATACATTCGGCAAGCAAAGACGCTCTCACAAGGGGGGACTACGTGGAACAACAAACGAGCCATGAGCTTCGCAAATTTCTCGCCCCGGAATTTGTCTTCGGTATCGGCGCGGCAGCCCTGGTAGGACAGTACGCGGCCAATCTGTCGATGAAAAAACCGCTCATCGTCACTGACCCGCATCTCATGGAGATCGATTGGCCCATCGATATAATTGACAATCTCACCCGGCAACAATTCGACTACGCCCTTTTTTCCCGCGTCACCGCCAATCCCCGGGATATTGAAGTCATGCAGGGGGCGGACTTTTTCTTTGACCAGGGCTGCGATTCCATCATCGCCATCGGCGGAGGCAGTTGCATAGACTGCGCCAAAGGCATCGGCATCGTCTGCACCAACAAACGCAACATCTTGGAATTCGAAGGCGCAGACAACGTGGACCTACCCGGACCGCCTCTTGTCTGCGTGCCCACCACGGCAGGCAGCGCGGCGGACGTTTCCCAATTCTGCATCATCACCGACACCGCGCGCAACGTCAAAATCACCATTGTCAGTAAAACGATGGTTCCGGACGTCTCGCTCATCGACCCCCTGCTGACGACCACGATGTCCCCCAGCCTCACCGCCCACACAGGCCTCGACGCCCTGACGCACGCTTGCGAGGCCTATGTTTCCAACGCAAGTTCAGCCTTTACCGACCTCAACGCCCTGGAGGCCGTGCGGCTTATCAAGAGCCACCTGCTGCGCGCCATCCACGCTCCCAAAGACATGGAAGCCCGCATCGGCATGATGCAGGCCAGCACGTTCGCGGGACTTGCGTTCTCCAACGCCATACTCGGCTCGGTCCATGCCATGGCCCATAGCCTGGGCGGCCTGCTGGATCTGCCCCACGGTTTGTGCAACGCCTTGCTGCTTGACCACGTCATCGAGTACAACTACAGGGCCGCGCCACTAAAATACAATAATCTTGGGATAATTCTGGGAGCGCGCATTGACGCGGACATGTCTTTCGAAGACGGCAAGGAAGCCGTGTTGCAAGCCTTCCGCGCCCTGAAAAAGGCCGCCGGCGTCCCCTGCGACCTGCGCGAACTCGGCGTGAAGAAAAGCGACTTGCTTCTGCTTGCGCGCAATGCGCTCCACGATCCCTGCACGCTGACCAATCCCCGCAAGCCGACACTCGAGGATTTGCTTCATTTGTTCGAGCAGGTGTGCACGTGAGGCGTCTCACGCAAGAGGGGGAAACCCCTTAAAGAGATTCCCCCCTCTTCGAAAAAACATGTGGAAATGTGTTACAACAGACCCGCGTGCGATCAGTCTTCCAGTTGCTGAATACCGCTCAATTTCCACGACGCGGCGGCGTCATCCGTCTTCCGGCTGAAATGCCAGACCTCGCGCACCTGTCCGGCTGTCCGCTGTTGCGTCTCTTCCCGCAACAGCGCGTCGTAATAGACTGTCACCACGGTCTCGCCCCCGAACTCCTTGACTTCAAGCACCCGGGCGTTGAGCATCAGCACTTCGGTTTTGCCTGGCTGGGGGTCTTCCATAGCCTGCTTCTCAATCTCGGTGAAGACCTCGCTGGTGGTAAATTCGGCGATATCATCCAAATCCCGCCTATCCCAGGAATCCTGCAGGCGATTGTACACCGCCTTGGCCCCCTCGATAAATTCCTGCTCGTCAAACCCCTCGGGCATGGAAACCGATGCGGCCCTGAAGTCCTGGGGGGGCGCGGCTTCGGAGTCCAGGTCGGCCCAGCCGCCTTGAGGAGACGCTCCAGACGGGGGCGGGGGCGGGCTTTGCCCCCGCGTGTCCGCATAATACTGCGACGCGCCGCCTGCGCCTCGCCCGGCGCCATAGGACGCTCCACTCGTGGCCTGGGCCGCTTTGCGCGCCTGCAAAAACCGTTTCAGGAGCAGTATGCCGCCCACGATGAGCAACAAATCAAAAATACCGAAGCCGCCATGCCCTCCGCCGAAAAGAAGCGAACCTATGAGCCCGCCCATGAGCAATCCGCCGAACAAACCTCCAAGGCCGCCCATGCGCGGGGGCATGCTCCCGGCTTGTCCGGCCTGCCCCTGTTTTTGTTGCGTGCCTGATGCTTGTTTATCAGGGGATATTGGCTTGGAATAAGGTGTTGAATATGATTTTTTGCCGCCAAAGGAACGCCCCCCGCCGAAACGTTTCGCGGAAGCGATATCCGCGGCAAGCATGGCCACCAACACACTACAGATCAAACTCATCAACAACGCTTTTTTCAACATGGGAAATCCCTGTTTTCCGAAATATCGTTTATGGTCGCACAAAGACTTATGACTCAGTTCAGAAAATTCTTTTATTTCCTGGGCTGAATTATAAGTATGGTCACGCCATCGGCAAGGCCCGCGGCGAATGCCGCGGGAGCGGGCAGTCACATATTTACCACTCCCATTGGCGCATTCTCGCCTTGAAACAAGACCTGCACCTGAAGCGCCTTCTCCGGCTTTCGATGTGCAATGCGTCAATGGAAACACCCCGGTCCTTTAATTGACCGGGGTGTTATCCTGTCACCGCTTATTCTGTATGTAAATGTTATACCGGTTCTTGAACCCGCACAACTTACTGTTTCGTAATGTTACGGAACCTGAGAGCGGAGGCGATGCGTTTTGCGCTCTGCTCATGCCGGGTTGTGAACGCCCCCCCGGGGGCCGCCGCAAAATGCGCATACCGTGCGCCGAAACGCCGCCTCAAGGGCGCTGAGGACATGTAGAGGCGCGCCATTTGCGGAGCCTGCGGCGAATACCACAGGAGCGGGCGGATACATATTTTCCGCCGCCGTCAATAAATCATTTACGGCTTGAAATGCCCGCAACGCCTTGCAGAATCTTTCAACTTTTGCAACGTTTACCGGTCCTGGATGAAAGTTGCGGACTTTCGCTCCCTTTTACGCCCCGGGCAGCACCTTGTACGTACACATCTTGCAGCTCACGTTTTCGCCGATAAAGTAATCTTCATCGTACATGGAAAGCAATTCCCAGGCGTTTGCGCGTTCCAGATCGATCATACGTTTGCGGTAGCCGTAATCTTCATACGCACCTTCGCGAATCGTAAAGACAATCACGCCCTCGGGCCTGGTGATGCGCACCAATTCGTCAAAAGCGCCGGCGTCGACATGTCCGTAGGTAAAGGTACCGCAACAGACAACGGCGTCGTACGCATTGTCCCCGATATCGAGGGGCTTGCTCAAATCCACCTGCATGTGCTCCTTGTAGATCCCCTTGGCCTGGGCCTGCTCGAGCATCTCCTTGGAGTAATCCAAGGCATCCATATTGGCATAGCCCATTTCATTCAAGGATTTACCAACCAGCCCCGTACCGCAGCCTGCATCCAAAATGCGAATGGAATTGTCTTTCACCACCCGGTCCAACGCCTTGGCCGTGGCGACCGGCGCGACATATCCGCAGGCATCGACCGTATCGGCTTCATATCCCCGCGCCCAATCCTTGTAGGCATCCATAAGTTCATCGTGATTTTTGGCTGTATAAACTTTCTCCAGAATCGCCTTGTCGCTTATCATGTTTCCTCCTGTACGCAGTTTATGAATCAAGCACCTTGTACGTGCAAAATTTCGCTGTAACCTTTTCTTTGACAAGATAGTCCGTATCGACCATGGAGAGCAGCTCCCAGACGTTCAGCGCTTCGAGGTCAAGCATCTTCTGCCTGTAGCCGTACTCCTGATACGCGCCGTCGCGAATGGTGAAGCAGATATAACCGTTTGGGCGCGTGACCCGCACCAGCTCCTCGAAGGCGCTGGGCTGCAAATGGGCATAGGTGAACGCGCCGACGCAAATCGTGGCGTCGTAGCTGTTGTCCGGGCGCTCCAGCCCCGCGTTGAGATCGGCCTGAAACAGGCTGTCGTAAACGCCCTTTTGTTCCGCCTGCGTCAACATGTCGGGAGAATAGTCCGTGGCCTCTATTCTGCTGTAGCCGATTTCCTGCAAGGCCGCGCCCACGAGTCCCGTGCCGCATCCGGCGTCCAGCACGGCGGCTTCTTTGGAGTCCAAATACCGGTCCAGCATCGAGGCCGCAACGACGGGCGCGACGTAGCCCATTCCATCGACTGTATCGCGGTCATAACACGAGGCCCACTGTCTGTATGCCCGGTTGAGTTGATCCGGTGTCTCGGCTTCGTAGGTTTTGTGCCATAGTTCCAAATCGTGATTCATGGTTTCTCCTTGTGTTTGTTTATTATGCAAACACACAAACCATTCCCGCCAGGAACAATCCATGCGCTACAAAAGCTGTTGCATATATGCTTTTTTACTTTTGAAAAATTGAATTTTGCAGAATTATAACAATAAAATTTCATAATTTTATGGAAATCAAAAGTATATGAATCTGCTCTAAAGAAAATTTATCTCTATTATTTTTAGTTTTAAATTTGAAAAATTTAAAATTATATCATAAAATCAACGCTATTTGATTTATAAAACATAATTTTTCTATCTTGTCAAATTGTGAACAATCCATTCCATTTATTCATTATCAATACAGCGTTAGCTTATTGACCGTAAGAAAACGATCATCCCTGACAAAAAATCATTCATTTTTCGTTTTGTAATCGTAACAAAGAATAAATTTCAGCAGAATATTACCCACATCAACACACTGCGTTCGAAGAATTCGACGAATCGCCATGTAACGGCAATACACTTTGATTATTGATTATTCACTGGAAACCCAATCGCTTTGCACACCTGCGCCCGGCATAGCTCCATGAACGCAGGCAATCGGATTTCATTCTGGCGGGAAGGGGATAACGGCACAAAAAGAAAGCCGGGTCCGTGCGTCACGGAACCGGCTTATGGGCTTTTCACGGCAGCGCCGTGCCGAAAGGGGCAAAGCGCCGGGAGTTGAACGTCAGGGCAAGGTGAAGGCCGTCCTTACAGCAAATCGCGTAGCGCGTCGGCAATCTCAAGGCAGGCGTCGGCCTGGTTCAGCGTATAGAGGTGTACGCCCGGAGCGCCCCCCTGCAGCAGTCCCCGCGCTTGTTTGATTGCGGCCTCAATGCCCAGTTTGCGTACGGCCGCGGGGCCGCCTTTCTCGTTGGCCTCTTCGAGCTGCAAGTAGAAACGGCCGGGAATGTTCGCGCCGCACAAGGAAAGGATGCGCCTGATGCTCCCCAGGGAAAGGATGGGCAGCACTCCGGGGAAAATGGGTTTATGCACGCCCAACCCCGCCATGCGGTCACGAAAATCAAAATACGCGCGGTTATCGAAAAACAATTGAGTCACGATAAATTCCGCCCCCTGCTCCATCTTGTAACGTGTCCATTCCAAATCCTCTTTGATACTGGAGGATTCGGGATGCGTTTCCGGATATCCGGCCACGCCCACACCCATCTCCGGAATATGGCGGTAAATAAAATGCACCAGGTCGGAGGCATGTTGGAATTCTTCATTTTCCGGAACAAAGGCGTCCATGCCTTGGGGGGGGTCGCCGCGCAGGGCCAACACGTTATGCACCTTACGCCGCATCAACCCGTCCAGAAAGGACTTGATGCGTTCGCTCGAAGCCCCCACGCACGTCAAATGCGTCAGCGGTTCAAAATCGAGATCGTTTTTCAATTGCGCCGATATTTCCAGGGTACTGTCCTGGGTGCCCCCGCCGGCGCCGTAGGTCACTGAGGCGAAAAGCGGATTCAGGATTCTGAGGCGTTCGGCCATTTTCAAAAAAGCCGGCCAATCGTCGGGATTTTTTGGGGGGAAAAATTCCAACGAGAGATACTGCCTGTCCATTTCCATGCGGTCGATGATCTTCATGTAGGTCTCGCTTTTCCGTTCTTGCCCCTTCTCTGTGGAGACCGGAAGCAGGTATCCACCTCGGAGCCGTCGTCCTGCCCCATGCCCGGACCGCGCCCGCAGCTTGGGCAAACGACTTGTTCACTATATCAAGATATACTGATTTATTCTTTTCTTTCTACATTTCACCGCCGCCACTGTCAAGACCTTTCGCGCGGCCGCCCCTCTCCCCTTACCATGCAAGGCGGCCGGAAGCGGCCTCAAACACGGCGGCCCACGCTACTAGGAGAAATGAAACTACCTTTTTTTTCGACATTATCCACCCAAAAGCCTATGCAAAAGAAAAAAAGCAGCATTGTCCACCCGCAATACTTGATCATTCACCTTTTTGATCTATACTGAAAAAAAAGTGCCATTGTTTGAGATGAGTCTCATAGTGCTCTTATCATGCCGACCCGGCTTTCTGAGCACAACACAAACTATAACATTCTGTATTTGTTAAAAAACTAAGGATATACAAAACCATTTTTCCGGCGTCCAGGGGCCTCCCCTGGTCGTCGTGCGGGCGCGAAAGCCCG
>CAZFCK010000164.1:0-10653 GCA_964517355.1 uncultured Desulfovibrionaceae bacterium | reverse complement strand
TAGGCGCGGTCGTTTCGCGCCTTACGGATGGCGACAGCAGAGCTAGGGGTTCCCCCTCGCACATGATTTTATCAGTGCGCTTTACAGCGGGAGAGGCAGCCGGCCATCGCGCCGCGGCATTGCCGGAGGCAGGGGCAGCAGTGCCGGGCCACGGGGATCATGGGTTCTGCGACGCGCAAGCGCGCGATCCCTGCTCGATGTGGCGTAACAATACCCGCACCCGAAAAGACAGGTATCGTACATGCCGATGTCGCGGCTGGCCACGCAGCGGCATTCCTTGCGTTGCGCGGGATCTTTCACTTGAGGCGGACGCAGGCCAAGGACCTCTTCAAGCCATGACGCATCCACGCACGCGCCGGGGGCGATACCGCAATCCATGAGCGCCTGCCCCTGGGCGCAGGAGGTGACGGTCATCCCGTGATCCCGGGCAATCTGCGACATGGCGCGCAGCATATGGCTCAGAGACTGCTCGTCGGGCGCCAGCAGACCGCCCCCTTGTCCGGCCAACGCAGCCAGCCTGGGGCGTGTTTTGCGGTAGGCTTCAAACAGACTCACCTTCACCCGATGGGTCGCGCCCTCCAGGGAACGCGCCAGTTCCGCGAACCGGCGCACATGGAACGCCGGGGGCGTGGCCTCGCTCAACAACACCGGATCGTAACGCCAGACAATGCGCCCCGGCCCGATTTCGGCGGCCAGATCGAGGATGCCGCGCACCACTGTAGCCACTGGGGGGCGTTTGGGCTCGAACATTCGCGGCAGTCCGGTGAGCGAGACCATGAACACGCTTGCGTAACCGCGCTCCAACTTCCGGAGATACGGTTTCAGACCTTGGGGCAGGCGCGTCCAGAACACAATACA
The DNA here is from genome assembly GCA_964517355.1 of uncultured Desulfovibrionaceae bacterium. Lineage (GTDB taxonomy): Bacteria > Desulfobacterota > Desulfovibrionia > Desulfovibrionales > Desulfovibrionaceae > CAZFCK01. Next base: position 9,795 of record CAZFCK010000164.1, on the reverse strand, counting down.
GTCCACATCGCGCGGGGCGAGGGATATGCGCGCAATCTGCCCCCGATCATAGGGGTTGGGCACCAGACAATATCCCTGCCGCAACCGCTCCATAAACCATGGGGCGTAAAACGCGGGAATATCCGTGCGGCGTGACGCGCTGATGATCACGATGCCATCCTGCAATATCGCATTGCTGTTTATTGCGGTTCTAAGGGAAAGTCCTGACTGCGCGGATTGTTCACCAGTGTGGAGACCGGCCGGGCGCGCATGGCGTCCGCCGGGTACGGCTCAAGCAAGTGTTGCAGTTTCGCGGGCGTGGCGTCTTTATCCAGCCAGGCCGCATGGTTTTTCGCTTCCAAGATGACCGGCATACGGTCATGGATCGGGGCGACAAGGCTGTTGGCCCGGGTGGTCACGATGCAGACCGTGAACAATTCGGAACCATCGCCCCCTTGCCAGTATTCCCACAGACCGGCCATGACGAACACCCGCCCCTGGTCCATGTCCACGGCGTAGGGGTGCTTGCCTTCCGCGGTTTTATGCCATTCATAGAAACGGTCGGCCGGCACGAGACAACGGCGGCGGCGGAAGGCCGCGCGAAAGGAGGGTTTATCGGCCACGGTCTCGGCCCTGGCGTTTATCATGCGCCGCCCCACAGTGGGGTCCTTGACCCAGGACGGCACCAACCCCCACAGCATGGACAGCAAAACGAGCCCGTCCCGGTCTGGGGTGATCACGGCCACAGGCTGCCCGGGAGCGATGTTGCGACGGGGCGCATATTCCTCCACGCGCTCCAGGCCGAAATGCTCCATAGCGCGTTTGGGAGGCATTTCAAAACCGAATCTTCCACACATGGCGTTTTTTCCCGAACAAGAAAAGCGTCCTACTTGTGCATCGCCGTCGCAATCCGTATGGTGGGGGGCGCAACAAGGCGGACAAGAACAATGATTGAACATACATTTTGCCATATACCGACCATAGGCGTCAAAACCGAAGCCAGGCTGTGGGAAGCGGGCATCCATACCTGGGACGATCTGCTCCAGGCCGATTCCCTGCCCGTGCCGCCCAAATCCGCGGCCAAGCTCGACCTGTGCAAACGCCATCTACATCTTTCCAAGGAGCGTCTGGCCCTTGGCGACGCCGCTTTTTTCGCCAACAGCCTTCCCGCCGGGGAGATGTGGCGGCTGTTCCCCGCGTTCCGCGACAGCACCGCATATGTCGATATTGAAACAACAGGATTGCGCCCCCCGGGTGATCACATCACCACCATCGCCCTGTACAATGGCCGCAGCACCCGTTGGTACGTATACGAGCGCAACCTTGAGGCCTTTGCCGAGGATATCGCCGAATACGCCATGCTGGTGACATTCAACGGACGTTGCTTCGACGCGCCCTACATCGAACGCAGCATGGATATCACCCTGCAACACGCGCACCTGGATTTGCGGTTCGCGCTCAAGGCCGCGGGCGTGAAAGGCGGCCTGAAAAAGATCGAAAAACAATTCGGGCTGGATCGCGGCGAACTGGACGGCGTTGACGGCTATTTCGCGGTGCTGTTGTGGCAAGAGTTTCTGCGTAGCGGCGATGAAAGCGTATTGGAGACGCTTTTGGCCTACAATATCGAGGACGTGCTTAATCTGGAGCACCTTGCGGCGAAAACCTACAACCTCATGGTGCGGGATCTGCCCTTCGGCGAGTCGCTGCTCATGCGGGAGCCCTTGCCCGGACTCAATCCCATGCGCCCGGACACAAGGCTTATCGAACGGCTGCGCTGCGCCTATGTCTCCTGTTGATCTTTCGAGGGGCGCTGCGCCAGTTCCACACGCTCCACGATCCTGCGGTAGTAGCGTTCGTCCTCTTCCAGCAGAACGTGCCGTTGTTTTCTGGTATTCCAGCGCTGTATCAAAACGTTGAGCTTTTTAATCTGCCGGAATCTGGTCTGTTCGTCCGGATTTCGCTCCAGCATTTCCACAATGTCCTGGATCTCCTTTCTGTCCGCCACTTCCTGTGGAACATACCCTGAGTTGCGCAGCACCTTGTAAGCCATGCGCAAATCCTCGGGCACCATGGAGTCGTCATCCAATTGCAAGGGGCGTCCTTTTCCCGGCAGATCATCGAACGCGCCCTCCCGCATGGCGGTTTCTATCCGCTCCTCCACAAGATTTTGCCAACAAAGCATGGACAGTGCCATGACCGTATCCTCCCGCGTCTGCGCTTATGGTTCTTCCCAAAATACGTGCCTCACCGGACAAAGGCAAGAGGCCCGGATTGCCAAAGCGCCCCAATGAGGGCTATCACCCGGGGTGGAGGGACCTATGCAAGAACGATACGCGATTCCGGCTGAAGAACGTTTGATCATGGCTTTGGACGTGCCGGACCTGGAGCGGGCCAGGGAGCTTGTGGACACGCTGGCCCCCACGGTGCGCTTTTTCAAGGTCGGACTCGAGCTTTTTCTCGCGGCCGGTTTTCCCGTGGTGGAATACATACTCGAGCGAGACTGCAAGGTCATGCTCGATCTCAAATTTTACGACGTACCCAACACGGTTGCCGCGGCGGTTCGGCAAATCGCGGGGCGCGGGGTTTCACTGGCCACTCTGCACGGCGACCCGGCCATAATGCGCGCCGCCGCGGGCAATGCCGGAACCTGCGGCCTGCTGGCTGTGACCGCTCTGACGAGCCTGTCGCAGCAGGATCTCGCGGCCATGGGCTTTGGCGGCACGGTGGAGGACTTTGTGGTGCGCCGCGCCGCGGCCGCCCAGGAGGCCGGGCTGGCCGGCATCGTCTGCTCCGCCAGGGAAGTGCGGCGCGTACGCGCATCCCTCGGTTGGGGCTTGCGGATCGTCACGCCGGGCATACGCCCCGCCAATGCCGCAACCGACGACCAGAAACGCATCGCCACCCCTGCCGAAGCCATTGCCGGCGGCGCCGACCATCTGGTGGTGGGGCGTCCCATCCGTTTGTCCAATGACCCCCGAGCCACCGCGGCGGCCATCATTGAAGAAATCCGGCGGGCTTTGCCGCACTGAAGTATTTTAAAAAGAATAAAGTCGTGGGCTTTCGCGCCCGCACGACGACCAGGGAAGGCCCCTGGACGCCGGGAAAAAGGTTTTTAAGGAAACGCTGATTAATTCACTGGATATGCGAGAGGGGAAACCTAACAAGTCTTTAATCAGTGCTTCCTTAAACTTTTTCCACAGATACGAACTGTTATAGCACACTCTCTACTCAGAAAGTTGAGGTAAGGATGCTCTAAGTCCCACTAGGGGGGACGCCACTCTGGACCCGCGAAGAGTAAGTATGCAAATTCGAATATGCCAATAAGTTATACATGACAAAAAGTTTTGGAGATTCTTAAGAACCTTTTTCAAAAGGTTCTTAAGCCGCCGGAGGCATTTTTAAACCGCCGGAGGCATTCCTTGCCCTCCTCTTGGAGGGGCTTGACAGGGCATTTTATTGGTCATATTTCCAAATAGTAGTTGGCGAAAACGCCAAGGAGCTGTCGTGCAACCTCTCTACAGGCCAAAACTTGAAGACTTCGAAGAGCGGGCGCAGGTCATGAAGGCCATGGCCCATCCTTCCAGGCTGTTCATTATCGACGAGCTTTCCCGTGGAGAACGGTGCGTCAACGAATTGACCGAACTTGTGGGCCACGATGTGTCAACCGTGTCCAAGCATTTATCGATTTTGAAGAAGGCCGGCATCGTCGAGGACGAAAAAAGAGGACTGCAAGTGTTTTACCGGCTTAAGATTCCTTGTGTGCTTAATTTTTTCCACTGTGTGGAGTCCGTATTGCAGTCGCGGTCCCGATAAATTTTTTTACGAAACTATTTGGCTAAATTGGAAAATAGTTTCAGGCTTCCAAGGAGCTGTTCCCATGTTTTGGAAAAAGGAATGGAAGGCCGTCACCCTGGTGGTGGGTATCTTTCTCGTTTTCTACTACCTGCCCGCGGGGTGGAGCCGATTCGACAACGCGGTGCTCGAAGCCCTGCAACTCGCCAAGTGGTATGCACAGGAGCACGTTCTGCTGTGCCTTGTTCCCGCCTTTTTCATTGCCGGAGCCATCGGGGTTTTCGTGAGCCAGGCCTCGGTGATGCGCTACCTCGGCCCCACGGCGCACAAAGTCTGCGCCTATGGCGTGGCCGCGTGCTCCGGGTCGGTGCTGGCGGTCTGTTCGTGCACCATATTGCCGCTTTTCGCCGGCATCTACCGCATGGGCGCGGGGCTCGGCCCCGCCACCGCCTTTTTGTACGCCGGACCGGCCATCAACGTTCTGGCAATCATTCTCACAGCCCGCATCCTCGGTCCCGAGATGGGGGCGGCCAGAGCCATCGGCGCCGTGGCCTTCAGCGTGGTCATCGGCCTGATCATGCACTGCATCTATCGCAAGGAGGAAAAGCAAAAGGCCATAGCCATGGCCGCCATGCCTCAGCCCGAGGTTGCGCGCCCCTTGTGGCAGACAGCGCTGTATTTCGCGGCCATGATCGGAGTGCTCGTCTTCGCCAATTGGGGCGCGCCGCAACAACCTGGCGGCGTGTGGGGCTTCATCCACGCCCACAAATGGGGCGTCGCTTCCCTGTGCGCGTTGGGCTTCGCCGCAACCCTCGTGGCCTGGTTCAACGTGAAAGTCACGCACATGCTCCTGGCCGCCCTTCCCGCCGTGATCATTGGGGGCGTTTTTCCCGATATTCCGCAGATCGCGTTTGCCGCTGGCGTGGCCGGGCTGAGTGTCCTCACTAGCACCCGCGAGGATGAACTCGGCGAATGGTTCGGCCAGTCCTGGGGTTTCGCCAAACAAATCATGCCCCTGTTGCTTTACGGCGTGCTCATCGCCGGTTTGTTGCTGGGGCGCCCCGGCCAGGAAGGGCTGCTGCCCTCATCGTGGATCGCCGCCGCGGTGGGCGGAAACTCTTTCATGGCGAATTTCGCGGCGTCCTTTGCCGGGGCGTTCATGTATTTCGCCACGCTGACGGAAGTCCCCATTCTGCAAGGCCTGATCGGCAACGGCATGGGGCAGGGGCCGGCCTTGGCGCTCCTCCTGGCCGGTCCGGCGCTCAGCCTGCCCAACATGCTCGTCATCCGCAGCGTCATGGGCACACAGAAAACCATTGTCTTTGTCTCGTTGGTCATTGTCATGGCCACATGCAGCGGCTTGCTGTACGGAACCATCGCATCCTAACTTGTGGAGGAAACAGATGAAAAAGATACTCGTGTTGGGCACCGGCTGCCCCAAATGCGAAGCCTTGTACAAGGATGTCGTCAACGTAGCGCAGGAGTCAGGCCTGGATTGCCAGGTGGAAAAGGTCACTAAGCTTCAGGACATCATGCAATACGGCGTATTCGTCACGCCCGCCCTGGTGGTGGACGGAGAGGTGAAAGTCGCCGGAAAAGCCCCTTCCGTCGTGGAATTACGAAAAATGCTGTCGTGATGCGGAATTATGGGGGCGAATCCCCCGGCGCTGCCGCCTGCATCCCCTCCGGGGCGGCAGCGCCGCGAAATTTCTTGGCGGTATAATGAATAATACCGCATCCCTTTTCTTTCGATCAGATGTCACCATCTCCCATTTTCGGTGTTGCGTAGTTTGGCGGTGCGCTGTAAAATATATAGATAAAATCCTTCCATTTTCCCCGTAAGCCGTAAAGCACAAGGTGAAAGAATGGCTCAAGATGGATATTCTCGATCACAGGGCCGGTCTTTTCGCAATGGCGACGTACAGGTTGACGCGCAGGCCGTTGTCGACCTGATCGTCAAATACACGCCGGCCCTCCTTGCCCGCGCAAACCGGATTATGCGCTCACACGAGGATGCGCGCGACGTTTTGCAAGACGCTTCCTTGACCGTGCTCGCCGGTTTTGCCCAGCTTCGCGATATTCACTGCTTTCCGGCATGGTTCCGCGCCATTGTCGATTCGCATTGCCACCGCCATCTGCGGAAGCGCGGCAAGGAGATTTCCCTTGACGGGCTGGAAGGGCTTGACGTGCCGGCGCCCGATAATCTGAATCCAGCCCGCCATTATGAGCGCCTCTGTTTCGCTGCGGAGGTGAAACAGGCTCTCACACGGCTTTCTCCGCCTTTACGAGAAGTCTGCGTCCTTTACTATGAGCACGGGCTGACGATTGAGGAAATCGCCGATTTGCTCGCCATCAAGCGGGGAACCGTGCGCAAAAGGTTGCACAGCGCGCAGCCATGCTTGTCCAAAATGCTTTCAGGAAAACCGAAAGACACGCCGATCAGGGTGGGCTATCTGCCTATCTCCGATCATTTGCTGGGCATGGTCGCCCATTGGTTGGGGAAGGGGCGCCATTCCGGAATGCAAATGAAACGTTTCCTGTCCTGGAGCGTTTTGGCCGAGGCCCTGGCGCAACGGCGCATCGACGCGGCGTTCATCATGACGCCCCTGGCCATGCAGCTCTGCAATTCAGGTACGCCGCTCAAGTGTGTGTTGCATAGCCATCACAACGGGAGCGCTCTGGCCGCCGTCACAAAAACGCTCAAGGGAAAACGCATCGGCGTGCCGGGACAATACGCCACGCATCGCGTGCTGTTGGGGTTGCTCGCCCGCGAATCGCCCAGTGTTTGGAACAACATCAGCATCTCGAACACAAATCCGTCATACGCCATTAATTATCTAAGAAGACAGAGTATCGACGCATTTTTTTGCGCCGAGCCATGGAGCACGAAAAGCGTTTGCAACGGCGACGCGAGCATGATTCTTCATTCCAAGGAAATCGCGCCCGGACATCCGTGCTGTCTTCTGGCGGTACGCGAGGATTTTTGCGACGCGCACGCCGAACTCGTCAACGACTATGTCCGGCTTGTGTATCAGGCACGGGACAAAGCGCATGCGGATAAGGATTTATGCGGGAGCATCCAAAGCCTGTACACGGGCGTGCAAAGCGATCTGGCCGCAAAAGTGCTGAAAGATAAAACCATCACTTTCGACAATCTCGAGCCCGACATGGAGCGCATGAGAGCGTTTATGAATCTGTGCCTGGCAAGCGGCGTATTGCCTGCTCCCTGCGATGTTGAAAAATTCGTGTGCAAGGATTTTTGCTGAAAACGCGGCTCCGGCCTTGGCTCCGCAATGTGGAAAAAGATGATTCTTCGAGGGGGAACCTTTTTCCGGAAAGGCTTTCCCCTCGAATATGATCTTTTCCGATGGATGAAAGCTTCTATCCGCCGGGCCGCAGCAGCACTTTTTCGATTTTTTCCAGGGCGTTGCGCAGGGTTGTTTCATTCACTGCGTAGGAGATGCGTATACAGCGGTCGTCGCCAAAGGCGGCGCCGGGCACGAGGGCCACACCGGCCTCTTCCAACAACAGGGTGCACAGTGTGGTGGAATCCGGCGTCTTTTCATTGTAGTAGGCATCCACGCGGGGAAACAGATAAAAAGCGCCATCCGGCGTGGGGCATGTGACCCGCGGCCATTCCTTGATGACGGAAAGGGCCAGATCCCGGCGTTTTTGAAAAGCTCCACGCATTTCATCCAGCTTGTCCATGGGTTGCGTAAGCGCTGCCAGGGCGCCGCGCTGGGCGAAACTGCAGACGTTGGAAGTGCATTGGCCCTGCAGTTTGCCAAGAGCCTTGATCAGATCGGGGTGCGCAAGGGCGTATCCGATACGCCAGCCCGTCGCCGCGCAGCTTTTGGCCAACCCGTTGACCACCGCGACCTGCTCCGGATATTTTTCCCACCACGGCGAGAGGCTGACGCTTTGCGCCGGAGGGTAGACCAGGAGATCGTATATTTCATCCGAGATGACAAAGAGCCCTTTGCCGATGGCGTACTCCATCAGGGTGTCGAGTTCTTCGCGGCTGTAATGGCACCCCGTTGGATTCGAAGGAGAGTTGATTATCAATATCCGCGTATTGCCCGTGACAGCCTTGTCCAAGTCCTCAACGCGCAGCTTGAAATTGTTTTCAGGCTCCGTGGCCACCGGCACGGGCGTGCCTTCCGCCAGAAGCACCATATCGGGGTAGCTGACCCAGTAAGGCGCGGGAATGAGCACCTCGTCCCCCGGATTCAACAAGGCCTGGAACAGGTTGAAGAGCGCCTGCTTGCCCCCGTTGGTGACGATGGTGTGTTCCTTTGCGGCCGTAACGCCGTAGTGCTGTTTGAAATATCCCGCAACAGCCTCGCGGAGTTCGGGAATGCCGGAAACCTGGGTATACCGCGTGAATCCCTGGTCCAGAGCATCCTTGGCGGCTTGAACGATGTTTTCAGGTGTCGGGAAATCAGGCTCTCCCACGGAAAGACTGATGACTTCCCTGCCCTGGGCTTTGAGTTCCAGGGCCTTTGCGTTTACGGCCATGGTGGCCGATGGTTTAACGCGGGATAACCGAGAGGCGATACGCATGACGGGCTCCTTCAGAGAAATGGCGTTGCGACATGCTGTTTCAGCGTGTCCTGCTCATTTCTTTAGGCAAATTCCTTCGGCAGGTAAATAGTACCGCCACGGTTGCGGTATGCCTTTTTGCACAAATTTCACCGGCGCCCTCTTGCCCATTGATATTGACAAATGTACCTTTGTAAGAGAGGGAACCTTTTTCTTTCGGAACGCACACGAAATGTATTGCCCATGAGCGCACCATGACTATACTTTATCGCGGGCCGGTAGCCATCAAGCGCGTTTTCCATCGATAATTCCGCAAAACCACGGCATTCCGGCCGCAAGAAACCTGCAACAATCCAGGTATGCAAGTTTTGGTAAGGGGAACCCGAAGGGAAAGCCTTTTTCAGCATCTTACGGAAGGCGACGGCGGCGCGAGAGGTTTTACCTCTGGTAGTCTTCTTCGCTCATTACCCCTACACGAACACGGATCATAATTATGACAGCACACGCTACGCACCGCGCCGGCTATGTGGCCATGGTCGGCCCCACCAACGCCGGAAAATCGACAATGCTCAACGCCTATCTGGGGCAGAAGGTCGCCATTGTCTCGCCCAAGCCCCAGACAACGCGCAACCAGATCAACGGCATCCTCAGCAGAGAGGACGCCCAGGTGGTTTTCCTGGACACCCCGGGATTGCACGCCAACAAGGGCGTGCTCCACAAAATGCTCATGCATTCCACCCGCCAGGCACAAGTGGGGGCGGATACCCTGCTCCTCGTGCTCGACGCCAACATGTACGCGCGCAAGCCCCACTATTTCGAGGCGGACCTGCCCCGCATCCAGGAGCAGACCGCTGTTTCCCGCGGGCCCCTGATCGTGGCCCTGAACAAGATCGACCTGTTCAAGGACAAGTCCTTGTTGCTGCCCGTTATGGAAGCCCTGAACAAAGCCTGGCCCGGAGTGCAGTCCTTTCCCGTCTCCGCCTTGACCGGCGAGGGATTGCCGGCCCTGTTGGAAGCGGTGATAGCCAGCCTGCCGGAAAGCCCCCCGCTCTATCCCGAAGACCAACTCTCCACCCTGCCGGTGAGATTCATGGCCCAGGAAATCATTCGAGAAAAATTATTCAACAATTTGCGTCAGGAACTCCCCTATTCCGTCGCCGTGGATATCGAACTGTGGGAAGAACCCGAAGACCCGTCCCAGGCCGTGCGCATCGAGGCCACCATCTATGTGGGGCGCGCTTCCCATAAAACCATCGTCATCGGCAAGGGGGGCAAAATGCTCAAAGATATCGGCACGCAGGCGCGCCATGAAATCGAAGAGCTCATCGACAGAAAGGTCTTTCTCAATCTTTGGGTCAAGGTTCGGGAAAATTGGGTCCAGGACCCCGGATTCCTGCGCGGCCTGGGCTTTTCCTCATAACGACGGATTTCGGACTAGCGCATTTTCGCCTTGAAATAAGGCTCTCCCCTGAAACAATTTCC
>CAZFCK010000163.1:0-10657 GCA_964517355.1 uncultured Desulfovibrionaceae bacterium | reverse complement strand
TGTTCCAGGGAAATGCATAAGAGCATCTCACGCTTTTCAAGCGTGAGATGCTCTAGAAACAGGCCCTACTCTTCGGAGGTAAAGAAATACCCACGTTGAATAAAGGAGTGGACAATCGTTGTCACGGGCGCAGGCTGGGAGGGGCGAAGGGAGGATTCACGGCAGGGGGCGAATGACCGAGAAAACGGAGTATGCCGTGCGCCAGGGCCAGAGCCATGCGTTGCCGGCGCACAGGGTTGCGCAGGGCGCGCTCCTCAATGCTGTTCACGATGATGCCGGCCTCAAACAATACCGCAGGCGCGTCGGCCGTTTTGAGAACGATGAGGTCATCGAAACGGTAGATGCCGCGAACGGGATCCACAAAGGGGCGATTTTCCCCGGGGATGGGTTCGGCATGATGGGCGCTGGGGGTGAAGCCCGCCGCGCGCAGGGCGGTGCCCAGGGCTTGCGCCAAGGCAAGGCTTTGCTCGGGCAACGGGTTTTTTTCGGAATAAAAAAGGGAATATCCCTGAAAAACGTTGCACATTTTCAACGGGCTGCCCTGAAAGACCCACGGCTTGAGATAGTGCGGCTGCACGGAATCGTGATGGATGGAGAGCAGGATCGCGGCGTTGCGCTTTTGGGCCAGACGCGCCCGCTGGGCCGGACTGCGCCTGGCATCGCCGGAATCAAGCAGAAACGCTCCGGGAAATCCCCTCTCCTGGAGGGTGTGGAGCAGGACGCGCGCCAAGGCGGTGTTGAAACTATATTCAGTCGCGCCGCGCGCGCTTATGGCGCCGGGGCGCTGCGCGCTATGCCCCACGTCTATGGCGATGACGGCGTCATCCGCAAACGCGCACATTGCCGCAAAGGTGAGGCAGAATGTGAACAATGCGCAGGAGCGGATCATCGTCACCCCTCCGGGACCAGAGCGCTCCGCAGTTCCGCGGCTTGGTCCGAGACATCCGCCACCACCTGCTCCACGATTTCAGGGGTGAGCGCCAGACGCTGGACCACGAATGTGGAAGGCCGATAGATCAAACCGTCCACCCCCAGGGCGGCACTGCACAATTTCGCCAGCATGTCGGCGATGTGAACCAGATCCAAGACGACGTTCTGGCCAGGGTAGTCGTCGGGGGTCAAATACCAGCGCACGACTTCGACGATGACCTGGGGCAGGTTCCACTGCTCGAGCAGCAATGCGCCGGTTTCAGCATGGTCAATGCCCAAGACGCGTTGTTCGGCTTCGTGGAAAGGGATCATTTCCGCGAGGGCGAGTTCCAGGATCGGATTCGCGTCCACCTCCAGGTAATGTCCCAACACGGTTTTTCCGATATTGGCCAGGAGCCCGGCCGTGAACGTATACTGCGGGGCCGCGATACGCAGTTTGCCGGCGAGTTCCACCGCGGCGAGCGCGGTGGAAAGGGAGTGTTCGAGCAACGCCCCGGCAGGGAGATCGTAGCCTTTGGAAGCCGTTGAGAGGCGTGGCCCGACGCCGGTCGCCAGAACGAGTTCGCCCACGCGGTTGGCGCCGAGGCGCACAAGGGCGTCATGCACGGTGGCGCATGGGTTCCGGCCCGCAAAAACCGAGGCGTTGGCGAGGCGCAAGACGCTGGCGGTCAACCAGGGGTCGAGCTGCAGCGCAGTCGCCAGCGTTTTCAGATCCATATCGGGATCGCGCAAAAGGAGCAGGGTCTGCTGCACAGCGGCGGGCAACGGCGGCAACGTGCGCAAACCAGCGATGATCGCCTCGCGTTTGCTCATATTTCCTGCTCCACACGAAGTGATTTGACGGTAATCCTGCCCGAGTCCATATAGAGGTACATGGTGCGCGGTACGCTGCCGCCGAAATCCGATGAGGACAGCGAAAGACTGTTGACCTCGAGAAGCTTTTGCAAGGCCGCGGCGTTGCGGGCACCGACATCGAAAAGTTTGTTGGCTTGCATCATTGTCGCGCCTCCGGCCGCCTTGATAATGAGTCTTTGGCGGGATGCGCCCAAATAAAGCAACTTTTTAATCAAAAGCACCACGCCGGTGCTCACGAACATGCAGGGATTCTCCGCAGCCTTTTCCGGAGCGACATTGGCATGGGGCAGCAGGCAGTGGATCAAGCCGCCGATGCGCAGCTGCGGATCGAATGCCGCCACGCCAATGCAGGAGCCTAATGAGTAGGTTACCAATACATCCGAAGGCGAACGCGATATTTGCATGCCCGAAATGGATACAACTTTGAGTGCCATGTAATGATTATCACTTGAAGTTGATAGGGTGGTAATTTTTGCCTCGCAACGCATAAAGTCAAGAAAAAAACCCGGCCTGAGGGGGGGCCGGGTCGAAATAATGGCGATGGAGCTGGAGCAAGGTCACTCCAGAATGTAGCGTAAAGGATTGACGCATACGCCGTTCATACGGACCTCATAGTGCAAGTGAGGCCCGGTGCTGCGCCCTGTGTTGCCTAGTTCGCCTATGATATCGCCGCGTTGTATTTGATCGCCTTCCTGTACGCTAATGGAGTCCATGTGGGCGTAACGGGTGGTGATACCCGCCCCATGGGTCAGGACGACGGTTTTCCCATAGCCTCCGTCTTCTCCGGTGAATTTGACGATGCCTTTGGCCGGGGCCTTGATGGGCGTCCCCGATTTGCCGGAAATATCTATGCCGGTATGCATTTCGGGCTGGCCGGTGAAGGGCGAGATACGCCGCCCGAAGCCGGAGGTCACCCAGCCCTCTGTGGGCCAGACGGAAGGAGTGGAAACAAGAAGTTCTTCGTTTTTCTGGAAGGAGCGCATGAGTTGCTGCTGGCGCATTTCTTCAAGCCTGACGTCCGTATTGAGCTGATGCAGAAAGCTGTGCATCTTGCGCGCCATGAGTTCTTGCCGGTGGATGGGCAAGTAGCTGTCCGAGAAGTTGTTCGTTTTTTCTCCGCCCATGTGCGAAGAGGATTCGATCTGGCCGTCGAGGTTGATCATGACGCGGAGTTTCGCGTCGAAATCGCGGATTCTGTTGAGATCCTTTTCCAGCGTTTTGAGTTTGGATGTCAGGCTGAGCAGCTGCCCCTTTTGCTCTTCAACGGTTTTGGCCGATTCGGCGAGGCGGTTCTGCACAAATGTGTAATTGGCGAAATAGCTCCAGAAATGGATATTTCCAGCCACGAGGGAGATAATCAGCCCCAGGAAGGCGAACACGACCCATCCCCGGACGTGCAGCTTTTTGCAGACTCCCTCGTTGTCCCTGAACACCACGACGTGATATGATTTTAAGAGCATGATACCTCGGAAATAATGAATCGGACAGGTTATGGGACGCCCCCCCATCCTGATGCATACAGGATCCCCCGTCGATTACACGATAACCTAATCTAGCGAAATTCTAGACATTTTCCAATCTGTACTTTAAGGCGGAATCTCTCATTATGCATAATTATGATCTGCTAACTAGCCTTTTTTCATGGCCCGGTCAAGCTCGTATCTGCGCAGGGCGTTGAGCACGTTGCCGCGCACGGTCTTATCTTTGCCGGGTCCGTTTTCGAACCAGGCCTGGAGTTGTGCGCGGCGGCTGGTGGTGCTTGAAGGGCAAGGGTTTTCACGCACCGGCAGCCCCCATTGCCTGCACGCCCGGGAGATGGTTTTCTTTTCCATCCAGAGCAAAGGGCGTATCAATTCGAACTCGCCGTTGAAATAGCTTTCGCGCGCAGCCATACCGTCCACGCGCCCCCCGTTGTAGAGGTTGAGGAAAAAGGTGGCGATAAGATCGTCGGCATGGTGGCCCATGGCCATGTGGGTGAGCTTGTAGGTCCGCATGAGTTCGAAAAGGCGTTTTCGGCGCAGGCGGCAGCACAGGAAGCAGGGTGAATTTTTGCGGTTTTCCTCAGAGTGGGCGCGGGGTCCGTGGTCGCTTTGTTCGCAATGCAGGGGCACGCCGAGTTCCAGGCACAAGGCCACGAGATCCAGGTGGGCGTCCGGGTCGAAGCCGGGGTTTATGTGCAGGGCCATGAGTTCCGTTGGAAAGGGCAGGATGCCTTGCCGGATGGCCATGACCTTGAGCAGGGTCAAACTGTCTTCGCCCCCGGACACGGCCACGCCGATGCGCGCGTGGGAGAAAAGAACGCCTGTTTGCTGGAGCAGTTTTCCGGCGCTGCCCACGCAGTTTTTTTGGGCATAGGTGAGATTCAATCGAGTCATGTGCGGCTCCTGCACCTGGTAAGGGGCTTTCCCCCCTTGACGCGGAACATCGGTGCTTATATCCTATGTTGCTGAACGAGTGTATCCTGGTTTATCGGACCTTTCGGTCCAGCACAAACCCCCTCGCCTTTATCAGGTAGCTCAAAGCTGTGTCCGCCCTTTTTTTTCGGGAACGGGACAAAAAAAACAAGAAATCACGGAAATAACGCCATGTTGGAAGTGGAGAATCTCACGTATCACTACGGCAGCGTCCAGGTCCTTTTTGGACTCAATTTTTCAGTGAACCAGGGCGAGATCGTAGGCCTTCTAGGGCCCAACGGCGCCGGAAAATCCACCACGATGCGCATACTTACGGGCTACCTGTCGCCCTCGGGCGGCGGCGTGCGCTTCCATGGAAAAAACATCCAGAAAGATCCGCTCTCATTGCGAAAACACCTTGGGTACATGCCGGAGAACGTGCCTCTTTATCCCGAGCTGCGCGTGCGTGAGTACCTGCAGTGGGCGGCCAGAGTCAAGCGCAGTCCCTCTCCGGCCGCGGACGCCCAGCGGGTGATGGAGCGCTGCGGGCTGGCGGACAACGCATCGCGGCTCATACGGCATCTCTCCAAAGGCTATCGCCAGCGTGTCGGGCTGGCGCAGGCCATTCTCGGGCCGACCAAGCTTTTGATCCTCGATGAACCCACCGCGGGGCTCGACCCCCGCCAGATAAGGGAAATACGCAATCTTATCAAAGAACTGGGCAAGGAAAAAACCATTCTGCTTTCCACGCACATTCTTCCGGAAGTGGAGCTGACCTGCAACCGCGCCTTGATCATCGACAAGGGGCGCATCAAGGCCGAGGATACGCCCGCGGGCCTGACCCAGAGTTTCGGCAGCCGAGGCAAGCATCTGCTGCGCCTCGACGTGACGGCCGAGCAGAGCAACGACGTGCTCGGGCGGTATGCGGCGCAGGAATGGGTGCAATCCATGGCGCCCGCTGGCGCGGATAAGGGCGTGGGCGCCTTTTTCATTGAAACGGAGCAGGAAAAGGATCACCGCGCGGACATTACCGGACTGGCCTTCGCCGCTGGATGGCCGGTACTGGAGTTCAAACCCGCGGGCATGAGTCTGGAGGAGGTCTACGTGAGCCTGGTGCACGAGGAAGAAACCGTCGGAGGTGAGGCATGAACGGCTCCCTGCTTTTGATGCGCAAAGATCTCTTCATTTTCTTCCGGTCGCCCCTGGCCTATATCGTTATGGCCTGTTTTCTGCTGATATCCGGATATTTTTTCGTCACCGCGGTGCAATACTTCGAGATGATCAGCATTCAGGTGATGCAGAATCCCGCTGTGCGGGATTTCACGCCCAATGAAATGATCATTGGGCCGTTTATCCAGAATTCCGGGGTGATTCTGCTCTTTTTTCTCCCCCTGCTCACCATGCGCGGCTTCAGCGAGGAAAAACGCATGGGCACCTTTGAAATGCTGCTCAGCTACCCCTTGCGCGAACACCAGATCGTGGGCGGCAAGCTGCTCGCGCTCGGGGTGTTTCTGTTCGTCATGCTGCTGTTCAGCGCCCTTTCCCCGGGCCTGCTCTTCCTGTTCTCCGAGCCGGAACTCATGCCCATGCTCATGGGCTATTGCGGCCTCTTCCTGTTGGGCGTCAGCTTCATGTCCCTGGGGCTGTTCCTGTCGTCGCTCACGGAAAATCAGATCGTGGCCGCGGTGCTGACCTTCGCGTCCCTGCTGCTGCTCTGGCTGCTGTCCTGGGCCAAGGACGTGGGACAGGGCCTATTTGTGGAGATTCTGGCCCAAATATCTCCGCTGAGCCATTTCCAGCCCTTCACCAACGGGGTTCTGGAAGTGTCGCACCTTGTTTACTATGTCACGTTCACGGCGGGCTTTTTCTGGTTGTCCGTGTTGAGCCTGGAAAATCAGCGTTGGAGGGGCTAGGGTCATGATGCAATGGAAACGTTTGTCGCAGACCGCGCTTGCCGGCCTGCTCGGCCTGGCCTTGCTTGTGGGCTTCAATGTCCTGGCAGCGAAACAGGATTGGCGCTGGGATGCCACCAAAACCAAGCGCTATTCCCTGGCGCCTGAAACCGTCGGCGCCCTGGAGAATCTGGATGCCGAGGTTGTGGCCGCCGCGTTCTACCGCCCCGAGGAGCGGGTGCAGGTGCAGGATTTGCTGGACCGCTTCAGGCAGAAATCTGATAAATTTTCCTACGAATTTGTGGACCCGGATCGCGCGGCCCTGCGGGCCAAAGAGTATCAGGTCACGCAGACCGGCACCGTGGTGCTGCTCAGCGGCGACAAGCAGGAGAAGCTCGTTTTTCCGGATGAGGAAAAGCTCATCAACGGCGTGATCCGCGTCACCAATCCATACCGCGCGAAGCTGTACTTCGTGCAGGGGCATGGCGAGGTCGATGCCGCGGCCGGGGACGAGCGCTCCGCCGGTCAGTTGACCGCCGTCCTGAAGGAACAGGGCGCGGACATCGAACCCCTGACCCTGGCCCGCCAGGAAGCCGTGCCCGACGATGCGGACGTGCTGTTCATTCTCGGTCCGCAAAAAGATTTTTTGGAGCATGAAATCGAGGTGCTCCAGAGATACTGGGACAACGGAGGGCGCGTGTTCATCGCCCTGAGCGCGGAAAACAGGACCAACATGGACGACTGGCTGAAAAACGCCGGGCTCAAACGTCTGGATGGATTCGTGCTCGACCCCGTGAGCAAACTCATCGTGGGCGATCCCGTGGCCCCCTTGGTGCAGGATTACGGCCCGAGCCCCATCACCAGCGATTTCGGTCTGATGACCATCTTCCCCACGGCAGCGGCCCTGTCCGCGATCACCCCGGAGCAGCAAGGCGAAAATCCGCCCCCCTTGGCCGGATATCTGGGACGCAGTACCGAGCAGTCCTGGCTTGAGACCGATGTGGACGGCTTGCGCGCGTCGGGCACCGCCGTCTTCGACGAAAACGCCGATGTGCCGGGGCCGTTGTGGATAGCCGCCGTGTACCAGGGCGACGCGGCGGACCAGGCCGGAAGCCAGGACGCGCAGGCTGCGCCGAAGAAAATGCGGGAGACGCGACGGGCCGTGGTCTTCGCGGATCAGGATTTCCTCACGGATCAATACGTGGGGCTTTCCGGAAACATGGATCTGGCGCGCAACAGCGCCAACTGGCTGATGGAGCGCGAGGGGCTGATCACGGTGAGCAAGCCCGAGGCCGCGAACGTGTTTCTCATGCTCTCCGTGCCCGCCAGAATGCTTGTTTCCTGGACGCCGCTGCTGTTCATTCCCGGCCTCTGTCTGGCCTTGGCCATTTTTGTGGGCCTGGGACGCCGCAGGGTCAAATAATGTCCAGAAACGGAGTATCCCATTCATGAATAAAAGACTGCTTCTTCTTGCCATTCTTGCGGCGGGCGTATGGGCGGCGGCCGTATTCTGGCCCGGCCGGCAAGACGACGCCCCCCCCGCGGACCCGTTATGGCCGCCGTTGGACCTGCAGGAGGCGGCCTCAATCGAGCAACAGACGCAAGGGGGCGGCTTCACGTTGACGCAAAAGGACGGCGAATGGCTGCTGTCGGGCGAGGCTGCCACGCCCTTGCGCGCGAGCAAAGGCAAGGTCGAGGCTCTGCTCGCCTTTATCAAGGGCAACAAGCCCATGCGTCGGCTCATGGAGAAAAACGAAACTCCGGACCCGGCGCAGCTCGCGCAATACGGTCTGGACAAGCCGGAATCCATGGTTACATTTACTGCTGATAAAGAATGGCGCATTGCCTTGGGCGCGAAAAATGCGGCGGGGGACGGTGTCTACGCCTTGAGTTCCCTGGAGCCAGGAGTCCTGTTGTTGGGCGCGGGCTATCAAGAGCAACTGAACCACGCCCCGGAACATTTTTACGATTTGCGTTTGCTGGACATGAACGCCGAGGTGGTGCGTAAAATTCGCGTGCAGGGCGACGTGCAATGGGAGATGGCCCGCAAGGACGACGAGGGCTGGGAATTCACGTGGCCCGACGACCTGAAGGATTATCCCGTGGCTGCGTATGAGGCCAATATGTTCGCGCACAATGTGGCCGGCCTGGAGGGAACGGCGTTTGATACGGATTTTTCGCCGAAAGGCGAAGAGCCCGCGTTGCGCTTTTCCGTTTGGCGTACGGGCGCCGATGACCCCGAAGTCCTCGACATCTATACGCAGGCCGCTTCCGGAGTAGATGCGCGACAGGAGGAGACGCAGGGGCGAGGGACCCGCTATGTCGCCCTCTCCTCATGGCAAAAAAAACCTGTCGTGCTCGACGCCAAAGAATGGGGCAAATTGGATAAGGAGGCCTTTTATCTGCGCGAGCGCAGCGTGATCTCCGTTGATCAGAGCGCGGTGCGGCGTATGGAGCTTGTGCCCGTGGATAAAGACCGCTATAAGCCCCTGGAGGCGACCAAGGCGGATGCGGCCTGGGAAGACGGGCAAGGAAAGAACTTGCTCGGCCTTGATGTTCTTCTCTGGCGCCTCGGGGACCTGAAGTATGAAGCTCCGCAGGTCAAAAGCCTGCCCCCAAGCGCAGTGCTTCAATTCACGTGGAATCTGTACGACAAAGACGGCGCGCAAATCATCGCCGCGCATTTTTACGACGACCCCGGCCTGCAGTCGGGGCAATGCTGGATCGGTGTGAACGATCCGGAATTGTTTTATCCGGTTTCCAGGGAACTTTTGGACGATCTTAACGCAAGGTTGCCCCCTGTGGAGAACAAGGCTGAACCCGCCGGCGTCTCCGATGGGCGGACCCCGCCCCCACCCGACGCGCAGCAGGCGGACAATGCCGCTGTGAAGGAGTAATCATGGCACGAATCACGGTAGAAGACTGTCAGCAGCAGGTGGATAACCGTTTTCTGCTGGTACAAATGGCAATCAAGCGCGTGCATCAGTATCGCGAAGGCTACGATCCGCTTGTGAAGAGCAAAAACAAGGAGGTCGTCACCTCCTTGCGCGAAATAGCGGACGGCAAGGTTCTTCCCTTAGAACCCAAAGCGCAACCTGTTGCAGCAACAGAACAAGCGCCGGATCAGTTGTTCCCCGAGCAACAGGTCGCGGCGGGTAACATTTGAGCGATATGGCTTCGAAAAGAGATTATTACGAGGTGCTGGGCGTTTCGCGGGAAGCGGACGAGAGCGAGATCAAGCGTGCCTATCGCAAGATGGCCATGAAATATCATCCCGACCGTAATCCGGGAGACGAAGCGGCGGAATCCATGTTCAAGGAGGCCGCCGAGGCCTATGAGGTTCTGCGTGATCCGCAAAAACGCTCCCGCTACGATCAGTTCGGACATGAGGGGCTCTCGTCGAACGGGTTCCACGGCTTCTCCAACGCGGAGGACATTTTCAGCTCCTTCGGCGACATTTTCAGCGAGTTTTTCGGCTTCGGCGGCGGGGGGCGCGCGCGCGGCCCAAGACCCCAAGCCGGCGCCGATTTGCGCTACAATTTGAGCGTCACGTTCAGAGAAGCCGCCATGGGCGTGGAAACCACGCTGAAAATACCCAAGAACGTGCAGTGCGACGAGTGCAACGGAACAGGCGCGGCTCCCGGAACGTCCCCCGAAACATGTCCGCAATGCCACGGTACCGGACAAGTGCATCAGAATCAGGGCTTTTTCCGGATCGCCATGAGCTGCCCCACATGCCATGGCGAGGGCCGAATCTATGCCAATCCTTGCCCCAAATGCCACGGCAGACGCATTGTGCAGGAAACCCGCGAATTGTCCGTGCGCATTCCCGCCGGAGTGGACAACGGCAGCCGCTTGCGGCTGCGCGGCGAGGGCGAACCCGGCATGTACGGAGGCCCTCCGGGCGATTTGTACGTGGTGGTCCGCGTGCAGGAAGACAAGGTCTTCAACCGCCAAGGCCAGGATCTGATCTATCATACGGAAGTCAACATCGTGCAGGCCATTCTTGGCGACAAGATTGAAATCCCCACGCTGCACGAACCTGTTTCACTGGATGTGCCCAAGGGAACGCAAAGCGGTGAGGTCTTCAAGCTCAAGGGCCTCGGGCTGCCGTATCTCGGCAGTGAACACAGGGGCGATCTGCTGGTGGAGGTGATGGTGAAGATTCCCACCTCGATCACCAAAAAGCAGGAGGATTTGCTGCGCCAGTTCCAGGATCTGGAAGATCAACGCCCCATGCGCAAAGTGAAGGACTTTTTCACCGGCAAAAAGGCCAGGGCCGGAAAAGCCGCCAGTAATTAGGGCTATTCGCGGTGTGGATGCAAGGCCGGAAAGGGATCTTTACGGCGGGCGCGCCTGCGGCTTGCATCTTGGATGTTTTTTTGCGAGGGGGAAACCAGCGGCAAGGGTTTCCCCCTCGCGTTTTTTCGGGGAAAGAGCCCACGGGGCGCAACGTAATTTATAGAGCGCTTATCGCTTGAAATGATTTGCAAGCAACTCCTTGCAGAGCCTTTCAATTTTTTCAAAGCATTAATGCTCTAGCGCATTTTCGCCTTGAAACAAGGCTCTCCCCTGAAACAATTTCCA
>CAZFCK010000162.1:0-10827 GCA_964517355.1 uncultured Desulfovibrionaceae bacterium | reverse complement strand
CAATTGGAAATTGTTTCAGGGGAGAGCCTTGTTTCAAGGCGAAAATGCTCTAGAGCCTAAAATAGGGCAACAGTCCTTGCCGGGAGAGTTCCCGGCACAATTCCAGGCAATCCTGCGCCACATGACAGGCGCCGGCGGCCTCAAGTTCCATGAGCGGGATGCGGCCGCTGGCAACGCCCGCGCTGTCGGCGCCGACATTGCGCCCCGTGGCGATGTCCAAGGGATGGTCTCCCACCATCAGGGCGTCTTCCGCACTGCAATCGAGCAACTGCAGCGCGTGCCCCAGGTGTTCGGGGTCGGGTTTGACCTTGGATACGTCGTCGCGTGTGAGGACGTGGGACGCATGCAGCAACACGTCGGGAAAAGCCGCCAGCAGGGCGGGCTTGCAGTTGCGTGTCACAATGGCCGTTTTCACTCCGCACTTTTGCAAGGTGCTGAGCAAAGGCCTGGTGAAGGGAAACAGGTCGCCGTTTTGCGCTGTCAGGACTTCTATTTCCCGTATGCGTTGATGGGCTTCGCGCAGCAACAGCGATGCGGCCGTGGGTTGGTCGCGGCTATTCAACTCAAGGGCCAATTCCTGCAACCATTCCAGGAGCAGCCGCCCTTTATTGTCCGGAGCGTCCGGAAGATGGCGCCGCGCAACCCGCATGACTTCCTGGCGCATGTTTTCAAAATCCAGGGTAAGACGCGACAGCGTGCCGTCGAAATCGAAGACCAAGGCCTTATAGGGGCGTGTACGGCCCTGTGCGCCTGAAAGAGTGCTCATTACCATTGCCCGGAATCTCCAGGAAGAGGGGGGATGATGCGCACGTCGGGATAAAAGGCGGCAAAGGCGAACCAAAAGGCGTCATAGCCGGTTATCTGTTCAAGACGTTCGCCGTAGAAACTCCCGGAAGTGCATACGCCGCTTGGGGTCCAGACCGATTTACTCTCTTTGTCGCGGACTTCCCCGCCCACATATTCCAAAGTTATTGTCTGCCGCGCCGCTTCAGCGCGAAAAATGCGTACCGTATCCAGTTCCCGGTCATATATGGCCGCCACCGGAGTCATGTCCATCCAAAAGGGCAGCACGCCTTTTTCCGCAACAGCGCTGCTAAGCACCGCGTAGGGCTGGCCGTCCGGGGAGAGCACGCCGTAGATCCGTTCTTTCGGAGGCAGGCGTTTATCCCAATGGGTGAGAGGGTAGACGATCATGTCGTCATGATAATAACTTGTCGTATTCTGATAGTTGCCGTAGGGATCGCGGACATAGAAAAGACGGTGGCCGGTGTCCGGCGAAAGGACCCGCGCGTTGGGGTACTGCGTGCTCGCGCGCTCCCAAGTCGTCCAGATCATGGGGAACCGGGTGATCTTTTTGGAGGTCAGCGGACCATCAATGGCGACCCCGAGCATTTGCGGCCAAAGACTCAGTGTGGAGCGGTCGTACAATATGGAATTGTTGTTCACCAGAGAGCCCATGACGCCGAAGCGGAGCGCATAACGGCCCAGTCGTGTTTTGTAGCCGTTGAGCGATCCTGTGAGTGGGCAATAGGTTACGGCTATGGGTTCGCCTTGGGGGCCTTTGTCGTTGACCACTTGATGCCAGACCAGGATTTTTTGCGGGTAAATGCGGACGTCATTTTCCGCGAGATCCGCAACAAACACGATTTCATTGTCGTCGATGACAAGGGCAGCGTCTTCCACGCCAATAAACTGCGGAGAATCCACAGCGCGGATGCTGTCCTGGCCAATGCCGGTTTCAACGATGTTTTCTTTCCAGGTTTCGAGCCTGCCCCGGCTGATCTCCTCTGATAAGGGGTCCGGAAGGGTCAGTTCCACGCAGAGGGCCCGTGCAGGGAGGAGCATGAGTGCAATAAGCAGGGTCGGGATGAGCGCCTTCATAGTTTGAAACCTCCACCACGCGCAACATACGGGCAAGACCGGCGGGGATCAAGAGAGCGATTTCTGTGCGGTTTATCCGGCGCACGTCTCAAGCACGGCGCGCGCGGCACGTGCGGGAGCGCCCGCTTCCCCCATCATGGCGCGTAATTCCGATAAACTATTACGTATTTCACGGAGTTGGGCAGGCTGCTCCAGCCAGCTTAGGGCTCGTTGCGCCAGTACGGGGGCGTCGGCGTCTTCTTGCAGGTGTTCGGGAAAAATGCCGCGCCCCATGATGAGATTGGGCAGACTGATAAAAGGAACACGGACAACGCGCCTGGCCAGGGCAAAAGTAAGATTCGAGAGTTTGTAGGCCACGATGGTCGGGGTTTGCAATAGGGCCGTCTCCAATGTGACCGTGCCGGAGGCCGCGATGCACAGCGCGCTGGTGCGCATCATGCCGTGGCGTTCTTCCGGGGGAACGATGCGCAGGGGAACATGTTGCGGCCACGCCGCCCGCAAGGCCTGTTCTTCTACGCCTGGGGCGCGTCCAAGGGTGAAATGGAGTTCGGGGCGTTTTGCGTGCAGGAGTCTGGCGGCTTCGGCAAAGGCCGGCAACAGGGAGCGCAACTCTTTGGGACGGCTTCCCGGAAGGATGCCGATTTGCGTGGCATCGGGCGTCAGATGCGCCACACGTGGCCAGTCTATGGCGTCCAGCAAGGGGTTGCCCACGTATTCGGCGTGTACGCCGTAGCGGCTGTAAAAATCCACTTCAAAGGGCAGAATGCAGAGCATCCGTTTGACGCGGCGTTTGATGAACCGGGCGCGCCCCTTGCGCCAGGCCCAGAGTTTGGGACTGATGTAGTAGACCACGGGAATACCGAGATCATTTGCGATGGCGGCCACGCGAAAGTTGAAATCGGGCGCGTCTATGAGCACGACGACATCGGGGCGCGCGGCGCGCATGGCCTGCTTGATGCGCCGCAGCAAGCCGATGATTTTGGGCAACTGTCCCAATACTTCGGTAAAACCCATGACGGAGAGGTCTTTAATGTGGGCTACGTGATCCTGCCCCGCTGCAATGCTGAGACTGCCCCCCATGCCGGTGATCCGCACTTCCGGGTTGAGGGTTCGCAAGGCGTTGATAAGCAGGGCGCCGTGCATGTCTCCAGAGGGCTCGCCGGAGTTTATCCAGATGAGCGGGGAGGAGGTCATATCGAAGACGGGTGTTGCAGTTGAGAGGCGTCGCGCGGACTACTGCTCCATCGCGCATAGATGCGGGTGAGCATGATCATCACGAGTAGCGAGAACCCCAGCCGGAACCAGATGGTGCCGAGGGTGTGCGCGCCGATAAGGCTCATGAGCAGGGTGTCTTCGATGAGACTGTGGGTAAGCCCCATAAGAGACATGGACGCGAAAACGTCCTTGTGGGGCACCGTTCCCTTGCGCACCTCATGAATGATGAGCCCCCCGCCGTAGGCAAGGCCCAGAGTCAGGCCGAGCACGGTGATTGTGGCCGCTTGGGAGCCGATTCCCATGAGGTGCAGCAATGGCCGCAGCAGGCGGTTCAGAAGGTCTGTGATCCGCAGAAATTGTAGTAATCGGACCAATGTTATCAATGCGAAGATAATGACGTATATGCCCGCGAGGGTGCGCAATTGCCCTAAACACCAGGCGGGCAAAGTTGGATCGCTGTCCTCCGGAGTGAAGAGCATGACGCTCTGCCCTTGCAATAATCCGAAGCCGTCCAGGAGCAGATGCAGCAGGATTCCGGCGGCAAAGGCGCCCAGAACGCGCAACAGGGCTTGAGCTTTGAGATTCAGGCCGCAGCGTTGCGCAATGCGCAGTTCCACCGGGAGATTGTGGGCGATGAGCACCACGGTGGCCAATATGGTGACCTGGGCCACGGTGACTGGCTGCATGTCGGGCAGCAGCGCGGCATAGACCACCAGTCCGCTGTAGATGTTCACGATCATGCTGGTGGCCCAGACCAGGCCTGTTTGCGCCGGCAAACCCATCAGTTCCATCACGGGCTCAAGGGGCAGGGCGAGGTAGTTCACCAACCCGAGTTCCTTGAGTAATTTCACCACAATGATGATAGGCACCATGATTTTGAAAAGTTCAATGGTGGTGCTGTTTGCGTCTTTGAAAAGAGTACGCCCGGCAGAACGCAACCTGCCGGGCCATTCAGCTTTGTATGACAACGAATTCTCCTGAATACGTAGAGTTGTTGCAGAATCTCCCTACACTATCACCTATGCGGGGGAAAGCCCTTTTGGCCCAGCGCATGGTGCGATGGTATTGCCGGCATACGTATAAACGATATTAACGATAAACAAAGAGAGATTCTTGGAAACTTTTTTTTGAAAAGTTCTCAACCCTCCGGAATCATTTTTGTCTCAAGTTTGTCGTGCGTTAATAATTGGCCCGGCAATAATTGTTGCAGTTTTGCCAGGCGTAGCGCGTGCACATACGGCAGCAGCCCACGAGATATTGCTTGTAGAGTTGGTCTTTTGTGGCGGTGCAGGCATCGATGCATTCCTGCTGGCTGCCGTAATCCTTGTTTATGACATTTTCAAATTGTTCACAGAGGGCGATTTGTTCGCCGCAGGAATCCCCGCTGCTGAAGGAGCCGGGGCTATACGTGATGCAGCGGCCGGCAAAGGATTGCTGCGTGATCACAGGCCCTGTGCCGCAGCCCTGGGCGAAAAGTCCCAATAAGAATCCCAAGCACAGAATGCAAACGGCGACAATGCGAGTGGACATGGCGTTCCTCCTGTGATGGATATAAGCGGATACGGCCTCGTTTACTTGCTTTATACCTTAACACACGGAGGGTCAAAGGGGCGATTCAGGGTCTTCCCCCCCTTTGCCGCCCCCTTTGTCGGCGGGAGGGTGCGCATCTTCCATGGTGGAGGGAGGCTGCTCCATCGTGTTCAGGTGCGGGAACCGTTCAGCCAGCATCTCGGTCAAGGCGAGGGCTTCGGCTTCCATGCGGCGCAAGTCGTTTGCCCGGCATTCTTCCAGAAGTGCCTGAAATCCCTGCTGCGTCAGGTTGATGGCTTCCGCCGCGTCGTGCAGAATCCTTTGTTGCGTGGCGGGCAGGGCGGAAGCGTCACGGCCTGAGAATTTGCTGTACGTCTCCACCAGCCGCAAGGCATGGTCAAGATTGGCATACAGGAAATTCTGCATGGCCGGTAACCGCATGTCGCTGGGGTTTTCCTTGAAGTGCGTGCCCAGGGCATGCACGATCCGGCCGATATCGCGCGCCACATGCGCGGTTCGCTCGGGTTCCATATTCCTGGACAGCAGCTCGAAGCGCCGCGCCGCCTGTTCGACCAGGGCGACCAGTTCCTGGTCGTCATGCAGGGAGGTTTCCCGTGGTTCCGGGGAGACTGCCGGGCGTTTTTCAGGCGTCCTGCGCGTCAGGAGTTCGCGGACGATAAAAAAGGCGGCCACGCCGAAGAGCAGCGCCACAAGAGGGTGCACGCGCACGAAAGGCAGGGCCGCCGTGATTATGGCGCCGGTTGCCGTGGCGATGATGTTGACGGTATCTTTGTCCATGGATGACCTTGACCGAACCGGAGGTTGACCCGCCTTAAGTGTGGCGACGGCGTTGAGGGGTTTCCTCCCGCACGAAAGCGGCGTTGGAAAAAGCCCTTACTCTTCCTGGAGTTCGACAAATTGGAATACGTAGTCCCTGAGCGCCTGGACCCAGGGGCGCGGCGCAACGCCCGTCCAGTTTGTGAATTTTTCCGTGGAAAGCACGGAATACGCGGGGCGTACGGCTTTTGTGGGGTACTGCTCAGTGGTGATGGCGTTGATGGCGCAACGCAATCCCGCCAGATTGACGGCTTCGGCCGCTAGTTCGCACCAACTGGCCTGGCCGCTGTTGACCACGTGAAAGATGCCTTGGGCGCCTTCTTTTTGCAGGAGCGAAAGGGTGTAGTGCGCCAGATCCACGGTATAGGTGGGAGAACCGATCTGATCGTGCACCACGCCTAGTTGTTCGCGATTTTTGGCCAGAGTGAGGATGGTCAGAACGAAATTTTTTCTCCCCGGACCGAACAGCCAGGCTGTACGCAGAATCAGCAGGCCGGGCAGTCCCGCGCGCAGCAAGGCGTTTTCCCCGGCGAATTTGCTTTTGCCGTACACGGAAAGGGGGTTGGGTTCGTCCGAAAGCGTATAGGGGCGCGTGTTGCGGCCGTCGAAGATGAAATCCGTGCTGTAATGCACCAGCCTGAATCCCTGCTGCCCCGCAATGCGGCCCAGAGCCTTTGGCAGGTCGCGGTTCAGCAGATAGGCCTGCTCCGGTTCGTCTTCAGCGCGATCCACCTGGGTATAGGCAATGGCGTTGAAAACCACGTCGGGCTTATGGCTGTCGATGAATTCAGCCAACTTTGTGAAATCGCAGACATCCACGTCGTCACGCCCATGGGCGACGGTTTCCCACCCCGCTTTATCCAGGGCCTGCACAAGGGCCTGACCCAACATGCCGGTGCGCCCGCCTAACACCAGGGCCTTTTTCGCATTCAACTGCAGTACCTTGCCCGTGGGCTCGCTCATACCCGCTCTCCGTACCAGTGTTTCATGAATTCCAGGTAAGCACCGCTTTGCACATTATGTAGCCATTGGCTGTTGGCGCGGTACCAGTCCAGAGTCTCGGCCATGCCCCCCGTAAAATCGTAGGCCGGCGCAAAGCCCAACTCCCGCCTCGCCAGACTGAAATCCATGGCGTAGCGTTTGTCGTGGCCTGGCCGGTCCTTTACGTACTGTATCAGGCTTTCGGGTTTGCCCAGATAGGCGAGGATGGTCTTGACCACCTCGATATTGGGCTTCTCGGCGTCGCCCCCGAAGTTGTAGACCTGCCCGGGGCGCCCTTTGGTCAGCGCCAGATGGACTCCCATGCAGTGATCGGTCACGTATATCCAGTCCCGGACGTTCAACCCGTCGCCGTAGACGGGCAATGGAGAATCGGCCATTGCCTTGAGAAACATCAAGGGAATGAGTTTCTCGGGAAACTGGTACGGTCCGTAATTGTTGGAGCAGCGGGTGATGATGGCCGGGAAGCCGAATGTTTCAACATAGGCGCGTACCAGGAGATCGCCCCCGGCCTTGGAGGCGGAGTAGGGGCTGTTGGGAGCCAGCGGGGTCTGTTCGGTGAATTTTCCCTCGGGGCCCAGCGAGCCGTACACTTCGTCCGTGGAGACATGGACGAAGCGCTCAACCTGCAGATCGCGGGCGGCTTGGAGCAGGATCTGCGTGCCCAGAACATTTGTGGTGACAAACGGCGAGGGGTCATTGATGGAGCGGTCCACATGGGATTCCGCGGCAAAATTGACCACAGCTTCGATGTTGTGCGTCTCCAAGATGCGGCGGACTGCCGCATCGTCGGCGATGTCCGCATGCTCGAAGAAATAGCGCTTGCCCCCGTATTGTTTTTCGATGTCTTGCAGATTCAGGGGATTGCCCGCATACGTGAGCTTGTCCAGATTGACGATGACCACGTCGGGTTCGTGGCGGAAGGCATAATGGATGTAGTTGGTGCCGATAAAGCCGCAACCACCGGTGACAAGAAGGCGCATGTATGGACCTCGTGAAAAGATTTTACCCTAGGGGCAGTTCATGTGTGTATCCTCAGTGGGGTGCAGGGGTCAATGTTGCGGGGACGATTATCGAAAAACCGCGAAATTCGGCAAGCGGAGGGATAGACTGGCAGCCGCGCTGCGGAGTCTTTGACCCTTGCGCGGAAAGAAATTTATAAAGGAAGAAAAAAAAAGCTTGCAATGCCCGGGGCAAAAACCTATGTTCATCAGTGGGCGGTTAACTCAGCGGTTAGAGTGCCATCTTCACACGGTGGAAGTCCGGAGTTCAAATCTCCGACCGCCCACCACCAAAACAAATAAAACCCGGTTGCTTGCAGCCGGGTTTTTTCTTTGTGCGTCGTGTACGGATCCTTCAGGGGACAACCTGGGTACACGTCGCTTGCAAAAAAAGCATGAATGTGAATCACCCGCAGCCAACGGCGCCAGCGGTCGATTTTGCTGGTGGAGCAATGGCTGGGGGCGTGAGGCGTTTCCATCGTCATCCTCCCATCATACGCATCCCGCTTTGCACATGCTTCCACCCGTGCTATTGCAGACCCAAGTCTGAAAAATGAGCAGTTCACATTCTCCTGGAGATGCCTATGCACCCCTTGCAGCCGGCGCGTGAATCCGCCACCAGAGTGCTTATCTGCGGTCTTGGACCGGTAAGCCTCGAATTGTTGGAAAGTATGGGCGACATCTGGCAGGTGACGTTGCTGGACAAAAAGGCGGAAGCTGTGGAACGGGCCAGACCTTTGTCTCTCAACGTGCTGGATGCGCATGTGGAGGACGCTTCCAGTCCCGTGGTTCTGGAGCGCATTGGCATAGCCGCGCATGACTATGTGTTGGCGCTCACTGATGACGACAAGGTGAACCTGCTGGTTTGCGAAACAGCGTTGGCGCATAATGTCAGACACATCTCGGCACTGGTGCGCGGCAAGGACATCCTGCCCAGATTCAAGAAGCTGGGTGTGCATGTGGTGCCTTACAGCAGTTTGCTGGCCAAGATCATCTATAATTATCTGCAAGACCCCCGTATTTGCGTTACGCCGCTCCTGTTGGGCTCCGCCGCCGTTTTCGAGGTGAACGCCGCGGACCATTTTCGCGTGGTGGGTAAAAGGGCGTGGCATTTCGAGAGCAAAGAGCACCGCCTGGTGGGGCTCTTTCGGAAAAAGCAGTTACGGTTTCCACGAGACAACACTCTGATCAAGGGCGACGACACCCTGATCCTGCTGGGGGAGCCCCGGATGTTTCAACAGGTCTGCGGCTTGCTGGATTGCGGCAATTCTCATTTTCCGCTCGCCTACGGGCAGAACTTGCTGCTGGCCTTGCCGGAACCCAGTGAGGAAATGCTGGGCAAGGCTGTGCAAAAGGCGCACTACCTGTCGCGCAATATCAAGGTAAAGGGGCTCACGGTCCTCTGCGGTCAGGGAGGGTGCGAGGATAAGCTCAAGCTTCACGAGTGGCCAAGCAATTTCAATGTGTTCACCAAGGGCAAGGATGAATCCTTAACGATGCGATTGCGGGAATTGCACGAAGGGGGCAATTACGGGCTCGTCGCCTTGCCCCCCATTCGGGAGTCGTTTTTTAAACAGTTTTTCAGCCCCCAGCTTGTGGGGCTGGCTCATGAACTGGATTGTCCCGTGCTGCTGATGCGCTACACCGCGCCCTGGGAGCGGATATTGGTGCCGTTCAACGGTACGCCCAGAGCGGAAAAGGCGTTGGGCGTGGCGGTGGATATCGCCCGCCAGCTGGGTTCGGAGGTATCGGTTGTCGTTGTGGAGCAGCCTGATTTCCTTAACGATCCCGAGGAAAGGGAACTGCACGCCGCGGCGCTTTCGCGTCTGCGCGAGCTGGGGCACATCCACAAGACGCAGTTCGGAGAAATCCGCCGCAAAGGCAACCCGGTGAGGGAGATCGTACCTTTGACCAAGGATTACGACCTGCTGGTTTTGGGCAGCACCAACAACAAAGGGTCGCTGCTTACGCCCAACGTGGGCGAACTGCTGGCCCAGCGCGCCATGTGCTCAGTGCTGCTTGTGGCCAGTTGAGGAGCGCCGCTATGGTTCTTTCGGAAGCCTTTTCCCTGCTGCTGATTATGGGGGCGGTGGCCTTGCTGCCCTGGGTGGGGCGCATACTGCGCCTGCCTTCGCCGGTCATCGAAATCCTGTTCGGCGTGGTCTTGGGCAAGAGCGTGCTGCAATTGGAGATGGGGGGCGACTGGCTGCCGTTTCTCGCGCACCTGGGCTTTCTGGTGCTCATGTTTCAGGCCGGCATGGAAATCAATTTCGCCATGCTCAAGCGGCAGAGCAAGGGGCAGCTTCTGTTTCAAGTGGTCTTTTTCGGCGCCACAATGGCCCTGGCCGTGATCGCAGCATTGCTTGTGGGCAGGGGCGTTTTTGTCGCCCTGGTGCTGACAACCACCTCCCTGGGACTTGTCATGCCGGTGCTCAAGGAAACGGGGCTGAACAAAAGCCCGTTGGGGCAGAATATACTCATGTCCGCGACCCTGGCGGATTTTGTCACGCTGTTCGGCATCACGTTTTTCGTGCTGTGGGAGCGTCATGGCCTGTCATGGAGGTTTGTCCAGCCCTTGCCGCTGTTCGTCGGATTCGCCGTGTTGCTGTGGTGCGTCAAGCTGTGGGCGTGGTGGAACCCGGAAAAGGCGGACAGCATACTCCGGACCCAGGATCCGCAGCAGCAGGGCGTACGGCTTTCTTTGGCATTGCTGTTCTTTTTTGTGGCGCTGTCAGAGCTCGTGCGTCTCGAACCCGTGCTCGGCGCTTTTCTCGGAGGCTGCATCATCTCTTTTGTTTTTCGCGAACGCAACGAACTGGAGGCGAAAATTTCCGCTTTGGGCTTCGGGTTCCTTATTCCGTTGTTCTTCATTCACGTGGGCATGCAGTTCGATGTGGCCAATGTGCTGACAACGGACCGCCTGATGTTCACCTTGTGGCTTTTCTTCCTGGCCATAGGCGTCAAGCTGCTTCCCAGTCTGTTGTTTCCTTTGTGGCGCATGCCGTTGCGTCAAGGCGTGCTGGCCGGATTGCTGCTCTCATCGCGGCTCTCGCTTATTGTGGCCGCGGCGTCCATAGGCTTGCAGGAGGGATTTATTACCGCGGAGGTCAAGGACTCCATCGTTTTGCTGGCCTTGCTGACCTGCTTTGTGGGGCCCACGAGCTTTAAGGTTGCTCTGCGTGGGCTGCGCATTCCCCGTGGCGGGTTGTAACCGCGTTTACCTCGTTCGGAGTGAGAGAAAAAGGAAGAACGTCGCGGGCTTTAGAGCATCTCAGGCTTGAAAAGCGCTAGATGCTCTTATGCATTTCCATGGAACAATTGGAAATTGTTTCAGGGGAGAGCCTTGTTTCAAGGCGAAAATGCG
>CAZFCK010000161.1:6417-10839 GCA_964517355.1 uncultured Desulfovibrionaceae bacterium | reverse complement strand
ATTGGAAATTGTTTCAGGGGAGAGCCTTGTTTCAAGGCGAAAATGCGCTAAAGCGGCAGCGCATTGTCCTTGGCAAAACGCAACAACGGGCTTTCGCACCCGTGACTTTATTCTTTTTTTCTTTAAGTCCGAAAGTCGTATTATTTTATGAAAATTTCCGGAGGGAAACCAACGCTGCTATCTTCATCCCTAAGGCGCGATACGACCGCGCCCAAGGGCTGAAGTTTTTGAAAAAGGTTCTCCCCCGAACCCCTTTTCCAACACTTTACATTTTATAATATTACACAGATACCATATTGGTTCTGGCATTGTTCCAAGCTTGGTAATCCCTCCTATAAAGCAGAAAGGGGTGCTTAGCGCCGACACTATGAACGGGAAATGGTATTAATCTTCCACCCCAACCTTCTCCAGATTTACCCCATTGGTTTCTATACCATACCTTCTGGTAACGAAGGCACCGAGTAAAGATGCCCCGGCTAAAAAAAATAGAATATATTGGGTCGCTATCTCTTTAAGAAAAAACGGAAAAAGAAAGGCCGTGAGCACGGCGCCCACTTTGGCGACCGATGCGGCAAAGCCCGCGCCCAGTCCGCGGACATGCGTGGGAAAGACTTCCGCGGAGAGCAGGTAGGTCATGGAGTTCGGCCCCATGTTCGTCATGAAATTAAAAAGCATGAATCCGGTAAAAATGCAGATATAATTCATGGCCCCCGTGGTGACTACGGAAAGCGAAGCAATGAGCAATCCCGCGGCGCAGCCGATGAACCCCGTTATCTGCAATTTGAGACGTCCCACCCTATCCGCCAGCACTATCGCGGCGAAAATGCCGAAAATCAGCAAAACGTCGATAAAAGCCGCCCCCTTGGCCGCCAGCAGATCATTATGAATGATATCGGCGAGGTTATGCGCGTGTTTGACCTGAGAACCAATGACTGAGGCAAGTATCGTGGGGGTGAAAATGCCAATGCCGTATGTGCTCAAATCCTGAAGAAACCACGGCACCGCAGCGCAAATCGTGGCCCGGCGATTTTGTTTGTTGAAGAGCACTCCCAAATGCCGTTTCGGAGCTTTGCCCCTTGCACTCCCATTTGCCCGGGGATCTTTTAACTTAATCACGCTCGGATATTGAGGTTTGCGCTCCAGCAACCGGGAGACTTCCCGCTCGGCTTCTGTGATGCGTCCGCGGGAGACCAGCCAGTGGCCGCTATCGGCAATGAAAAGCCGACCGAGAACAACCAGAACGGCCGGAAGGATTGCGCTGGCATACATCCACCGCCAGGCCTCCACAGCTGGGTTTTCATATAGAATCAAGTATCCTATGGCTGTACCAGCCAACGCCCCGACCGCTTGAAAGCCAAACGCTCCCAACACAAGCGTGCCGCGGTTTTTCGAAGGAATGCTTTCGGATATTACCATGTGCGCTGTGGGGTAATCGCAGCCCAGGGCCAATCCTATCCCAAACAGAAACATCAGCATCGACCAGTATCCGGAGCTGAAGACCAACAAGCAAAGGAAAATGACGAAGATGATCATTTCCCAGGTAAACATGCGTTTGCGTCCAAAACAATCGGAAAGTCCGCCCAAAACAGTGGCGCCGATAAGTATGCCGAACAACGTGGCGGCGCTCACAGCCCCTTTCTCCATGGCTCCCAGGCTGAACTCCTTAACTATTAAGGGCAGCGCCACACCGGTCATGAATACGACCAGACCTTCGAAAAATTTACCCGCTGTGGCCAACCACCAGATCCGCCATTGCATGCGCGTCATGGGAACGCCCGGAGCATCAGTGCCGTCAGGCCAGCAGGGCGTTTCATCGATGTATTCCTGAACCGTCCGAGCCGCCGTTTCCACGCCAGTTTTTCTCTCCATGCCGCGTCCTCCGACTGTTCAGGCACCATGAAACGAGAATTATCCGCTGCTTACAATATCAACAGACACGAAAAGATACCAGGAGCAAGTTACAACGGCTTGACATGACGGAAGACATAACAGCCCGTCGTAAAAAGAAAGTGCCGTCGGAGATGTTTTTCTGAACGCCCCCCCTTCAATATGTTTCTTCACCGCAACTACCCGATTGGGTCTAATCGTGATGATAGGGAAGCCCTTTGAGTATGGACACCGCGCGGTAAATCTGTTCCAGAAGGACCACGCGCGCCAATTCGTGAGGCAGCGTCAGTCGCCCCAAACAGAGTGTATGGCTGCAGGCCTGACGAACGGCCAGGTCCACGCCAAAGGGACCGCCGACAACAAAACACGCCTTGCGGTTGGCATCCTCCAAAAAAGGCTTCAGGAAACCGGCCAAGCCCCTTGAATCGAATTGCGCGCCCTTTTCATCCAATAAAATGCCCACATCTCCAGCCTGCATTGCCCCTAAAATGCGCTCTCCTTCCACTTTACAACGCTCTTTGGCCGGCATTTTCCCAGGGCCGTCCTTGACTTCTCGCTCATCAAGACGCACATGGTGTTGCAGTCTTTTTTTGTAAAAAGCCGCTGCGTCGATCCAGAATGCATGCTGCAACCTCCCTACCCAGATAGTTTTTATACCGTGCATCAACAACTCCATTGCTACAACATCAATCAAGGTCCCGGCACAGCCACAGGAGACCAGTTATGAACATCCAACAAGCGGCCGGTCATCTGCAACGCCAGGGACTCTGCATCTACCCTACGGAAACGTTTTTCGCCATCGGGTGCGACGCCTGCAACTCTGCTGCGGTAGACCGCCTTCTCAAGTGCAAAGAACGCCCCCACACGCAAGGGCTCCCCGTGATCATCGGGGGGCGTGAGCAGCTTGCGCTGGCCTGCGACCTGGAACCAACCGAACAGTTCCCCACAGTAATCCGCGATTTTGCCGAAACGCTCATGGAGCGCTTTTGGCCGGGCCCGCTGTCCTTGATACTCCCCGCGTCCAAGGCACTGGCCCCCGGCGTGGGACGAGGCGGCAGCGTGGCTCTGCGTTGGACGCCCCATCCTGTGGCCCAAGCTCTCTGCTTGTTGTCGAACACCCCCCTGGTTGCCAGCAGCGCCAACCTGCGTTACGGCCTTCCGGTAACCAAGGCCGAAAATTTGAACCCCGCCCTTCTTGCTGCAGTGGAGGCCGTTTTAGACCTGCCTCCGCAGCCCTCGGGCGGCGCCCCGTCTACCTTGGTGCGCCCCACCCTGGATGCTGGGGGGCGCCCCACCCTCATGCTCATACGCACCGGAGCCGTGTCGCAAGCCACTTTGGAGCAGGCCGGATACCGCATTTGCCCCCCAAAAACGACCAGCGGTTTAAAAATTTGAATCGAATGCGCGTATACGCCTGCTAAGCCCAAATGCGGTTCAATTTTTTTAACTACTCAAAAAACACACGACAAAGTCTCATCACTTTCTATAAAATCATAACATGTTAAATTTAAATGATTTTTTATTAATTTCACCAATTGCCATCATTTGGCATCACTATTGCTTTAGAAAAAGTACCTTCCTTCTTTTGCCAGAGCCGACTCAGGTTTTTAGCGGGGCCTCGAGTCGGTTTTGTACTTCTTGGGGGCGCATTCTCTTCCCACCGAACACCACTTAACAAACCACTTGTAATCACGGGAAAAATTACACCAACAACTTCCTGGGAACAATCAACGCAGCAGACCCGGAAATAAAAAAACGCAAGATGTTCAGTTTTGGCATCACTATTGCTAAATAGAAAGTACCTTCCTTCTTTTGCCAGAGCCGACTCAGGTTTTTAGCGGGGCCTCGAGTCGGTTTTGTACTTCTTGGGGGCGCATTCTCTTCCCACCGAACACCACTTAACAAACCACTTGTAATCACGGGAAAAATTACACCAACAACTTCCTGGGAACAATCAACGCAGCAGACCCGGAAATAAAAAAACGCAAGATGTTCAGTTTTGGCATCACTATTGCTAAATAGAAAGTACCTTCCTTCTTTTGCCAGAGCCGACTCAGGTTTTTAGCGGGGCCTCGAGTCGGTTTTGTACTTCTTGGGGGCGCATTCTCTTCCCACCGAACACCACTTAACAAACCACTTGTAATCACGGGAAAAATTACACCAACAACTTCCTGGGAACAATCAACGCAGCAGACCCGGAAATAAAAAAACGCAAGATGTTCAGTTTTGGCATCACTATTGCTAAATAGAAAGTACCTTCCTTCTTTTGCCAGAGCCGACTCAGGTTTTTAGCGGGGCCTCGAGTCGGTTTTGTACTTCTTGGGGGCGCATTCTCTTCCCACCGAACACCACTTAACAAACCACTTGTAATCACGGGAAAAATTACACCAACAACTTCCTGGGAACAATCAACGCAGCAGACCCGGAAATAAAAAAACGCAAGATGTTCAGTTTTGGCATCACTATTGCTAAATAGAAAGTACCTTCCTTCTTTTGCCAGAGCCGACTCAGGTTTTTAGCGGGGCCTCGAGTCGG
>CAZFCK010000161.1:0-6317 GCA_964517355.1 uncultured Desulfovibrionaceae bacterium | reverse complement strand
GGTTTTTAGCGGGGCCTCGAGTCGGTTTTGTACTTCTTGGGGGCGCATTCTCTTCTCACCGAACACAACTTGACAAACCACTTGTAATCACGGGAAAAATTACACCAACAACTTCCCTTGAACAATCAACGCAGCAGACCAGGCAATAAAATACACGCAAGATGTTCAGTTTTGGCACCACTATTGCTAAATAGAAAATACCTTCCTTCTTTTGCCAGAGCCGACTCAGGTTTTTAGCGGGGCCTCGAGTCGGTTTTGTACTTCTTGGGGGCGAAGCCGTTGGCCCTGCTTGCGCTCTCCGGCAGGGGAGTTCAGCAACCAACAGCGCGTAACGCTTGCAGCGCTTCTGCCGCCCGTGCAACGCTTATTTCATTCATACATTTGAAATCGCTGCAATCTATATCCGATGTCGTCACCGTGCAGGGCCGGCAGGGTGTTGCCGCGGCCAGGGTGGACATCCCTTCGGGCGCCCATTGCCGGCGCGATGTGGGGCCGAAAAGCACGATCCCCGGTGTGCCGTGCATGGAGGCCAAATGCATGGGACCACTGTCGTTTCCCAAGGCCATCCGCGTCCGCAACAGCAGCTCGCTCAAGGCGGAAAATGATTGGGGGCGTATAACGGCGGCCTCCAGCGCTCCCACGGACAAAGGATTCAGGCCACGTTCAACTTCCACGGGTCCCAGCACGCACCCGACGCGCCAGCCTTTCTTCTCCGCATAGCGCGCCAGTTCAAAAAATTGCACCGCCCCCCATTGTTTAGCCCTGTGTCCCGCGCCGGGAAACAGGAGCAAATCCCAATCAAATGGCCCCCGCTTCTGCCATCCGCCGAAAGCCCCCCGCCACACGTCGCGCCAGTCCCCGGCCCAGGCGATGTCACGAGCAGCCAGGGCCTCGCGGGCTATTTGCCGCGGCGAGGCAAAGCGCCCCTCTTGTATACAGGGCACAAACCACAACCGCGGGTCGTCAAGGCCGATGACATTCGCGCGCAATCCGAACCACGCGACGCGCCCCCCCTCCAGGGTGGCGGGCCATTCCGCGGCGCCGTACAGGCTGTCCACCGCATTGCGCAACCGGAGCGGCGCCGGTTCCCATCCGGCAGCTTGAATCCACGCCGAATGGCACTCCTTCCCGGCCCAGAGGAGCGGGTTTCCCGAATACGCGCGCGCAAGGGAGAGCATGGCCGGCCATACCAGCAGGAAATCGCCCATGGCGCCTTTATGTACGAGCAGGTGATACTGCCTCTTGTCAGCGTTCATGGCATTGCGTACCAACAAAGACGTCCAACGGCCAGAGATGCTTTTCGTATCGCGGCCGAAACCAAGGAGTACTCATGCAACACGAGGAACCGTGCCCCCATTGCGGTAAAGGCATCTTACGCTACCGCAATCCCACTCCGACAGTTGACATTTTGGTGCATGTGCCCGGCCCCGGCGTTGTCCTGGTGAAACGGTTGAATACGCCTTTCGGCTGGGCGTTGCCCGGCGGATTTGTGGATTACGGCGAAAGCGTGGAGCATGCCGCCATCCGCGAAGCATTGGAAGAGACGGGGCTGGAGGTGGAGCTTACCGGACTGCTGGGCGTGTACTCCGACCCGCAGCGCGACCCCCGGCAGCATACCATGAGCGTGGTCTTCACCGCGCAAACCAAAGACATTGCCAGACTGCAAGCCGGAGACGACGCGGGCAAGGTCCAGGTATTTCCCCTGGATTCCCTGCCAACGCCCCTGTGTTTCGACCATGGTAAAATTCTGGATGATTTCAAGGCCCGGTTGGCGCGATACACCCCATGAAAAGGAGCGCCCGTCATTCCTCCGGTTGACTGGAGCGGCCCGGCCCGCGAAAAA
Source organism: uncultured Desulfovibrionaceae bacterium (assembly GCA_964517355.1). GTDB lineage: Bacteria > Desulfobacterota > Desulfovibrionia > Desulfovibrionales > Desulfovibrionaceae > CAZFCK01. The sequence continues at coordinate 4,474 of CAZFCK010000161.1, read as the reverse complement.
AATAAAACTTTCCGCTCCGTGCAATATCCTTGAAATATGCAATACCCTGTGTATGCTAGACTCCAACAGTGCGTATGCCCATACAGGCCCTTAGCGTGAAAGGTGAAATCCATGGCCATAGAACGTCCTCTTGTCCTGTTCTGCACGTCAGAAATGTACCCTTTTTCCAAAACAGGCGGACTGGGCGATGTCTCGGGGGCGTTGCCTCTGACATTGCATCGCATGGGTGTGAACACGGCCGTCATCACGCCGCTCTATCCGCGAACGCTTAAAGCGGGAATTCCTTTCCATCTGATCTACAATGACATGCCTGTGGGCTACCCCTGGGGACCTGTCACCGCGGACATTTATATGGCCGACCTGCACGGCATGCCGGTCTATTTTGTCAGCCGCGAGGAGTATTTCGACCGCAAGTATTTCTACAACACCTACAAGGGTGAATATTTCGACAACTGTGAGCGCTTTATCTTCTTTTGCCGGGCAACGTTGGAATGGGCCAGGAGAATGGAAACGCCTCCGGCGATCATACACGCCAACGACTGGCAAACAGCGCTTGTTCCGGCCCTGCTGCATTTTTGGCGTCAGGGCGACGCGCGGCTCTTCAACACCCGCTCGGTATTGAGCATACATAACCTCGCCTTTCAAGGACGCTACTCGTCCCGGCTTTTTACCGCATCCGGCCTGCCCCCCCATGCCTGGAACATCGACGGAGCGGAATTTTACGGCGACTTCAACCTGCTCAAGGCCGGCATAGCCTATGCGGATATGATCACGACGGTAAGCCCCACCTACGCGAAAGAGATCCTTTCTCCGGAATTCGGCTGCGGCCTGGAGGGCATCCTTTCCAAGCGGTCGGACAATTTGCTGGGCATCCTGAATGGAGCGGACTACAGCGTATGGGACCCCGCGAACGATCCCGGCTTGCCCGCAACCTACTCCCCTCAAGACATCTCCGGAAAACGCACCTGCAAGCTTGAGCTTATCAATGAGCTGCGGCTCAATCCTTTTCTGGAGAACCGCCCCTTGCTGGGATTCATAGGCCGCTTGCAGCTGCAAAAGGGTATTGATCTGCTCCTGGATATCTTTCAAGAACTCATCGTGAAAAACGTGGGCATCATCGTCCTGGGCGAAGGCGCTTTGGAGTACGAAGAACGGGTGCTCAGACTCATGGAAGACTATCCGTTGCGACTGTCGGCGAACGTCAGCTACACCGAAAGCCTCGCCCACCGCATACAGGCCGGCTCGGACATATTTCTGATGCCATCACGCTATGAACCGTGCGGTCTGACGCAAATGTACGCCCTGCGCTACGGCACTCCGCCGGTGGCCACGGCTGTGGGAGGCCTCAACGACTCCATCACGCCGTTCCCCCATCACGACGCCACAGGGTTCACCTTTGGCAAGGCCGACTCCCACCACTTTCTGGAGGCCATCACGCAAGCTCTCGAGGTTTGGGAACAACCTGAACTATGGCGCCGAATACAACAAAGAGGCATGGAGCACGGCTTCACCTGGGAAAAATCCGCGCAACTCTATCTGGAAGTCTACAAATCATTGCATGGCAAATTTTGACTCCATCGCGTCACGCCTTGCCAGCCGTTTACGATACCGGTATCTTCCGTATCATTCTTTCCGAGCTTTCCAATGATGGCCCTCAAGGGCCATACCTTTGTGCAGTGTACAAGGAAACACAACCATGAGTGCTACCGTGACGACATATCCTCTTTTCCTGGAACCCTTCGACCTGTACCTCTTTGGGCGAGGCGAGCACTGGGACCTGTATCGGATTCTCGGCGCCCACCCCCATGAACAAGACGAAGTCGCGGGATACCGTTTCGCGCTGTGGGCGCCCAACGCCCAGGAAATCCACCTGGTGGGAGAGCACAACGACTGGCGCTTCGGGGAATATCCCTTCTACCCCGTGGGCACTTCCGGTATCTGGGCAGCTTTCGTGCCCGGTATCGCCAAGGGAATGCTGTACAAATACGGTATCAAGCAATCCACGGGAGTTATCGAATACAAGGCCGATCCCATGGCGCTGCATACCGAAATGCGGCCCGGAATCGCGGCAAAAACCTGGGACCTGGACAACCATCAATGGTCCGACGCGCAATGGATGAGCGCCCGTAGGGAAAAGGGGCTGCCCCTGGATCGCCCCATCAGTATTTACGAAGTTCACGCGGGTTCATGGCAGCGCCATGACGACGGCTCTTTCCTGAGCTACCTGGAGCTGGCGGATACGTTGATTCCCTATGTTCTGGAACTCGGCTTCACCCATATCCAGTTCCTGCCCCTTGCCGAACACCCTTTGGATGAAAGCTGGGGATATCAAGTCAGTCATTTTTACGCGCCGAGTTCGCGCTTCGGTACGCCCGAAGATTTCAAAACCCTGGTCGATCGTTGCCACCAGGCCGGCCTCGGCGTGCTTCTGGACTGGGTACCCGGCCATTTTCCCAAAGACGCCTGGTGCCTGGGCCGCTTCGACGGCACCGCCCTTTATGAGCACGCCGATCCGAGGCAAGGCGAACATCCAGACTGGGGCACCTACATCTTCAATTACAGCCGCCATGAAGTACGCAATTTCCTGCTGGCCAACGCCCTCTACTGGCTCAAGGAATTTCATATCGACGGCCTGCGTATAGACGCCGTGGCTTCCATGCTCTACCTCGACTACTCGCGCAAGGAAGGGGAATGGATACCCAACGCCTTCGGGGGTAAAGAAAATCTGCCCGCCATAGACTTTCTCAAGGAACTCAACAAGGTTGTGCATGGGCACTACCCCGGCGCCATCATGGTGGCGGAAGAATCCACGTCCTGGCCCGGCGTGTCCCGCCCCTTATACACGGGCGGGCTGGGATTCACGTTCAAATGGGATATGGGGTGGATGCACGACACGCTGCTCTATCTTTCCAAAAACCCCATCCATCGCGCCCATCACCATAATAATTTAACATTCTCCATGCTCTATTCCTTTAGTGAAAATTTCGTTCTGCCCCTCTCGCACGACGAGGTGGTGCACGGCAAAAAATCCCTCTTGGCCAAAATGCCGGGCGATGTTTGGCAACAGCAAGGCAATCTCAGGCTGTTGCTGAGTTACCAGTGGGCGCATCCCGGTAAAAAGCTGCTTTTCATGGGCGGCGAATTCGGACAATGGAACGAATGGGATGCAAGCAAGGCTCTGGATTGGAGCCTCTTGAATTTCCCGCAACATGCAGGCATCAGCCGCATGCTGCGCGACCTGAACCGCATGCTGCGCAACTACCCGGCCATGCATGAACACGATCATGACTGGGGCGGTTTCGCATGGATCGATTGCACGGACTTCCAAGCCTCAGTCATCAGCTTCCTGCGCAAATCGTCCAACAAAACACCCGTTTTGTGGGTGCTCAACTTCACCCCCGTGGTTCGCCGGGACTATTGCATAGGCTGCCCTTTCCCAGGCACCTGGCTGGAAATCTTCAACTCCGACGCCGCACTCTACGGCGGCTCCGACGTGGGCAACGGCGGACAGGTACAGGCCAAACAAGCTACACAGCAGGGCTTCGGCTATCATTTGGAACTGGTATTGCCCCCTTTGGGGGCTTTGGCTTTTATCCCCAAAGAGAACCCCCCGCGCTGAAGCACGAACAACGAGGAGACATCAACCAATGCGTATACTAAAAGATTTCGGACTGGGGCTTGGCGCCCATCTGAAAGGCATGCGTTTCGCGTTCGCCAACAAAGGCTATTTGCCCCTTTTGCTGCTGCCATTTTTTCTGACGCTCATACTCTATTCCGCGGGCTTTTACGTCTTCACACTGTATATTGACCAGCTCCTGAATTTTTTCTGGACCCCGGCGGCCACCGAGGCCACAGGCTTTATGGCCAGTCTGCGCTGGCTCTACGTCCATCTGCTCTCCGCGGTTCTCTATATCCTGCTCTTCGCTATCATGTACTTCGCCTTCATGATCATCGCGAACATACTCGCTTCGCCCCTCTACGACATGATTGCGGGGCGCATCGGCCGCCGCAACGAATACAAGGCGCTCAGACCAGCGCAGGAATCCGACATCGGCATACTGCGCACCGTGTTGGAAGAAATCAAAAAGGCCGTGTTCGTGCTGGCGCTCCCCCTGATGCTCCTGTTCATCCCCATCATCGGGGCGCCGTTGTCCCTTCTCCTGGCGATGATCCTTCTGGCCTGGGACTTTTTGGACTTTTCCCTGTCCCGAGACGATCCGAGCTTTGCCGGACGCCTGCGCTTTGTCCGCAAACACAGCTCTCTCCTGCTGGGCTTTGGTGCGCCGCTGCTCGTTCCTTTCATGCATATCGCACTCTACCCTTTCGCAATTCTTGGCGCATCACTGCTTTATCAGGAAAAACTTCTCGCAGAACGCGGACGGCAACGCGCCACGAAAAAGGAATAATACCATTTCCCATTTCTAGAGCAAGTCACGTTTGAGATAGTCCATAGCCACAGTTTTTGAACCACCCC
>CAZFCK010000160.1:0-10868 GCA_964517355.1 uncultured Desulfovibrionaceae bacterium | reverse complement strand
AGTTTGGACAAAATGCAGGCCTGAATGGGTCTTATTCAACCCGGACAAACTTCCGTGGGGGAAGGCCTAAAGGCTTGCTTATTGGAATGGATCGGACAAAAAAAGTTCGCGCGATCATCGGACAGCCGGGGGAGGGTCACCCTTTCCGGGTCACGGCGCCTCCCCCACGCTTCACTTAATGCCGTATCAGGCTTAATCGTGCTCGGGCTTGGTCTGGGAGTTTGGGGCTGCTATGGCTTGTGGGGAAGAGCCGGAAGAAACCCACCATTGGGTTGGGATATGTGAAGCTGTTGATGGTGGTTGGAGCGGTGGTGGGGGTGGACACCGCTTCTCCTGGTGTTTTGCGTGGGGCGAAGCAATGTATATCCCTTGGGGGCTGTCATATGCCTAGCTACTTTACTAGTCATGATTCAGCACCTCCAGGAAGTGCCATCGCTTTGATAAATAACTTTGGAATTATCCTCAATCTTGGGTGTAATTAATTAGTTGGGCGAAAGACTTTATAGGGTTTTATCCGATGCCATATTATCTTAAGCCTTACTGACTTTCTCTGAAACAAAGGAACCGCCCCACTTAAAACCGAAAAACTATTCGGTCACATTTCGTGCTTCCCAATGTTCCATGCACTTTCTAAAAATATAGGGATAGACTATGAAATGACGGAATGGTCGGATGCAGCGCATGTAAAACGCACTTAGAATGGTCCGATGCTTAATGTAGACCGCGAGGCGGATCTTCCACTTCCCTTCCCCAGAGGGAGACCAAGCATAATGCATTAATGTATGCTCGGTGGAATTGGAGAGTTCGTGGAGCGTTTCGTCAGCAAAGGTATACACCGGTCTGAAGTCCATAAAGTCTTGCGTTGAAATGTCCATCGCCCGTTCCGGCGTGTCCTTCTCAAGATCGCTTTCCTGCAAACGATCCCGAAGGCTCTTTTCCCGGCAGCCAGGGATAGGATAATTATGCAAATTATTATCAATGCCGAATAAAGTCCCGAAAAACTTTCGCACCTTGAATAGCATTCCAGTCAAGGAGTTATCAAAAATACCCTTCATCATAGGCTCAATGGCGGATTTTTGAAACAAATGCAAATCGACCCCGTCGTTTACACCGAATTCGTAAGGGAACTCCCAGGTATCCTCAAGTAAAAAATCGGAAGCCAAAGAACGGACTCTCCAGTTGAATTTGGTGTGCGTAGAAGCCGCAGCAGTAAAATCCATAGTTGTTTCCTTGTATTATAATAGGGCGTTACTCCGAAATTATGCGGCAGTCGCAGCTCTACCTATTCCATGAGGCCCCTTGTAGCTTTGGTAGCCACGGACGTGTATGCCGATAAGGCCCTGAAACCACCTCTTTGCTTTACTTGCCGATAATTGTGTTGAAAACCGGGAAGTGATGTCTATCCCACCATTTTTTGCGCATAGTATTCCACTCTCAATCCCCCTGTCAATCCTTAGGGGTTACGTTTCAGCCAGTTCCAAGAGCCGCCCTGAATTGATAGGCCAATGGAAACGACGAGGCCACGTGGACCCACCAGCGGCGGCCATGGTAAGAAATGCGCAATGCGGCTTTGACGATTCTGCGGATCAACCATTCCATGGAACGTTTGACCTCCTCGCCCTTCAAATGAAACTCCCTGATAATATGCAGCAGGTTGTAGGCCAAGACCCCCATTTTTAGCCGGGCTTGGTTGGCTTAAAAATACGGTTTTCAAGGGTAAAATCGGCATACATTTGCTTGAGCTTTCGATTTTCCTCCGCAAGCTTTTTAAGCCGTTTGATGCGCAAGGTCGTAGTTACGGCTATATACCCCAAGCCCAGGGCCAGAAAGCCTCGCCTTGAAAACAAGGTCTACCCTTTTTTGTTAGGGGATATGGTCATTGATCGGCCCAGGCATGTGAAGCGCGCCGATATCGCTTACATTCCCATGCGCCGGGGCTTCATTTATCTGGTTGCGGTAATGGACCGGTGCTCGCGTCGGGTGCCTTCCCGGCGTGTTTCCAACACACTGGAAACGGATTTTTTCGTGGCGGCCTTGATCGGTAAAAATCTTTAGTTGGTTTTATATTTTCAAGAAGGAGGTCGGATAAAACATTTTGATGTTTTTAGAAGATTTTCGAAATTTATTATCCGGCTCAAGGCGCCCACAGTCAACAAGCAAAAACCTCCGTCAATTATGATGAGCTCAGTCAAATTTTTAATGTGACAGCATGGCGCTTTGCCGGGATTTTGCGAGCCTCTTTCAGGGATAAACAGGAAAAGAAGTTTAAAAATCGTAAACGCTAAGTAAAAAAGTGGTTACTAAAAAACAAACCATGGCTTTTCCCATTAATCTCTGCTCCCTTAAATCACACTATTGTTACAGACTTTGGTACTATTTTTTCATGTGATGTAAATTATAAAAATTGATAAAATTTAATGTATTATTTAAAATCTCGAAGGAATTTTCATTACATCAGCTCCCCCCTATAACCAACAGAAGGTTATAACCTGGAATAAATTTAACAAAAAGCCTTTATTGTCAATGAGTTTGTTGACATCTACTGTTTAGAAACCGCCTAAAAGTTATACCCCTTTTTTTACTTTTCGCCCCCTCTATTCGCTATAAATTATTAATTTTATTATATTTTTTTGAGCAAGTTAATTTTGGCACTAAGTTTGCTGTTCTAGCTCATAGTTTTTTTGTGGTGTTTGCTTTTTCCGCTTCAGTAGTGATGGTTAACAGTTTGGGATAACAAGAAAAAATCCTACACCAGCTACATGTGATTTTTAAAATTAAAAAGAGGAAGAAAAATGGCAAAACAAAAACCAAAAGAAAAATCAGGCCTCATGGGTTGGTATTTCCATACCAGCTTACTACTTAGAATTTTTACCGCTCTCATTCTTGGTGCTGTCGCCGGTATAGTTATTGGTCCGGAGATCCAGTGGGTTAAACCTTTAGGAGATATTTTTGTAAGACTGCTGAAGATGATTGTAATGCCGGTGGTTTTGTTTACACTGGTAGTCGGATCGGCCAGCATTCATCCTTCCCGATTAGGCCGAATCGGATTGAAATCTTTGCTGCTCTATGTCTTTACATCTGCGCTTGCAGTAGGTATCGGGGTTTTGTTTGCCAACCTCTTTTCTCCCGGACAGGGTCTTCAGTTGGCCTCCTCTGCCGATATGACGGGAAAAGCATTAAATGCCCCCTCACTTATCGATACATTTTTAAATATCATCCCCACCAACCCGTTTAACGCGATCTCCTCAGGTAAAATTTTGCCAACTATTCTGGTTGCAATAATATTCGGGATGGGCGTCTCCCATTTGCGCGAAAGTAAAGATGAGCGGATTAAAAAGGCAGCCAACACCGTATTCTCCCTTTTTGAAGGCGGTGCTGAAGTCATGTACAAGGTCGTGGGCTGGGTTCTGGAGTATGCACCGGTAGGGGTTTTTGCATTGATTGCCGTTGTGTTCGGAAAACAGGGAGCACAGGCATTCGGACCATTGGCCATTGTCACCATAACGGTTTATTGTGCATTTATTTTTCATGCCTTCTTGGTATACGGAGGCATGCTCGCTTTCTATCGCATTAATTTTTTCAAATTTCTTCTTAATGCCAGGGCCGCCATTGTTACAGCTTTCGTGACCCGCTCTTCCGGAGGGACCCTGCCGGTGTCCATGGAAGTAGCTGAAGAAAAGCTCGGCGTATCCAAAAGTGTATATTCCTTTTCTCTGCCGTTAGGTGCCACGCTCAACATGGATGGAGCCGCAATTTATCAAGGTGTTTGCGCTATTTTTGTCGGCCTTGCCATTGGCCTCCCCCTCACCTTCAGCCAGCAGATGACAGTTATCGTAACCGCAGTATTGGCTTCCATCGGCTCTGCAGGTGTTCCCGGCGCCGGGGCAATCATGCTTCTGATGGTTCTTGAGTCTGTGGGGTTGAAAATCGAGGCAGGTTCTGCAGTTGCAGCAGCCTATGCAATGATTCTGGGTGTCGATGCACTTCTCGACATGGGAAGGACCGCTCTCAATGTCACCGGCGACCTTACTGTCACCTGCGTTGTTGCCAAGACGGAAGGCGAATTGAATGAACAAGCATGGGTCAACGGTGATGAACTGAAAACCGCATCTTTTTCAACAGATACGGTAGAGTAGCAAACTCATTATCCATAACCACAGGATAAAAACATGACCCAGGCAGACCATTTCTACCGAGAGAGCCCAAGCCGCCATGGAACCTTATTCCCAGGCAATTGTGAATCGGGGGTTTGTTTTACCCATTGCCCCTTTGATGGGAAAAATACCGGAAAACGACATTGAAAAGCGGGCTCACATTGTTTTGAAAAATTTGGCCGCAATTGCCAAAACAGCAAACACCAGCCTGTGGAAAGCTGTAAAGACGACGGTTTTTTATAACTGATATTTCAAATTTCCAAACGGTCAACTCCGTTTATAGCTAATGCCTTAAAGGACCATTTACGGTGCGGACATTGAAACCGAAGACGTTTTAGAACGTTTAACCTACAACATAACATTTAAGGAATTAAAAAATGAATTACACACAATTTCCCAGACGCAATTACCTTCAAGGCCCAACCCCGATAGAAGAAATGCCCGCTTTAAGCCGGGTTCTGGGCGGCGAAGTCAATCTCTACATAAAAAGAGACGATCTGCTGCCCGGCTCCGCAGGGGGCAACAAAACACGTAAACTTGAATTCTGCATTGCCGACGCCATGGAGAAAGGGGCGGACACCATCATCACGTGTGGGGCCGTCCAATCCAACCATTGCCGCCTGACCGCATCATGGTCTGCAAAAGAAGGTTTGGATTGTCATCTGGTTTTAGAAGAACGCGTTAAAGGGTCTTATAAAAAAGAGGCGTCAGGCAATAATTTTCTGTTTGAACTACTGGGCGTCAAAACCATTGAAGTTGTCCCAGGCGGTTCTGACATGATGGCGGAAATGGAGAAAAAGGCCCAAGAACTCAAAGCGGCTGGTAGAAGCCCTTATATCATTCCCGGCGGCGCATCCAATGCCATTGGCGCCACAGGTTATGCCGTATGTGCCGAAGAAACGGTGAATCAGTTAAACGATATGCGTTTGAGCATTGACCATATTGTTGTCCCTTCAGGGTCCGCAGGCACCCATGCCGGTATGGTGGTCGGTATGACTGGTGTTAACGGCAATATCCCCATCAGCGGCATGAACGTTTCCCGGCCAAAGGATGTCCAGGAAGAAATCGTTCACAAGCTGGCCGTGAAAACAGCAGAGCGGCTGCATGTCAAAGGCGGTGTGGAAAGGCAAGACATAGTCTGCTATGGGGATTATGTCGGCCCCGGCTATTCTCTTCCCACCGACGCCATGGTGGAAGCGGTCAAACTGTTTGCAAATCACGAGGCCATTCTCCTGGACCCGGTTTACTCTGGTAAAGCTGCTGCCGGGCTCATTGATCTGGTGCGCAAAGGGGTATTTCCCAAGGACAGCAACGTGTTGTTCCTGCACACCGGAGGTTCTCCCGCCCTTTACGCTTATCTGGACACCTTTAGGAAATAAAGGTCGATAAATCTAAGATCCATGCAAATACGCCTGATACCCGGATGGACCCGTCATCTGACAATTCCAGTTAACATCCGTCCGGGTATCAGGATGAATTGCTCCCAGACAGGAGAATGGAAAAAATGGAAGAAAAAATCGCAGGTATTATCGGGGGCATGGGACCTGAAGCAACGGTTGATCTCATGCAGCGGATTATCCGGCTGACTCCGGCTGATGATGATATCGACCATGTCAGGTGTATCGTGGACAACAATCCCAAAGTACCTTCACGAATCAAAGCCATTGTTGAAGGCTGCGGTGAAAGCCCTGCTCCTGAGATGGCGGATATGGCCAGACGTCTTGCAATATGGGGAGCAGATTTTCTGGCCATTCCTTGTAATACGGCCCATTTTTACTGGGATACCGTTCAGGCTGCCGTGGATATTCCTGTCATCAACCTTATTGATCTGGTGGTTTGCGCAGTAAAAGAAAAGCGGCGTCCATGTAAAAAAGTAGGGGTGCTTGCCTCTACGGCCGTATTAATGACCGGGCTGTATGAAAAAAGATTCAAGAAAGAGGGGATAGATGTTGTCTACCCGGAAGCCGATGAACAAAAGGCACTGCTAAATGTAATTAAGGCGGTGAAGGCGGGAGATCCTTCATCTAATGTTGCCGAAAAATTCAAAGCCATTTGCCAGGGAATTCGGTCTCGGGAAGTTGATGTATTGATAATTGCCTGCACTGAGTTAAGCGTTATTTCCGCCGGAAACATGGGATGCGAGGTTGTGGATGCAGCCGAAGTTCTGGCAGCCCACATTGTTAAAAAAAGTAAAGAGGGGTAGGGTTGATTGAAATTTTAGTTATCCTTTATACACAAAGGGCAAAAGGTTGGCTGCCAGCACTGAATCTTGCATAGTGATCAGAACCGGGGATAGTGACTTGCAAAAAAAGTAAAAGGTAAAATGGCCAAGATCAAACGACTAAGTTTTGGGGTAATCCTATCCGTTTTATTTCTTTTTTCTTGTCCTGCTTTTGCTGAAATAAAAACATCGCATATCAGAACCATCACCGTTGGGGGTGATTTCTATTACCCTCCCTATGAATTTTTAGATGATGATGGGCGCCCCACCGGATATGCTGTGGAACTTACCAAAGCCATTGCTGAAGTAATGGGAATAAAAGTTAAAATTCGCTTGGGGCCCTGGGGTAAAATGCGAAAGGAGCTTGAGGAAGGCAAGGTCGACGCACTTCAGGGCATGGTCTACACCGACGAAAGGCAAAAAAACTACGATTTCACGCCCCCCCACGCCATCATTCATCAATCCATTTTCCACAGAAAAGGGGACGCCCCTGCCCCGGATATGCAATCTCTGAGTGGAAAGGAAGTTATCATCCAGAATAAGGGGTCAATTCACGATACATTTTTAAACAGCGGAATGAATGTCACCCTCATCCCTACTGACACCCATGCTTCGGCGTTAAGGTTGCTGGCATCCGGTAAACATGACTATGCGGTGGTAGCCAACCTTCCTGGTCAGTATTTAGGGAAAAAGCTGCAACTTTCCAACCTGGTCATGTCCGGAACTCCCATTAAAAGCTTCCGATACTGTTATGCCGTAAAAAAAGGAAATGTTGAACTTTTAGCCCTTTTAAATGAGGGACTATCTATCCTGAAGAATACAGGTAGGCATCAAAAAATTTATGAAAAATGGTTCGGAGTATACGAACCCAAAACCATTGCCTGGACGTTGATAATCAAAACCAGCCTTGTGGTCATCATACCGCTGGTTTTGATTCTAGCTGGAGTGATGTACTGGAACCGTACATTGAAAAGGGAAGTGGCCATTCGAACCAATGAAATATACCAGCAGCAGCAACAGCTTATCCAGGCAGACAAGATGTCGACCTTGGGGATCATGGCCTCGGGGGTGGCCCACGAAATCAACAATCCCAACAGCCTTGTGCTGCTCAACACCCCTATCATTAAGGATGCCTTTGAGGATATGCTTCCTGTCATGGATGAGTATTACCGGTACCATCCCGAATTTACTCTGGCCGGTTTGGATTACGACCGGCTCAGGGATGAATTGCCCGAAATAATTTCCGAGATGCTGGCAGGGGCCAAGAGAATCAAAGGGATTGTCGAAGACTTGAAAGATTACAGCAGGATTGAAGACACCAAAGACATGGCCCCCATAGACATAAACAATATCATCGACACCAGTATCCGTTTAGTGGAAAGCCATCTTAAAAAGGCAACCGATAATTTTAAATTCATCCGTGGAAAAGAGTTGAAACCTGTAATGTGCAACATACAGAGGATTGAACAGGTTATCGTCAACCTTCTCATGAATGCCTGTCAGGCGCTTACTTCAAGGCAGCAGTCCGTTATTATCAGTTCTTATAATTCCAGGGATGGCGCCAGTGTTATAGTCCAAATCCAAGATCAGGGAGCGGGCATTGCGCCGGAACATATCGGGCATCTGACCGACCCTTTTTTTACTACAAAACGAAACTCCGGCGGAACAGGTTTGGGACTTTCTGTATCTGCCAATATCGTCAAGGAGCACTCAGGCACTTTAACTTTTGAATCCAATGCGGGAAGGGGCTCCAATGTGCGCCTTTCCATACCTGTGAAGGAGTATCCTGTCAGTGAAAAAAAAGTTATATCCTGCATTTAAAATCCTGCTTGTGGATGACGAACCGCCCTTCCTCAGGAGCCTGAGTCTCACACTGGAAAGGCTCGGTGGAATCAATAATGTTGCGTTATGTCAAGACAGCCGGAAAGTTCCTGAAATTATAGATCAAGGTGGAATTGGGCTTATTATCCTGGATCTGAATATGCCCGGCCTTTCCGGCAGGGACATACTTGAAATCATCAGCCGTGACTACCCCGAGATCGGGGTCATCATCATCAGCGGCATCAACCTGATCGAAAATGCTGTGGAATGCGTGAAGCTGGGGGCGATTAATTACTATGTAAAGACCACGGAGGAAGACCGTCTGGTCAGGGGGATATCAAGGGCCATTCAATTCATTGAAATGCAGCAAGCCCACCAGGAAATCCGCAAACGCCTTTTGGGAAAATCCCTGGACCACCCGGAAGTTTTCAGGCGAATCGTGACAAATGACAAAGCCATGAAATCCATTTTTCAATACATTGAATCCGTAGCCCCTAGTTCCCAACCGATTCTCATTACAGGAGAAAGCGGGGTAGGCAAGGAACTGATCGCAAAAGCCTGCCACGAACTGAGCGGCGATGACGGCCCCCTTGTGTGCGTGAATGTGGCAGGCCTGGACGACACAATTTTTTCAGACACTCTTTTCGGCCATGTGCCCGGAGCCTATACCAGCGCTAACCACCATCGGGTGGGTATGATCGAAAAGGCGGCGGGAGGAACCTTGTTCCTTGATGAAATCGGAGACTTAAGCATTCCTTCTCAGATTAAACTCCTGCGCCTTCTACAAAATGGAGAATATTACCCACTGGGCAGCGATAAACCCAAAAGGCTTAAATCAAGAATCATTGTAGCCACTCATCAGGATTTAGAAAAGAAAGAGGCTGTCGGAGAGTTTCGAAAAGATTTTTATTACAGGCTGTATACCCATCATGTAGACATTCCTCCCCTGCGTAATAGAAAAGGTGACATCCAAGTCCTCCTAAATCATTTCATGGAGCAGGCCAGCAAGGCCATTAATAAAAAAATTCCCACTTATCCAAAAGAGTTGCCGACCCTTTTATCAAACTACAACTTCCCGGGGAATATCAGACAGCTTCAATCCATGGTTTTTGATGCCGTAAGCACCCACAAAGGCGGGGTGCTCTCACTGGATTCTTTTAAAAAAAAGATGGGGAAAATGACTTATCCCGTTAATCTACCAATCGACGAAAAGGAAGACCGCAAGTGTGTGTTCAGCCAATCTGAGCCGCTTCCCAATATTCGCAAAGTTACAGACATGCTTGTACTTGAAGCCATGCATCGTGCGAAAGGAAACCAGTCGATTGCCTGCCGTCTGATTGGTATTTCCCAGCCGGCCCTCAGCAAAAGATTGAAAAAGCTCGGCCAGGCCGGGAATAGATAATGACACTGTGAAAAATAGGCTTATTAACCTTAACAAATTCATTGAACAAACTGAGCGTATACGCTTTGATGGGTGAGGGTCACTCGAAATATGGCAAACCGGCTTAGGCAAAATCAAAGATCTGGCCGCAATCTCTGGAGTCAGATTTTGGCTTTCAAAATAAGTAAGTTGCGACCACTTTTTTATTAAAAAACTATATCGTCTTGGAACGCCCCATGAGCACCGGCATTTCTATTTTTGGGGGATTGGAATCATTCCAATCGCCTTGAAAAATCGGAATACCAATTGATGACTGGATATTTAATAAAATAGTTGATACTTTCTTCTGGATTGCCCGGAAATTGCCTGTTCTGGGGCATGATTATTTGATCTATTATCGGTACATCATTAATTAATTTAAGACGATTGATCAGGTCATTTTCAATTTTCTTCAATCGCGGGATACAACATTAGGGCCTGAAAACTGAATCCCTGACTCCACGCCATATGCCACAAATGAAGATGCCAACAAAAGCAAGACTGAAATTAACTGGCCATACCAGAAAATCAATGCCGCCAACCTATACATGAAAACAGCTGGATTCCGCCTTTCTCCCTGGCGGGTGGCCCGAAGCCGGTAGGCAGGATCACTTGCCAGCATATCCTGCTTTTTGTAAGTTTATATCCCGCTCTGCGCCCCTGTCTTTATGCGTTTTTTGTCACAATGTATATGGAAGAAGGAAAGGCTATTCAACCATATTATCCCCAATGACTCACAGCTCAGTTCCCACCCAAAAGAACCGATGATCGAAAATTATCAAGATAAGCAAACGCCTTTTGTGCTAAAGCTAGCTGTGGCGAATCGCTTCGATTTGCAAACACTTGTATTGCCTTACCTGAAAAATGGTTTGCCCGAAGTTTCATTCTGATAATCAAGTTAAGGCTGAAATACACATGTTCAACCGACTGGGTCTGTTTCTGATACTGCTGATTACATTCATGGCCAATTGCCCAATCAATCCCTCGTTGAGCCAAGCCGCCGACTTTCTGGGCGAGGGTGCCCAAGGCGGCGGAAACAACATTACCATCAAGGTGGGCGACACGGTGGGCTCCTGCGTCGTCGGCAGCTAAAACCAGACAAACGGCAGCGGAAAACACTTAAGCAGGGTGGACACTATCTAAGGTTCTTACAATACAGGGGCGGACGCACAGGACGGCAACAACCTTCAGCGGATTGTTCTGGAGAGTCACCTGGGCCCCTTTTCCCGCGCAGTGGGAGAAAAGCTAGCAG
>CAZFCK010000159.1:0-10990 GCA_964517355.1 uncultured Desulfovibrionaceae bacterium | reverse complement strand
CCCTTTTCAAAGGGTTTCCCCTCTCGCATTTTCTTTTTGAAACGAATTTAGAAACACAGCCTAATATAAATTTTCCGGGGAGAAACTTTTTCCAAAAAGTTTCTCCCCCGTCTTCGTCTTTGATCTTCACCAGCGCCATGTTCCGGACACGGCGCCTTTCAGGCCGCCGCGCAGCGCGAACGCCAGACGGCATGCGACCGGGGCGCCCAGCCGCACCACCACCGCCAGCATAAAGCAGAGATAGGCCAGCCGTTGCGCCCCCCACTCGTGACCGGCAATCAATGGCCGCGCCAACGGGCTGAATTCCGGAACATACCAGCACAGATATTCCTGGGCGTAGTTGTCGGCAATACAGATATCCAGCCCGCTTTGCCCGAACAACAAACCGCTCGCCCCCACCCATGCGCTCAGCAGCAAAACGCACAAGACGAACGCATCGTGGAGCGCTTCTCCCGCGTTACCCTGCCCGTCACGCCCCCCGCAATCCAAGGCCCCGGCCAAAGCCAGGGAGGCCGGAAGACCGGCGAAAAGAAAAAAGCGCGGCCCCCAAAAAAAGCCGCCGTACCACGCCCACCACGAGGCGTAGATCCCCACCAGGCCAACGAGAAACGCAATCCAGACTCCGGGCACGGCACCCCTGCGCATCAAGCTCATGCCGGGGGCGAAAAAGAGAATGCCCTTGCCGCTGGAGAAAAGAATACTATAAAGCCCCAACAGGATGGGATAACTAAACCCGGGGAGGCCTGAATACGGCAGCAGCGTGCGCGCCCCGTGCTCTCCACCGTAGCCCGTGGCCCACAATCCGCCGCGCAGGAAGTAGTTCTCCCCCGCAATGAGCGCGGCCCCCACAACAACGGGGGCGAGGCAAGACAGCCGCCGCTCCCGTACGCTCACCCATACGCATCCCAACGCCACTCCCGCGAGACACGCCGGCGTGTTCATGGCGGCCAGACCGAGCAGCAGCGTCGCCGTAACCGCATGCCGAGGCAGGAGCAACAAGCCGCTGCCGGCGAGACACATGGTGAGCACCTCGGCGTGAAAACCCAAAAGGTGATGCGGCAGCATGGAGCACAGGGTCAAGGCCAACATAAAGAAGCCGAGACAACGGGGGGGCAACTGCGCACGGAAGTGGCGATGGAGAAAAAAGAGGAAACCGGCGAAAAAGAACAGATTGGCGCGGGAGATCCACCATTGCGCCCCCATAACGATCTTGCCTAGAAAATAGAAGGGGATGCTGAGGAAAGGCAGGGCGTGAGAATACTTCATGGGTGTATATTCACCGCGTTCCAGCAGAGAAGACAAGGCCTGAAACCGCGTTGCGGCGTCGCCTGAAATATTGTGCGGCGCGAAAAAAAACAGTATGCCCAGGCCGAGCAACAGCAGAAGCGCATCAATATAAGGAATGGAAAGACGTTTGGATAGCTGGCTCATGGCGCGAAGGCGTTCCTACATGTTTGCGGTATGGAAAAACGTGTGGCATGATGCGATGCTTTGCCTTCAGCGTCAAGGCGCGGTATTCCTGCTTGACTAACAATCACGGCTGACGTAACTAGTGCTGTTTCACCTCTGTACAGAGAGATAATGATGTTCGATAGCCTTTCAGATCGCCTGACAGACGTTTTCAAACGCTTCCGAGGCCAGGGCCGACTGGATGAAAGCAATATCCAGGAGGGTCTGCGGGAAGTGCGGCTCGCCCTTTTGGAGGCGGACGTTAATTTCAAGGTGGTCAAGGACTTTGTTGAGCGCGTACGCGAACGCTGCATGGGGCAGGATGTGCTCAAGAGCCTCACCCCGGGGCAGCAAGTCGTCAAGATCGTGCACGAGGAGCTTATCGAGCTGCTCGGCGGCGAGCAACTCGGCCTGGAACTGCGCGGCCGGCAACCCGCGGTGGTCATGCTTGTGGGTTTGCAGGGCTCGGGTAAGACCACCAGCGCCGCCAAGATCGCGCTGCACTTACGTAAAAAAAAGCTCAAACCCTACCTTGCCCCTGCGGATGTTTACCGCCCAGCGGCCATTGAACAACTGCACTCCCTGGCAAAACAGCTCGACGTGCCCGTGTTCGCTTCCACCACGAGCATGAACCCGGTCGACATCGCGCTCAAGGCCAGAGAAGAGGCCAAAGAGCTGGGCTGTAACGTAGTGCTCCTGGATACGGCGGGACGGCTGCACATCGACGAAGCGCTGATGCAGGAACTCGCGACCATCAAAGAGCAGGTTGAGCCGCAGGAAATACTCTTTGTGGCGGACGCCATGACCGGTCAGGACGCCGTGACGGTTGCCCAGACCTTCAACGAGCAGCTCGATGTCACCGGCATCGTGCTGACCAAGATGGACGGCGACGCTCGCGGCGGCGCGGCGCTTTCGGTCAAAGCGGTCACGCAAAAGCCCATCAAGTTCATCGGCGTTGGTGAAAAGCTCTCCGAGCTGGACGTGTTCCACCCCGACCGTGTTGCGGGGCGCATTCTGGGCATGGGCGACGTGCTGAGCCTCATTGAAAAGGCTGAAACCGCCTTTTCGGAACACGAAGCCGAGGACATGGCCAAAAAGATGTCCAAGGCTGAATTCGATTTCGAAGACTTCCGCACGCAGATGCGGCGGTTGAAAAAGCTCGGTTCCCTGGAAGGCCTGATGAAACTCATTCCGGGCATGGGGGAGTTGCGCAAGAAGCTGGGCGAAATCCAGATGCCGGAAAAGGATTTGGCCAGGATAGACGCCATTATCAGCTCCATGACCATGCAGGAGCGTCGTCAACCCAAAATCATCGACCAAAGCCGCAAGGAACGCATCGCCCGGGGCAGTGGCGTGCAACTGGATGAAGTGAACCAGTTGATCAAAAATTTTGAAAACATGCGGCAGATGATGAAGAAGATGATGGGCGGCAAGGATAAAAAAGGCCGTATGCCCCAGCTGCCCAAAGGCATGCCCGGAATGGGCGGCATGCCTGGTATGCCCGGTATGCCCGGTATGCCCGGTATGGGCGGTATGCCCGGAATGGGCGGCATGCCCGGAATGCCGGGAATGGAAGGGCTCGCGGGGATGGGAAACCGTCCCACAGGCAGCAAGGCCACGAAAAAGAAAAAAGACAAGCGGAAAAAACGGAAAAAGCGCTAACCCTTGCCGTTGTGTTTCAGGGCTTGCCTTTTTTGCACGAAACCATATTATTAAAGGAGATTGGAAAACCATGCCCGTTAAAATTCGACTCACGAGAATGGGGTCCAAAAAGCGCCCATTTTACAGAATTGTTGCCATGAACACGCAAACCAGAAGAGATGGTCGGGCGCTCGACTTCATCGGCCACTACAATCCGATGGTTGATCCCGCCGAAATCAAGGTGGATGCGGCCAAGTTGCAGTACTGGCTGGAAAGAGGAGCGCAGACAAGCAATACTGTCCAGTCTCTTTTGCGGCAGAGCAAACAAGCTGACGCCTAGGCTTCATATGCGTCTGATGTTCCGCGTCTCCATGGTGGCGGGTCCGCAAGTGCGACTGTCTTCGATAACGACCGGAGGTGAGCCATGTTGAGAGACCTGATCGAATACATTGCGAAGTCATTGGTTGATAATCCTGACGCGGTGCAAGTGTCCGAAGTCGAGGGCGAACAGACCTCTGTTCTCGAATTGAAAGTGGCCAAGGAAGATCTCGGCAAAGTCATAGGGAAACAAGGCCGCACAGCCAGGGCTATGCGCACAATCCTTGGCGCTGCATCCACCAAATCCAAGAAGCGCTCCGTGCTGGAGATTCTGGAATAGGGGTGCAGCGATCCTATGGCAGATGAGGAATTGATCTGCTTGGGCACCGTGGTCAAACCCCACGGTATACGCGGTGAGGTCGTCGCAGAACTGCTCCTGGAAGACCCGGGCTTTCTTGTGGATGTGCACACGTTGTTTTTGCTTTCTCCTTCCCAGGGGAGGCAAAAACAACACGACATGCTTGCAAGAACGCCCGAGGTAATTCAGGTGCGCTCCTTGCGCGAACACAAGGGGCGTTTGCTGCTGCATCTTCAGGGCATCGACACTCGCGATGCGGCGGAGACGTTGCGCGGCTATTCCATCTGGGCGCCTGAACAGGCGCTGCCGGAATTGGATGCTGACGCGGTCTATTGCCATCAACTCGTGGGCTGCCGGGTTTTCCTGGAGAACGGCGACTTTCTTGGCGTTGTGCGCGAAGTGCTTACCCCAAGCGAAGAGCAGGAAATCTGGTCTATTGAAACGCCTCAAGGAGCAGAAGTGCTCTTTCCGGCACATCCTGAAACCGTCATTGACATAGACATTGACGCGCAGCAGGTGCGTATCGCCCCTCCCGAGGGTCTCCTGGAGATCTATCTGCGGGGCTGAGGAACCTGACCCGCTGTGCGTTGTTGCGGGTCGGTTCATGCGCTTTTCCATAGTCACGCTATTCCCGGAATTCTTCGACTCGCCTTTGCGTTGCGCGCTCATGGGCAAGGCGCGGGATTCGGGCCTGCTCTCGGTAAACTGCGTCAACCCCCGCACGTTTACGCAGGACAGGCACCGCACCGTGGACGACCGCCCCTACGGCGGCGGCCCCGGCATGGTCATGATGCCTGAACCGCTGGAAAAGGCGCTGGAAAGTATCGAGACTCGCGGGCGCATGCTGCTCATGGCGCCCAGCGGACGCCCCTTTGACCAGCAGTTCGCCCGCGAACTGGCGCAGGAGCGGACCGTGACGCTCATCTGCGGCCGCTACGAGGGCATTGATGCGCGGCTTGCCTTGCGTTACCCCATCGAAGCGGTATCCGTGGGCGATTTCGTGCTTGGCGGAGGAGAGGCCGCGGCTCTGTGCGTGCTGGAAGCCGTGGGACGTTTGCTCGAAGGTTTTATGGGGCATGCCGATTCCGGAGAGGAGGAGAGCTTTTCCGGCGGATTGCTGGAATACCCCCACTATACCAGGCCGGAAGAATACCATGGCCTGTGTGTGCCCGAGATCCTGCGCTCCGGAGATCACGGCCGCATCGCCGTATGGCGGCGGGAGCAAAGCCTGCGGTTCACGCTCCAAAGCCGTCCGGAACTGCTGCAGGAGGCGCCGCTTTCGGATGAAGACGTCCGCACATTGCGCGCCTTGCGGGAAAACGGCGCGGGTCTTCGTTTGGGGCGTAATCTTTATGTTGCCTTGACACATTATCCGGTCCTGGACCGCCGCAAAAAAGTTGCGGCGGTATCTTTGACAAACCTGGACCTCCATGATATAGCACGCTGTTCCCGTGCTTACGATCTAGGCGGCAGTTTTATCGTTACGCCGCTGGAAGATCAACGCGCGCTGGCCGCCGAGCTGCTTGGACATTGGACGAGCGGTCCCGGCAAAGAGGCAAATCCAGAACGCGGCCAGGCATTGGAACGAATGCTCGTTGTGCCGTTGCTGGAGGATGCGATTGCATCCATCCGCGCCGCCACGGGCAAGAGCCCCCTGGTTGTAGCCACCAGCGCCACGATGCAGGGCTCGTTGCTCCCGTCGCAGGTGCGTTCCTGGCTGCGCGGGCAGCCTGTTCTTTTAGTGCTCGGCACGAGCCATGGCCTGGCGCCGCAAGTCATCCAGGCCGCTCACGGCGTTTTACGGCCCATCAGGCCCATGAACGCCTATAATCATCTCCCTGTGCGCGCCGCGGCCGCCATTTGCTGCGATCGCATTCTGGGAGATTGCTGGTAGTCCGGCCGCCGTGCGAGCCGGACGATGTGTATCGTTTTCAGCAGAGCAAAACGGAAGGCGCTTCGCGCCCAACGGTTTTGCATATACTCCACCCAAGGAGGGCAGCCATGAACATCATCCGCAAAATCGAGCGCGAGCAAATGCGCATGGACATCCCCAAGTTCAAGACCGGCGACACCATCAAGGTGCACTTGCGTATCATCGAAGGCGAAAAAGAACGCATTCAGGTCTTCCAAGGGGCGGTCATGCGTATCCACAAAGGAACCACCAACGCCACCTTCACGGTGCGTAAAATTTCCAACGGCATCGGCGTTGAGCGTATTTTTCCGTTCCATTCCCCGTTTATCGAACGTGTGGAACTGGTTACGGAAGGCAAGGTACGCCGTAGCCGCTTGTACTACCTGCGCGGCCTGAAAGGCAAGGCAGCCAAAATCAAGGTCAAGAATCAGTGGGCGTAAGGTTCGGCCATGGCCGGACCACGTAAACGCGACGCCACTGCCCATTCCGCTCAGGGAATGCTGCTGGATATCTCCAGCCAGGACTTCTGGAAAAGATTTCCCCACCCCCTTGCCGGTCTAGATGAGGCCGGCAGGGGGTGTCTTGCCGGACCCGTCATTGCGGCCGCCGTTATTCTGCCCGACTCCTTCGTCCTTGAAGGACTCGATGATTCCAAAAAATTAAGCGCCAAGCAACGCGGTCGTCTCGCGCCGCAAATCAAGTCCATGGCCACGGCCTGGGCCATTGGAGCTTCCTGGCCCCGTGAAATCGAGACCATAAACATTCTTCAGGCCTCGCTCGCCGCCATGTGCCGCGCCGTGGACCGCCTGCGCACGCGCCCCGTCTTTCTGGCCGTGGACGGCAACCAACCAGTGCCCCTTGATACCGCGCAGCAATGCATCATTGGGGGCGACGCCAAAGTACCGGCCATCGCCGCGGCCTCCATCATCGCCAAAACCTTTCGCGACAAGCTGCTTGTCAGCCTGGACAAGCGCTATCCCGGCTACGGCTTCGCTCAGCACAAAGGCTACGCCACGCGTGACCATTACGCCGCGCTTGAGCGGCTCGGCCCCTGCCCCATGCATCGGATGACGTTCCACGGCGTGAGCGATGCGAATGCCCCGGCGCCGGCGGAGCAAGCATGCCTGCTGCCCATCTGATCACCGGACGCGAGGGCGAGGAAACGGCGGCCCGCTATCTTCTAGATAAAGGTTATGTCATTCTGGATCGCAACTGGCGCTGCGGCAGCCTGGAACTCGATCTCGTGTGCAATGATCCGCGGGAAGATCCCCCCACCATCGTTTTCGTGGAAGTCCGCACGCGGGACGCACGGGGGCGCGCCACTCCCGCCCAATCCGTGAACAGTTGCAAAATCTCCCGCCTTTCACGCGCCGCCGGACTCTATCTTTCAGACAAAGATTTATGGCATCTGCCCTGCCGTTTCGATATGCTGTGCATAACGAAACACAACCGCAACTACACAGTGGAGCATTTCCCCAATGCCTTCGAATACGCCCGGTCTCTGGGTGGTGGCGACACCGCTTGGCAACCTTGGTGACATGTCCCCGCGAGGGCGCGAAGTCCTGCAAGCGGCCGATATCGTGCTCGCCGAAGACACCCGCCGCGCCGGATTGCTCTGTCAACGCCTGGAGATCACCGTCGGTTCATTACAAAGCTTTCATGAACACAACGAGGAACACAAATTGCGCATGGTGCTGGACGCCCTGCAGCAAGGGGCGCGTATCGCGCTGATGACCGACGCCGGCACGCCGTTGATGGCCGATCCGGGCTACCATCTTGTGCGCGCCTGCCGCGAAGAAGGCATACCGGTCACGCCGGTTCCCGGTCCCAACGCGGCCGTCACGGCGCTGATGGCCAGCGGCCTTCCCCCCTATCCGCATACGTTTCTCGGCTTCCCTCCTCGTAAACAAGGAGAACGCCGCGCCCTTTTCGCCTCATTTGCCGCCTTGCGCACCACCCTGGTGTTCTACGAACGAAAAGACCGCGTGTGGAGCACGCTGGAAGACGCCCTGCACGAGCTTGGCCCAAGGGACGTATGCATTGCGAGGGAATTGACCAAGACCCATGAGGAGTTTATATTGGGGCGCTTGGAACGATTGGATGACATCCGTTGCGAACTGCTCGGGGAAATCACCGTATGCATCGGCCCTCCGGAGCGGTCAGCCATGACCAACGAGCATAGCGTGCTGGAGTTCATAGCAGAGGAAAGCGGTCTGGGCGGAAGCCCCAAAGATATCGCCCGCCGTGTAAAGCAACGGTGCACGGGCTGGAGCGTGAAAGCCATCTATGCGTTGCTGCAGCAACGCCCCTAACAGCGTTTGTTCGCCGGCACTATGCAATCTACTAAGTATTCGTTCCCGAATTTCTCCACCCTCGCCACCTGCTTTTTACGCAGCTACCTCGTTGGAGCGGCTTTCAACACGCGCGGCATGCAAAACGTGGGGCTTATTTTCGCGCTGGAGCCTGGTCTGCGGCGCATCTACCCCAATCCCCGCGATCTCCTGGCCGCCCGCAAGCGCTATCTCAAGCACTACAACACGCATCTGTTCTGGACGCCGCTCCTTTTGGGCATTTTTCTCTCCATAGAAGACAAAGTATCGCGCCATGTTTTTCCCAAAACAGTGCTCGAAAACCTCAAAGACCCCACGGTCTATACGCTTTCGGCAATCGGCGATTCCGTTTTCGCGGGCAGCCTGCTGGTCTTCTGGTCCCTGACAACGACCATAATGGCGCTCATCGGCTCGCAAAAGCTGGTCATTTACTGGATCATAGCCTGGTTCGCGATCCTGAACATCTTCAAGATCGTCACGTTCATTCTCGGCTACAAGGAAGGACTCAGTTTCATCTTGCGGCTCAAGCGCTGGAAACTTATTGATTGGGGGCAACGACTCAAAATATGCAACGCGGTGCTGCTCTCCGTGGTGTTGTATCTTATCTGGCCCGGATCCACGCCCTCCTACGCCTGGGGACTGGCTGTCGCAGGTCTTGGCCTTGCCACTTGGCTTGTAACCCATACCGCTCTCTCCAGAGAAATCGTTGCGATTCTGCTCCTGGCTCTTTATAGTGTCTTGCCCTACCTGGAACATGTTACTGCATTGCTGCACTGATCATCTTCCAGTATAGCGGCGAGAGAACCTTTTCGAGAAGAACATGGAATTGGAAAAAAAGGAAGCCCAAACCGAGATACTTTTCCATACACAACAAGTGCTTGTGCGTAACGAGCTGGGTTTGCACGCTCGACCTGCCGGAAAAATCGCCCAAGAGGCGCAAAAATTTTCATCGGAAATTTTTTTGGCCGTGGGCGACCAGCAGGTGGACGCAAAAAGTATCCTCGATATCTTGACCCTGGCGGCCGGCCGCGGGTCCATGCTGGAAATTCATGCCCGAGGCAATGATGCCGCCGTAGCCGTGAAAAGCCTTGCCACGCTCATAGAAAGGCGGTTTGGAGAGGATAAATAGTGTCGTCGAAAGTGCTTACAGGTATCCCTGTTTCAGCCGGTATATCCATCGGCAAGGCGTTTTTTCTGAATCGCCATCGGTTTCATCAGATTCCTCGTCAAACCGTGGCGAAGGAACTGATCCCCGATGAAGTAAAACGGCTGCGCCTTGCCTTTGAACGGGAAAAATCCGAGCTTGCCGCGGCCAGGGACAAGGTGCCCCCGGAGTTGCAGGAACATGTTGCGATCATTGATACGCATTTGATGATCAGCCAGGATCCGCGGCTTTTCAACGAAGCGAAAAAAATCGTTGAGACAATGGGCATCACCCCGGAGTGGGCCCTGGAAAAAGTGGTCGCTGAAATCCAGCGGGCCTTTTCCGCCATTGACGACCCCTATATCCGCGACCGCATCCAGGATGTGAATCTTGTGGCCCAACGGGTGCAAAACCGTTTGGCCAGCATGACGCCCCACGAGCATGAGCATCACGGCGAAACCATCCGAGCCATTCAGGGGCGCGTGGTGCTCATGGCCCACGACCTCAGCCCGGCGGACACCATCGGCATTGAAGTCTCCAAGATCATGTCCTTTGCCACGGCGCAAGGCGGCAAGACCTC
This sequence comes from uncultured Desulfovibrionaceae bacterium, assembly GCA_964517355.1. GTDB lineage: Bacteria > Desulfobacterota > Desulfovibrionia > Desulfovibrionales > Desulfovibrionaceae > CAZFCK01. The sequence continues at coordinate 1,258 of CAZFCK010000159.1, read as the reverse complement.
GCATACGGGCATTCTCGCGCGCTCATTGCAAATTCCCGCCCTGGTCGGGGTCGCCGACCTGGAAGAACATGTCAATGACGGCGACCTTGTCATCATCGACGGCCTCAAAGGCAAGCTCATGGTGGACCCGGACGAGGAGGAGCTTGCCTATTACACGGACCTGAAATACCAGTTCGAAGCCTACCATGCCTCCATCATGCGCGACTGCCAGCTGCCGGCGGAAACCATCGACGGCTGCAGGCTCAAAGTGCTTTCGAACATTGAACTCTTCGAGGAAGTCACGTCCGTGTTGGACCTCGGGGGCGAAGGCGTGGGCCTTTACCGCACCGAATATTCCTTCATGAACCAGCGCGGCATTCCCAGCGAGGACGAACTCTACGAAGAATACCGCGACCTGGCCGAGATCCTGGCCCCCAAAAAGCTGGTCCTGCGCACGCTTGACCTGGGCGCGGACAAGCTGAGCATGAACATCGAACAGTCCGAGGAAACCAATCCGGCCCTGGGGCTGCGCGCCATTCGCTTCTGCCTGCACCACGAAAACATTTTCAAGCGCCAGTTGCGCGCCATTTTACGTACAAGCGTCCACGGCAACATCGCTTTGATGTTCCCCATGATTTCCGGATTGAAGGAATTGCGCCAGGCCAAGGCCCTGGTGCGGGAAATGCAGCGCGAGCTGCATGCGGAAGGCGTGCCCTTCAATCCCGACATGCCGGTGGGCATCATGATCGAACTGCCCTCGGCCGTCATGATCGCGGAAATTCTGGCCAAGGAAGTGGATTTCTTTTCCATCGGCACCAACGACCTGATCCAGTACTCCTTGGGCATTGACCGCACGAACAGCCTGGTCTCCTATCTCTATCAGCCCCTGCATCCGGCCATTGTGCGCAGCATCAAACATGTGGTGGACGCGGCGCACCAGGCCGGCATCGAGGTCAGCGTTTGCGGCGAACTGGCCTCGGACCCCTTTTGCGTGCCCATTCTCATGGGCATGCAGATCGACTGCATTTCCATAACCCCTCAATCCATTCCCGGCATCAAGCGCGTTATCCGGCAGACCACCATGGCCGAATGCAAGAACCTGCTGAAAAACGTGCTGGCCAGCAACACGGTGGCCACCATCAACCGCCACGTGCGGGAAACGATCTTCAGACGCTTTCCGGAAGAACTCTTTTTCTACGCCTCGCTGCTCGATCAGGACGAAAACTAGCGCATTTTCGCCTTGAAATATGGCTCTCCCCTGAAACAATTTCCAATTGTT
>CAZFCK010000158.1:0-11009 GCA_964517355.1 uncultured Desulfovibrionaceae bacterium | reverse complement strand
AACAATTGGAAATTGTTTCAGGGTAGAGCCTTGTTTCAAGGCGAAAATGCGCTAGGAAAAATTCCCAGGCTTGGAACGATGCCAGAAATAATATGGTATCTATATGATATTGTGAAATTAAAAGTTATGGAAGGGGGGTCCGGGGGGAGAACCTTTTTCAAAAACTTCAGCCCTTGGGCGCGGTCGTTTCGCGCCTTAGGGATGAAGATAGCAGCGCTGGTTTCCCCCCGGTAATTTTCATAACTTACTATAGAAACGGGAAACGGTATCAAGCGCCCGGGAGACTGTTGATCCAGTCCGGATAGGGTGTTTGGGATTGAGAACGGCACGCATGCGGTTGATCGTCCGCATAGAAACAAAACCCGCAAGCGCATTGAAAGCTACTCCTCATCAAAATCAGCTTGAGAGAAGTTCAAGGTCCCGCAATTCTCCCTGACGGCCCGCTGGATGTTCTCGTCGAACCCTTCCGTGGACTCCGCTTCGATGTCCAGCTTCAGGCGCACGCTGACGCCGGGGCGGCTGATGAGCAGATTGACGACTTCTTTCTGGATGTCGTCAAAGGCCATGCGGCCCGTGTGTGGATCCAGGGATACCATTCCATAGAAACGTTTTTTGGGCTTGGCTTGGGGCGCGGGCGGATCGCCGGGCTTCGGCGGCATGGGAGGTTCCACGCTTCCGCCGCCGGCACGGCCACCCGGGCCAGGGGGAACATCCCCTCCGCCTTTTTCACCACCCGGTTGCGGAACGGGTTGCTCCTTCTTGGCCTTGTACGCCTTGGCCGCGTCCAACTCGATGATAAGGGAAGACTTGTCGATGACGCACGAGACAGGTTCCTTGAACTTGAAGCCCAGGTACTCGCCACCGTCCTTGCCGTCCGCATAGCCGAAGTAATCACCGCTGGCGACGCCATTGGAGATGGTCGCCTGGAGGATCGAGCAGTCGAGCAGGCGCGGCAGATACAGGTAGTCGCACATCTTCTGCCAGAGGTCGTGGGTGTTGAGGTCATTCACCCCTTCCTTCCAGAACCACTGCTTGAGCATGTGGTCCAGGTGGATGGGCGACCAGGCCTTGAGGAGCATTTCCTCATCCGTGAGCCTCTTTTCGATCTCATTGACGAGACTGGTGGCGCCGGTGTTCAGCCGGATGGATTCCCACTCGACCTTGCCGACGCCGCCGCTCTTCCCCGGATATTGGATGGGGCACAGCAGCCACTGATAACACTCGGCAATGGTCCTGTTGACCGTGCTGGAGACGTTCTCCATGTTCTGCCCGGCCTGCCGCACTTGGAGGACGTCCAGCACAAGCCTGGACTGCTCCACGTCGCCGACGATGGACTTCCAGGCGAGGAAGGTCCGCACGTGATCCCGGAGCCGATTGAGCGTGTCATAGTCAGGAGCCAGGAAAACAAGGCGGTTCTGATGCAGACGTGGGGAGTTGCCGTGCGTCCTGAGATGGTTTTCGGCGCTCTTGACCGCCAGCTCGCAGGTCCTCGAATGCGGGCTGTTGGGAGGGAGGGCGCACAGCCTCAGGTCAAAGTCATCCGGGATGTCCCCGGAGGGCGTGAAGATGTGGACGCCCCCGAACGCCCCCTTGTTGATGATCTTTCCCAGCCTGGACTTGATTTCGGGAACGATGTCCTCGCCTTCTTCAAAGCGCCTTTTGCGCTCCTCCATTTCCCGGCGCAGGTTCGGAGTCACGTCGAACCAGTACCGCTCGCCATCAACGTTGAGGTAATGAAGCTTGTCAGTCAGTTTTTTCAACGCATCGCGAATGACGCTGGTGTTGATGCCGGGATACGCGGCTCCAAGGGCGATATGCCTCCAGCTGACGCCTCGAATCCTCTGCTTTTTCGAGCTTGGGGCGCTACCGAGGAAGATGGTCCTCGCGGTCCTTCTGGCGCATTGCTTCTGCCCGATGCGCGGATCGCCGGTGTCCACTCTGGAGGACTCCGCCTGCTCCCCGTCGATGTCCTTGTCGATCACCGGGTCCCATCCCTGGGGCAGATAGTAGATGGACTGGTTCTTGACGTTGTTGTCGTACAGGGGCAGCGCCCCCGGCATGATCATGGGGTCCGGGCTGCCGTCCTTCCAGAGCCGGTAGATCACCGTCGCCAGAAGCTGGAGCACGCCTCTGGTGCGCTGGAACTTGTCCAGGGACGACCAGTCCAGATAGAGCCTGTCGAAAATTTCGGGGTGGATCGGATACGAGGCGACGAGGCGGCGATAGTAGGAGCCGTCCAGGGCATCGTTGGGAAAATCGCCGGCGTTGTTCTGGTAGTATTCGGAGAATGCCCGGCAACTATCCTGAACCGCCTGATCGTCGGTGATGGGGTTGAAGAGACGCCGCCTGACGATCTCGAAGGCCTCTTCCGTGGCCACCGGCTTCCACAGGGCCTGGATGCGTCCGAAATACTTCTCCAGGGAGTCCAGGGCGCGTTGCGCCATGCGCCCGCCAAGCTCGGTGTTCGACTCGGGCAGGGAGACGAACAGGCAGCTGCTCGGCGTTCCGGCGAGCGATTCCGTCAACGCCTGGATAAAGGAGAGGTTGGATTCGAAGGTGCCGCCGGGATAGCTCTTGCCTTCCTCCAACTGGCGGACATACGCCACCAGCTCGTCCACCAGGATCACCACCGGGCCGTACCTGGCGAATATCCGGGTCAGCGTCTCCTTGCCGGGAGAAGTGCCGTTCTTGTCCGATTCGGCCAGCATGGCATAGGCGTCTTCGCCTCCGATCTGAAAGGCGATTTCTCCCCACAGGGTCCGCACCTCCACGCCGCCGCGTTTCTGCGGCAGCGAAGGACTGAGGCGGTTCCCGTCGATGACCGCGATGGACGCCTTGGGCAGGTCGGTGACGCCGGCCGCATCGAGAATGGGAGGAACCCCCTGGAGTTTGCTCGCGGGCGCGTCGCCTTTGGCGAGATGGTAGACGGCGAGCATGGTGTGCGTCTTGCCGCCGCCGAACGCGGTCTGGAGCTGGATCACGGGGTCGCCGGAACCGCCGTTGAGGCGTTTCACCAGGCTGTCCAGGAGCAGGCGCATGCCTTCGGTGATGTAGGTGCGTTCAAAGAACTTCGCGGCGTCCTGGTATTCAGGTCCGGCGGTTCCTTCCGTGACGCGGCTCAGGTCCGCCGCGAACTCCGCCTGCTTGAAGGTTCCCTTGAGAACGTCCTCGTGCGGGGTGGCTATTTCGGTCCAGGGTTTGATCTGCATATCCGATCCTTCCAATCTGGCTACATGTCGAGAGTGAGTTGCCTGGCTGCACGCGACGTTGCATGGGCCTGTTCAGCGGCTTCCATGGTGCCGTGCCAGGAGGCGATCAGTTCGTTGTAGGCGCGGGCCTCTTCTGCCCAGCCCTTGCGTTCGCACAGGGTGTAAAGGCGGTACGCCAACTGGCGGATGGATTCGGTCCGCTCAGCCATCTTCTTCAGGAGCGCCCCCGCTTCCGCCTCGCCGCCGGAGCGAAGCGCCCGGATGAGCTGGTGCAGCGCCTCCCAGGCCGGGGTTCGGGTGTCCCTCTCCGGGTCCCAGTTTCCGGGGTACTCCTCGAACTTCAGGAGCCGCATCTTGCCGCCGCCGGATTCGGCAACGCCGGCCGCCGCGAGCCCTTCCACGGTGGTTCCCTTGGCCCGGGCCAGGACGTCCGCTTGTCCGTATTCCGCCTGCTTGAAGCCGTATTGCATGAACCAGTCGATGCAGAAGCGGGTGTCGGAGTCCATGTCTCCTTCGGCTTCGTTGAAGAATTCGTCGATGACCTTGTTGATCTGGATGAGCGCGTCATGCACGGTCATCTTGGAGCCGTCCGCCTCGATGACGCCGGAGTAGCGGGAGAACACCGCCATGCCGGGACCGATGGCGGCTTGCGCCAGGTCGACGGGGGCGATGGGCGAAGCGCCCTTCTTGCCGCCGATCATGGCTTCAAGGGCTTCGGGGAGTTCCTCCTTGAGTTCGCGCAGGAACTGGCGGCGGGGAATGGAAGGCGCGTTTTCGTCGCGCTTGCGGCAGACGAGGACGATGGAGGAGGCGAGGGCGTTGACTGATTTCTTGAGGTTGCCCGTATATTCCGTGCGCATGGGCCAAGTTCCGGCGATCAAGTAGCCCGATTGGATGACAGCTTCGAGAAAGGACTCCCACCCTGTAGATGATGTTCCTGTATTTTTAGTGTCAGCTTGCTTGAATGCGTAGTAGATTGTGGTGGGAAACGCTTGGTGGGATCGTTCCGCCAGATTGGCCATGGTTTGTTGCATTCCACTCATAAAAAAATGTTCAGCAAGTTCTTTGCCGCCATGCCTGTATGGAGCTGCGATTAATTCTTCTGCTTTTGGAACCGAGATGGTGGAAAATAGATCCGCAAAATATGGCTTAAGGGCTCGTCGTATCCAGACATAAAAGAAGTCAGAAAGGTCGGCATAGCCTATATTGTCATAATATGGCGGGTCGGTTGAGATAACCTTTCCACTGGAGATGTCTTGCCCTGAAGCATTATGCTGTGAGGATAATCCTATCTGGCTTCTACTTATTGCAGGAATAGCCTTTGCTGTGAACTCAAAGGCCCCCTCAATGCTGCCCGTAGATCCTGAGAAAAAGTTCGACTCGACAAAATCCCACTTCATTGGGATTGCTTGGCGACCAAATGTATTTCCTATTTTTTGATAACCACGATCCCATCCACATAAAACAGAACCTCTGTCTGCAATTTTGTTCAATGCAAGCGTTAAGTACACAGCCACTGCATCTCCATAAGCCGTAGACTCCATCCCTCCTTTATCAAAAGCAATGCCATCATCATACCAGCCCATGTTTTTTGCGTCCTTAATGACCTGGTCCCGAGCTTCCCGCACCAAATCGGAAAAGGTGGTAAGCGCCACAATTTGGCGAGGTGTAAAGAGGTCAATGGGTCGGTTTAGACCAAAGTTTCTACACCATACATCTCGGGGGTTTGGGGATAATTGAGCATCTAGGCCACTTGTATTAATTGATGCAGTTTCTATTTCGGGAGTGTTGAAAGTATTTTCAACATAAATCCTCTCCCTATTCCCCTCGAGAACAATAGCTGTAGGCATAAAACCAATATTGTTATTGACTCCTTGCTCAGCAACATAATTTCTGGTTGTAGTATAACCGCAGCATGCGCATTCAAAAATACCTGAAATACCTCTCTTGTAACCTCTATCAAGGTCAATACCTATGCTTGGCTTTTCTTTAACTACAGTAAAGTGTACCTTATTGTCATACACACAAGGTAGTAAATATGCCTCCTTTCCTTTCTTTGATGATAATATCAAAGTACCCAAAAGAGGCATACTGCAGCCACATGCAGGGTTAGGACACTTGACGGTCCTTGCCCCGAGCCAGGCGATGACGGTCAGTTCCCGCCCCACATAGCCTTTCAGGTCGGGGCGCTCCTTTGCCATCTCCGGCGTGATCTTGACCTTGGGATAGAGATGCCCGATGCGCTTTTCCGCCTCCTTGCGCATCCAGTGCCCGTAGCGCCTGACGTCTTCCGCCAGCCCTCTGGCCCCGGTCCAGCCGCCTACGCCCCTGTTGTCCGCCTGCTCCCCGTCCGGAATGGGGCCGACAGGCGCTTTGCCTGCGAACTTGGGCGGAATTTCGATCATGGCCTTGTTGATCATCACCGCCACCGGATTCAGGTCGGAGGCATAGGCCTCCAGGCCCAGCCGCTGCGCTTCAAGAGGAATGGCGCCGCCCCCTGCGAATGGATCATGGAAGGCGGGCAGCTTGTCCGGATCGAATCCGGGCTTGCCCTTGTTCAGCTCGCAGGTCTCCCGCCAGGACTTCCGGATCTCCTCGCGGGCGACCTCCAACAGCTCTTCGTTGTTGGTGTTCTCCCACTTGACCAGCTCACGGATGATGGCGAACAGCCGCTCGCGTTCCTTTTGCGCGTCTTCCTTGGTCTGCCCCGGATACTTGCCCCATCCCCGCTCTCCGCCGGGATCGTTCACCAGCTGCGCGAAGAGCACAGCCCGCGCCGCAGCCAACGGACGCCGCGCCCACCAGAGGTGCAACGTGGAGGGATGCCCATGGCGGATGGATTTTTCACGAGCCGCCGCCGCGTTGATGTCGTCAAGGGGCAGAGCGACTTCGATCAGTTTCTTGGGGGCTTTTGTCATCATCATTCCTTTTCGAACTCAGGACTGCCGAACTTGCCATCACAGGCTACACAGCCAGTGAGGTAACTGTTTTCGAGGGGTGATGAGTTTAAATCACCACACCACTCGCACCGATGCAAACTCATAGCATCAGTATAATCGAAACAATATAAACATAAGTACCCTTCGCCATATGGAACTACAGTCAAATCAGATGATTCGCACATGCCACAGTGAGCATGAGTAGGTTCTGTAATGTAATCTTTTGATGTTGTGTCATCACCAAACTCCTCAATGAGTCTCTCTAATCCAATAGGAGCATTACATTTTTCACAAGAGCTGCCATCTCCCTCTTCTAAAATATTCAAATGGCCGCACTCGGCACATGAATAGCCAAATAGATTATTGGAGTACTTGCAAACAAGACAATATCGCTCAATTAATCCTTCTTTCTCAGGCTGAGAAATAAACGAATCAAAATTACATAAATTGCATTTTGAAACCAAACATCCGAGATCTTTGCATTCTGCTATTTCATCGGACAGATTTTTATACTTCTCTTTTAAAAATTCTCCCAGATTATGTATCTTCTCAGAAAGATCATCTATTTCTTGATGAAAGTTAAAAAAGTCATCCGTCCATTTTTCTGTTAAAAGTTGATGTAGGTAATAGAGCCCTTTGATTTCTTCTGTTGCGATTTCTTCGCCAGTCTTTTGCGGATCAGGCAGCTCATTGTGGGGCACAAAGTGAACCATCATATTTCTTATTTTCCGAATACCGTCGAAACAGTTAAAGGCTGGATCAGATTCTGGTAACTCTTTGTCATATTCTTCTAGTGATTTATTTGCTTGGACAAATCCAACAGTCTTATACTTCCCTCTTATATAATCATGGAGTGTTGCCTTGTCTCTTTGTCCATTAACTACTGTATATTCCCATTTCTCTTTCAATAACGCAGCCTTGAAAAACAACTCGATGCCGCAGAAAAAGTTGATAATTGAATATTTAGGATGTTCTTCGATCTCTTCGATTGCGTGCTGAAGGAAATCAAAAGCATTCTCCACCATCCGTTGGAAAATATCCTGTACTTGAACTTCTTCGTCCGTTATGTTTCCGAAGTCTTTGAAAAAATCAAACATCACGTTCAGCCCTATTCAACAACTCAGCTAAACCGTAGTTCACGCTCGCCACCCCCCAATCCGGCTCCGCATTGAAGGGTTTGCGCACATAGTGGGGGCCATGGGCGTTGTCGTTCTCGTCCACGAACACCACTGCCAGCAGGAACTTGTCCTCCTGGTTCAGGGCGTACATGATCTCGTTGCGGGTCACGGTGATGGTGCTCATGCCCTTGGCCCTGCCCTTGACCTCGATATGGCGGTCGATCTCACCGTCCTTGTACGAGGAGATGTCCCAGCCGCATTTTTCGGCGGCGACATCCTTGGTCCGGTAGCCGTTGGCGCGCTCCCGATCCATGACCGCCTGCATGGCGATCCGTTCTATCGCGGTGCGCCGTGCGGCGTCCGCGCTGAAGAGAGGCGTCGCTTCACCCTTGCGCCGGGCCAGCAATCCGGCTGGAACGACCAAAGCGCCGCCGACGACCACTGGCGGACTCGAGATGACGTTGCGCTTGGCCATGAGCTCCTTGGTGCGCTGCTCCAGGCGGGCGCGCATTTCTTCAGCTCTTCTCTTCGCCATTTCCGGCTGGACGCGAGGCTGCTTGCCGGCCGCGACGGCATCAAGGAGCTTGAAGTAATTATCTTGCTGGTGATCAATCTCTTTGGTCAACCGCTCATGGACGGCATGGAGTATTTTGTCCACATGCCGCTCCCGCCGTTCCTTGACCTCCTGGAAGTGCTCGGGGACGAGCTTTTCGGCGGCGTAGGAGAGGGCCTGTTGCTCCAGGGTGTCGCACAGCCATGGCTGCTTCAGGATGTCCCGGACGAGGTGGGCGTCCGGCTCGGGAAGGGGTTCCAGGTCCAGATGCGGAGCCCATCCGGCGTGAAAGACGTTGCCTTCGGCGTCGATCTCCACGAACTGCATCCTGCGCGAGGTGACGTGCCGTTCGTCCTTGCCGTAGACCGACTCCCTGACGGCATGGTCGATCATCACCAGGACCCGCGGGGTAGCGCCCGTATCCGTGGGATCGACCAGCACGGTTCCCTGCTTCAGGAAATTGCGGTTGGTCTCCAGCACCAGGTCCGTCACCGCCGCCATGAGCGGGTGCCCGGGGTGAACGAGGCTGGCCATGGGCTTGCCATAGACGCGGACGAGGCGGCGTTCGAAGCAGATGCGTTCGTATTTCTTGAGGACGGGATCGCGTCCGCCGATAACCCGGTCACGTTCCCGGATCACCGCCGGGACATGGGTGATCTCGTAGCGCCCCGCTTCGCGTTGCCGCAAATCGCCGCCGAGGCTCTTGAACGCCTCCATGAAAAAGGCCCGGATGAAATAGGGCTGGAGCTTCCGCGCCTCGGCTTTCTCCATCTCTTCCTTGACGGCGTAGAGGCGGTCCTTGCTCATGACCTCTTCCGCCAGCGCGCTGCGGTTTATGATCAGCTTGATGCGCTCGGTGTCCAAGGCGCCCTGGACCTGGCGCTCCAGCTTGGCCCGCACCTCGGGATCGTCTCCGTAGCGGATGGCTTCGATGAGCATGTCCTTGAGGGCGCGTTCTTCGAAGATTTCGCCGAGGACATCGAAGACGCGCCCCCCAAGGGCTTCGCGTTCTATCTCCAGTTTCTCGAACAGGCGGTAGAAGACATCGCCCTCCCTGGTGTCCATGGCGACGATGTTCCAAAGGTGGCAGACCTCGGTCTGCCCGATGCGGTGGATGCGTCCGAAACGCTGCTCCAGCCTGTTGGGGTTCCAGGGCAGGTCGTAGTTGACCATGAGGTTGGCGTTTTGCAGGTTCACGCCTTCGCCGGCCGCGTCCGTGGCGATGAGGATCAGGGTGTCCTTGTCGAACCGGAACAGCTCCTGGGTCTTGCGCCGTTCGTCCCTGCCCATGCCGCCATGGATGGTGACCACGGCGTTCAGATCGCCAAGGAGGGCGGTGATGCGGTCCTTGAGGTAGTTCAACGTGTCCTTGTGCTCAGTGAAGAGGATGAGCTTGCGGCGGTTGTCGTTCACGTCGAACATATGCTTGTTGTCCTGAAGGATGGAGGACAGCTCCTCCCACTTCTTGTCCTGGCCGGACAGGACAACGGCCTTGGCTTGCTGCTCCAGCATTTTGAGGTTTTCTATCTCGCTTTTCAGCTCCTCGATGGTCTGGGCGGCGGTCGCCTGATCCACCAGGGTGTCGGTCAGCTCTTCGTATTCGGTGTCGGTCAGTTGCTCGTCGGCGTCATCCCAATTGTCCACGCCATATTCCGCATAGGTTTCCGAGACGTAGTCGCCGCCGCGCTGCACAACCCGCTCCTCCTCGACCCGGCGTTCGAGCCGCTGACGGCGGCGTTTCAGGGATTGGTAGATGGCTTCCGGCGACGAGGCGAGACGGCGTTGGAGAAGCGTGAGAGCGAAGCCAACGGTTCCCTTGCGCTTGCCGTCGAGGTTGTCCGCCTTGTTCATCTCGTTTTTCACGTAGTCGGTCACCGCGGCGTACAAACCGGCTTCGATCTCCGAGAGCTGGTAGCTTGCGGTGTAAGCCTTGCGCTCCGGGAAGAGGGGCGTTCCGTCGAACTTGAGCAGTTCCTCCTTCACCATCCTGCGCATCATGTCCGAGATATCGACCTTGTGAGCGCCATCCCGGAATTTGCCGTAGAACCTGTCCCCGTCAAGGAGTGACAGAAAGAGCTGGAAGTCCTCTTCCTTGCCGTTGTGCGGCGTCGCCGTCATCAGCAGAAAGTGACGGGCCCGTGCGGAGAGCAGTTCTCCAAGAAGAAAACGCTTGGTCTTGTTGACCTTGTTTCCGAAGTAATGGGCGGACATTTTATGAGCTTCGTCCACAATCACCAGATCCCAATCCGTGATGCGCAGCTTCTCCTGGATTTCCTCGCTTCTGGACAGCTGGTCCAGGCGGGCGATCAGCCTGTCGTTGTCCTCGAAGGGATTGCCGGTGTGGGAGTGCTCGAACATCTCCCGGCTGAATATCTTGAAGGTCATCCCGAATTTTTCATACAGCTCGTCCTGCCATTGCTCGACAAGACCGCCGGGGCAGACGATGAGAATGCGTTGGGTGTCGCTGCGCATGACCAGCTCCCGGATCAGGAGCCCGGCCATGATGGTCTTTCCCGCGCCGGGGTCGTCCGCCAGGACGTAACGAAGCGGCTGCTTGGGGATCATGGATTCGTACACGGCGGTGATCTGGTGCGGGAGGGGATCGACGTTGGAGGTGTGCACCGCCATCATGGGGTCGAAGAGGTGGGCAAGGCTGATCCGCTGGGCTTCTACTGCGAGCTTGAAGTTGTCCGCGGGAGCGTCGAATCTCCACGGACAACCCGAATCCGCGAAGGTGATGGAGGGCTCGTCAGTACGGAAGAGCATTCTTTCGCCAAGGCGTCCCGACCCATCCTTATAATACAAGGTGACGGAGTGCTCTCCAATTTTCTCCAACGTCACGACGCGGACAACCTTTCCATCCTCGATTCCGGAAAGCATCTGGTTCGCAGCGAGTTGTTCAAGCTTTACCATACAAGTCATCCACCTCGTTCTTTTTTGGTAAATCCATTCGTCTACTTCGTCTTTGCTTACTTTTAGAAGACGGGCAACAGGTTGGACAAGAAGTTTTTTCGACTTTATAAGTTAGCGAGTTGCCTCCGTGCAACGTGCCTCCATGGGAGCGGATGGGGGCCATGTCTGCCCCCATGAGTCCGCTGTAAGGATTGATAGACGACCCGATGACACGGGTCAACGGTTAGAGCATCTCACGCTTGAAAAGCGCTAGATGCTCTTATGCATTTCCCTGGAA
>CAZFCK010000157.1:0-11044 GCA_964517355.1 uncultured Desulfovibrionaceae bacterium | reverse complement strand
AAAAGTCTTTGGAAGGGGGGGCCGGGGGGAGAACCTTTCTCCAGAAAGGTTTCCCTCCGGAAAAACCTAACAAGTCTTTAATCAGTGCTTTCCTAAAATCTTGTTCCTCGTTTTTTAGCCGCAACGTATTCTGAAACATAGTACTGTTCGCTGATGCGCCCCTATTGGGGAAAGACGGCCCACAGTTCAGTGCTCCGTTTACCCCTCATGCTCTTTTTATGTGTAATTGCTTTGCCTTGCTTCCATCTGCGTCAATGTGTTATGTTTTGGAGGCAACAACATGAACGCAATAGACAAGGGGGCGGGCAATATGTTTGCATCACAGCGATTTTTCCTCACTCACGTTCATCTCATTGCTTAGTGGCGCTGATTATTTCCAACAAGGAGTCAAGCATGATTGAAGTGACATCTCGCATCTTGGATTGGATTGGTGCCGGCTTGCTGATTTTCGTTTTTTTGGTCCTTGTGTATGGAATTATCTATATCCACGATATTCCTTACAAAATCGCGGAACGCCGCAACCACCCCCATCGGGATGCCATCCACGCGGCGGGCTGGCTGAGTCTTTTTTTATTGCACGTGATCTGGCCTTTTCTGTGGATTTGGGCGCTGCTGTACAAACCCGGGGAGGAAACCAGAACCAATCGCATGCTGGAAAAAGGACTGGCCGATCCTGGAGACGACACGGAGCTGGCCCTGATGCGGAAGCGGGTGGCCGCGCTGGAGGAGGCCCTACGGCAAGCGGAAGCTGCAGCCGGTACTGAATCCGGTGCCGGCCGGAACGGGCACGACACCCCGCAGGAGGCATAGGATATGGATCTGCTGATTGAACTAACGTATTTCGCGCTCGTTTTCGTGGCCTTCAAAGTCTTTCGCATTCCCGTGAACAAATGGACCGTGACGACATCCGTGGTGGGGGGCATTTTCCTGGTGGGAGGCATCTTTTTGGCCATGGCCTACTATCATCCCTATGCTCCGGAAGGCCGCATCTATTTCATGAGCACGCCCATCATGCCCCAGGTGAGGGGAATTGTGACCGAAGTGCCGGTGGAGGGGAACACGCCGTTGAAAAAGGGGGACGTGCTTTTCAAGATCGACCCCACGCCGTATCAGGCCGAGTTCGATTTGGCCAAGGCGGCCCTGAGCGAGGCAGAGGAAACATTGAAGCAACTGCGCGAGCAGGTGAACATGGCCGACGCCAATGTCAAGAGGATTGCGGCGGCTCTGGACCTGAACGTAAAAACCGAAAAGCGCATGCGCGACTTGGTGGCTTCGGGTTCCATTGCCCAGCAACGTTATGACGACGCGTATTCAAGGTTGAAGCAGGCGCAGGAGGATTATTCCGAGGCGCAATCCAATTTCATCCAGGCCAGGATAGCGCTTTCCACGCAGAGCGCCATTATCGGCGAAAGCCAGGCCAGACTGGACAAGGCCAAATTCAATCTCGACAGCACGGTTGTCCGTGCGCCCACGGACGGCTACGCGGTGCAGGTCCGCCTGCGTCCGGGCATGATGGCCGTTCCGTTGCCCCTCAAACCGGTTTTGACCTTTGTCAGTTACGAGGATGCGTATCTTGTGGGGGCGTTCAAGCAGAACCCGTTGCAGAACATCAAGGTGGGCAACGCAGCGGAGGTCATTTTTCCGGCCATTCCCGGCCGTGCGTTTCGCGGGAAAGTGACCAAGATTCTGGATACGTTGGGACAGGGGCAACTGCAGCCAGGCGGCGAACTCATGAAATTGGAAGAGGAATTGCCTGCGGGGCGCGTACCTGTCTTTATCGAGCTTGTGGACGACATGTCCGCTTACGAACTTCCCTTGGGCAGCGCCGCGCGGGTGGCGATTTATTCCGAAGAAATGGAATTTCTCGCACCTATCAGGCAGATTTTATTGCGTATGATGAGCTGGAAAAACATCGTGTGCTTCGAGGCCTTGTAATACCGTTGCCGCTTCGAATTATTTGTTGACTGGAATTCCAAGGGGAAAACATGTGGACGCGCTTTTCCCCTTGGTTTTTTTTTCGGTACCAACTTCCCTTTGAGATTGTCGTTTTTCACTACTTCCAGTTTATATCCCCGTCAGTGGATCAAGATACCGAGTACGTTAAGCTCTGTATTTGGTCTTTCTACATTTCGGGCAGTGTGTTACTTTTGTTCCCAATGAACTGAGAGCGCCCCTTGCCGGGGGTGCGTGTCGGTTGAGGATCAGAAATGCAGGAGGTGATGCAGATGCCTGATCTGAAGTTATGGGGAGAGCAGGAAATCCACAAACTCAGAAGCGACATGGACAGGCTTTTCGATTCCTTGTGCAGCGAGCTGGGACTGCCGTGCATGAAGGAGGACGCAACGCAAGGGGTCAGTATTACCCAGGACGATACCGCGATTTATTTCCGGGTGGCGTTGCCCGGATTCAAGCCTGAGAATGTGGAACTAACCGTGCATGACCGCTCTCTTGTGCTTGTGGGGCGCCAGTTGGAGGAAGGCCCCGGCAGGCACAGCAGCCGCACGGTGCAACGCCAGATTGTTTTGCCGTGCAGAGTGCGGCCCGAGCAATCCACGGCCAGTTTTCACGACGACATGTTGGAAGTGCGCATGCCCAAGGATGCGAGTTGCCGCCCCATGCAATTGCGGATAACGCGCTCGTGATGTGAATCAGACCACCAAGCATGGAGGTTATCCTATGAATCTCGCCGTGCAACGCCTTGTTGTCCCTCACGATCAATTGCGCTGGCGCCTGGACCCGGCTTCGTTGTCATTCAAGAGCACTGCGGAGATTGCCCCACATGAGGACATCATAGGTCAAAAGCGGGGTGTTGAGGCTTTCAAGTTCGGCATCGGCATGAACAGGAAGGGATACAATATTTTTGTCTCCGGCATTCCCGGGAGCGGGCGCATGGCCACGGTCAAGCGCATGCTCGGCCAGTACGCCAAAAATGACAGGATACCGGACGACCTTTGCTATGTGAATAATTTCAAGCGTCCTGAGAATCCTGTGCTTCTGCGTTTCAAGCCTGGGGATGGCAATCGCTTCAAAAAGGACATGCAGGAATTTTTGGATGTGGTGAAACGCGAGGCCCCGCAGCTTTTTGAAAGCGAGGAATACATACGACGCAAGAATACGCTTGCCGAAGCCTATGAGAAGAAAATCGTAAGTTTTTACAAGAAAATGGAAAAAAAGGTCGAGGACACGGGCCTTGTGGTCGTGAAAATGCAGATGGGGTCTTATACACGTCCAGATGTGATGCCGTTGGTGGATGGCGAACCCAAGCGGTTGATCGATTTGGAGGATATGGTCGAAAAGGGGCGCTTTCCGCGTGACGAATTTGAGCGCCTCAAGGTCAAGCGCCAGGAATTGAAAGAAGAGCTGGACCACATCGTGCGCCAGGTGCGTGAATTGCAGAAGGAAGTCGGCAAGAAGCACGAGGAAGTGGACAAGCTGATGTTCGGCAGTCTGACCGAGGAATATCTCAAGCCGCTACGTGAGAAATATCCCGATGCGAAGGTGCTGCTGTATTTGGATTCAGTTATCGAGGATATGGTTGAAAACATGGAGAACATCAAGCTCCTGGGAGCCTCGCGCGGGGCGCAGCAACCCATGAGCATGATGATGGTGCCCCCTGCCGAGGTGCTGCTGCACGATTATCAGGTGAACCTTTTGGTTGATAATGAAAAGCGGGAAGCGCAGCCCGTGATTGTGGAAAGCTATCCCACGTATCGTAATCTCTTCGGCAGCATTGAACGGATCATGGATCGCAGCGGCGGGTGGCGTACGGACTTCACCAAGATCAAGGCCGGGTCGTTCGTACGCGCCAACGGCGGCTATCTGGTCATCAACCTTATGGACGCGATCATGGAGCCCGGGGTGTGGCAGACGCTCAAGCGTTCGCTCAAGACCTCGGAAATAGAAATTGAAACCTACGATCCTTATTATTTCATCTCCGGAACCGGGCTCAAGCCCGAGCCTATCGAGATGGACGTGAAGGTGGTGGTCCTGGGAGACCCCTACCTTTATCATCTGCTGTTGCGTTACGACCAGGACATGAACAAGATCTTCAAAGTGCGCGTTGATTATGAAACCACCATGGATAGGGATGAAGCCGCGGTGGAACAGATGGCGCGTTTTGTACGCACAGCGGTGGACAAGCATGAACTGCGGCATTTTTCCGCATCGGGCGTCGCCGCGTTGGTGGAACACGCCGTGCGCATGACCGGGCGCCAGGAGAAACTATCCACGGCCTTTCCCGTGCTGGCCGACCTGGTGCTTGAAGCCGATTATTTCGCCGGAGAATCCGGGGAGCAGAGCGTGGAGGCCGTGCATGTGGAACGCGCCCTGGAGGCGCGGATCTACCGGCAAAATCAGATCGAGGAGCATATTCAGGAGATGATCGACCGCGGCAGCCTGTTCGTGGATACGGACGGCGAAGCCGTGGGACAGGTCAACGGCCTGGCCGTTTATGACGTGGGCGGTTACATGTTCGGCAAGCCTTCGCGCATCACCGCGGCCATCGCCATGGGCAAGGAAGGCATCATCAACATCGAACGCGAGGCCGAGCTTTCCGGCCCCACGCACAACAAGGGCATGTTGATTCTGGCCGGATACCTGCGCCGCAATTTCGCTCAGGATCGCCCCCTGACCTTGGCCGCGAGCATTGCCTTCGAGCAATCCTACGGCGGCGTGGACGGTGATTCGGCTTCGTCCACGGAACTGTACGCCCTGCTTTCAGCTCTTTCCGAAAAGCCTATCCGGCAGTATGTGGCTGTGACGGGCTCGGTGAACCAGAAAGGAGAGATACAACCCATTGGCGGGGTGAATCAAAAGATCGAGGGTTTTTATCTCTGCTGCAAACGCTCCGGCCTCAATGGCAAGCAGGGCGTGCTCATACCTAAGGCCAATGTCAAAGACCTCATGCTGCGGCAGGACGTGGTGGACGCCGTTGCCGGGGGCGAGTTCTTCATCTGGGCCGCGGGCACGGTGGAAGAGGGCATAGAAGTGCTGACAGGGCTCAAAGCCGGAAAGCGCAACTCCAAAGGAGCCTACCCCAAAGGCAGCGTTTTTTATCTTGCGGATATGCGGCTCAAAAAGCTGGCGGAGGGACTGCGCGATTTCGCCAAGGTCGATGACGAGAGCAACGCTCCGGCGGCAAAGGCAGAAAAGCATGAGGATGTGACCAGGGAATAGGAGCATATCGTTTCGGGGGGAGATCTCTTGCCGGACGAGGCTCCCCCCTCGGAAAGCCCTCCGCGAAAGGCGGGTGGCCGTTGAAGGAAGACAAACAATAATCGTTCGCCTGCAGCGAGCATGGTGAAAGGGACGTATAAGGGAACCCGTCATGGAAGTCATGCTGTTAACCGAATTCACATTAATCTTCGGACTCGCCATTGGAATTATTTACGTTTGTCATCGGGTGCATATTCCCCCCATAGTGGGGTTCCTGATCACCGGCATCGTGGTTGGGCCGCACGGTCTGGGCCTGGTGGACGCGGTCCACGAAGTGGAATTGCTGGCGGAGATAGGCGTTGTCTTGCTGCTTTTCACCATTGGCCTGGAACTCTCCCTGGGGGAATTGGTTCGTTTGAAACGCCCTGTCTTTTTGGGAGGCGCGGCCCAGGTGGGCTGCACCATCCTCGTGACCGGCGCGTTGGCGGGCGTTTTCGGCGCCACCATGGGGCAGGCCCTGTTTTTCGGATGCCTGGCCGCGCTTTCCTCCACCGCCATTGTGCTCAAGCAGCTTCAGGAAAGCGCTCAGGGCGAAAGCCCCCAAGGCCGCATCAGTTTGTCCATGCTTATTTTTCAAGACCTGATCATCGTGCCCATGGTCCTTTTAGTGCCGTTTTTCGCGGGCACGGGAGGCGCGCTTGGGGCTTCGTTGCTGCTTATGGCCGCAAAGGCGGCGGCTTTGCTGGGCGTGCTGTGGCTGGCTTCCAGGTATGTGGTTCCCGCGGTGCTGGCGCGTATCGTGCGTACGCGCAGCCGGGAATTGTTTTTATTGACCACGTTGGTGATGTGCCTTTCCATCGCCTTGCTGACTTCCTCCCTGGGGCTGTCTCTTTCTCTGGGCGCGTTCTTGGCCGGGTTGATAATGAGCGAATCGGAATACAGCATCAGCGCCATGGAAGGCATCCTTCCCTTTCGCGATGTCTTCACCAGCCTGTTTTTCATTTCCGTGGGCATGTTGCTCGATCTGCAGGTTTTCAGCACGCACCTGCCGCTGGTCTTGGGGCTCACCCTGACACTGATGGTTGGGAAAACGGTGCTCGCCGGAGGGGCGGCGCGTCTGCTGCGCTATCCCTTGCGCACCTCCCTGCTGGTGGGGCTTTCGTTGTGCCAGGTGGGGGAATTCTCCTTTATTCTGGCGAAGAGCGGCCAGGCCTACGGCCTGCTGGCTGACATGCAATACCAGTTGTTTCTCGCGGCCAGCATCGTGACCATGGCGGCAACCCCCTTTCTCATGAACGCGGCGCCGAAAATCGCCGATCTGCTGGGCGGTATCCGGCGGCTGGCCTCTTTGCGGGATAAGGACGTTATCTCCATGGGGGGCGAACATCGCGACACCTTGTGCGACCATCTGATTATCGTCGGCTTTGGCCTGGGCGGCCGCAATCTGGCGCGGGTGGCCAAGGCCGCGGGCATTGCCTATGTCGTGTTGGAAATGAATCCGGATACGGTGCATAATTTTCGAAAACAGGGGGAACCCATCCATTTCGGAGACGGCGGGCAGACCGTCGTGCTTGAGCATCTGGGTATCACGCGGGCAAAGGCGCTTGTCGTGGTCATCTCCGATCCCGCTTCAGTGCGCAGGGTCACGGCGACCGGCCGGTCCTTGAACCCCACGTTGCGCATCATCGCCCGCACGCGTTACGTCAGCGAAATCGAACCGTTGAAACAATTGGGCGCGGATAATGTCGTTTCCGAAGAATTTGAAACCTCCATTGAAATATTAACCCGCGTGTTGAGCGACTACTTGGTGCCCCGGGCCGTGATCGAGTCCTTTGTGGAGCAGGCGCGGCTTGAAGGCTATGAAATGATGCGCGGTCTACATGTGCCCAACACCCCCTTGACCTCCCTGGACCGGCATTTCATGGGCATGGAGGTGAGCGGCGTGCTGTTGGAACCGGGAGCGACGCTGGACGGCATGAGCCTTTCGGGGGCCGGGTTGCGCAAAACCCACGGCTTGACCGTGATGGCCGTACAACGCGGAGACGCCATACATGCGAATCCCGACGGTGGATTTGTTTTGCAAGGAGGGGATGTTGTTTATCTTTTTGGAGAACACCGGGATGTCACGGATAAGACCAGCCTGTTCAACGTGCGTCGCAAAAGCTGGCAGATGTGATCAGTGAACCGGATATTGACGGGGGCGCATGGTTGTACCGTTTCTCGAGGAGCATTGGCTTTGCACTGCTTTGGTCATGAATGCCGTTCGGTACTGAATCGCGGTCATGCATAGCAAGAGGTTTTCAATGGACCCACGTGAACAGGAAATCAAGCGGCTTCGCGAGCACTGTGAATGGTTGGAGCGCGAGCTGAGCTATAAGGACGCCGTTATCATCAGGGTGCTTGAGCAATCCTCTTCGGGATACGTGGTTGCTGAACCGCCGGATATGCGCATCCGTCAGATCGGTCTGGCCGGCTTGGGCATCATTTCATCTTCACCTTTGCAACAGAGCGAAATACCAAGTGATTACCTTATGGGGTGGCGTCTTCTGCATAAAGATGGGACGCCGTATACGGATTGTGAACGCCCCTTGGAGCGTGCGGTGTTGCAGGGAAGGTACGCCGACAACGTGGAGGTGGTGCTTGAAAGTCCGGAAGGCGAGCGGCGCTGGGTGGTTGTCGATGCTTCGCCGGTCCATGACCGGCAAGGAAAGGTGGTCGCCGGGGTGGCTGTGTTTCACGACATAAGCACGGCCAAGACCATGGAGGCTGAACGTATCCAGGGACTTACGTTTTTTGCCCACGATATGAAATCCCCCCTTTTCGGGGCACGTTCGTTTTTGCAACGCTTGTTGGACGGCAAATTGGGGCAGTTGCAGTCCGAGCAGATATCCGAGTTGTCCATGGTCCGGGAGTTGCTGGACAGGGTGTTGGCTTTAGCCATGGATTTTTTGGATATCGCCCGTATGGGCAAGGGCGGATTCAGCCTTTCTTTTGAGCCGTTGCATCTCGGGCCGTTGTTGCACAGGTTGGGAAAGGAGTTTTCCAGCCGTGCCGGGCAAAAGGGCTTGGTCCTGGAATGCAGTATCGTTCAGAATCTTTCTCCGGTTCGGGGAGATAAACGGAGATTGGAGCGCGTCTTCGTGAATTTGTTGGATAACGCCGTCAAGTATACCCTTGAGGGGCGGATACGCCTTGTTGCGCGCAATGGGACTGACGATTGGCTTGTCATCGAGGTGCAGGACGACGGCCCCGGATTGTCGAAGAAGGATTTGGCGCAACTCTTCAAGGTGTTTCATCGCGGTGCGGCCTCGGAAGGAGTGGAAGGCACCGGCCTGGGGTTGGCTGCGGTGCGCTCCATTGTGGAAGCCCATGGCGGGTGCGTGTGCGCAGCCAATCGTTTTCCTCATGGAGCCTGTTTTACGGTTTTGCTCCCCGCGAGTACCTGACAGCCCGGATTGCCTCTTCATCCGGGGGCGCCGCGAATCGCTTCCGTGTGTTCGCTCACGAGGTGGCCCCGCGGGCGATGGATCAGTAGTGAAGAATTTGCCTTCGACAATGTGATAGCGTACTGAATTTCATTGTCTGCGTACTGGGCAACACCTTCCAAAGAGAGCCTCCATGAACAACCAAATTTTCCTGGACATGCGTCCCGGCGCCATCTTTGTCTTTTGCCTCCTTTACGCCCTGCACATGGTGGAGGAGTTCATTTTCGGATTCGTCGAATGGGGGAACCAATATTTCGGCGACTTCGACTGGACGCAGAACATCATTGGTAACGCCGGTTTTTTTATTTTTCTGGCCCTCGCCTGCTATCTCTACTACCGGAACCCGGCCAAGTACCTGTGGGTCGGGATGAGCGCCGCCATGTGGGTGCTGGCGAACGCCTTCATTCACATTTCGGCCACCCTGCTCGGCGGCGAGTATTCCCCCGGCGTGGTGACGGCCACCTTGCTCTACCTGCCGGGCGGAGTGTACTTTCTGGAGATGTGGCGTAGAAAGGGCGTCTTGAACTTGAAGAACATCGCGCTGTCCTTTGCTGTCGGCGGGATGGCCTTCATGCTTGTCCCGACCTTCGTCAGAGCCGTGTTGCTGCATGCCAAACTAGCCGTCTTGTTTCATTTGGTAAGCTGACACGAAAAGCGCGCCAGGACGGTGCGCTCGAAATACGACGTTCGGGCTTAATGAAAAAACGTATAAAGTCGAGGGCTTTTGCGCCCGCACGACGACCAGGGGAGGCCCCTGGACGCCGGGAAAAGATTTTTTTCTTCCTTATTTTTCAACTTTCAGAAACTTCAGCCCTTGGGCGCGATACAACCGCGCTCAAGGGCTGAAGTTCTTGAAAGAGGTTTTCCCCTCGGAAAAACAAGTCATTCCCACATTGCGGAGTTAAGGACATAGCCACATCTACAGAAAGGTTTCCCCCCGAAGGCACTTTCGGAGTAAGGGAAATAACTACATATTTTTATAGCTTGCCTTGTTGAAGATGGTATCATAAGATATTTCTCCGGTTGGGGACTGATGGATGCATGTCCGTGTCGGGGAGTGGCGGGCTCTATGGTATGGCGAACTGCCAGGGCAATACGTTATGTATTGCCGGCGTAGAACGCATACCGTTCCATCGCCCGGGAGTAAAAAGAGTAATCATATTTGGCGGAGGAATGATGCAATGGTTTTGAGGTGTCTTGCTGTTGCAGCCGTATCTATGTGCCTTTTGTCATCTTTCGCGTTCGCTGAAACCGACAATAAGATGCGTTGCACGAAAGAGCAAAAAAGTTGCCGCGATTTCCTTTGGGAAGTGGAAGAATTGGAAAGCAAGGCTCTGCTGCTCAGGGAGCAGGGGCGCTCCTGTCGGGCGAAAAGCCTGATGCGCCAGGCATGTTCCCTGATTAAACGAGCGCCGAGCAATTGTAAAAAGGATCCGGGGTGGAACAGCATCCTGATGGATCATATGCGTCTTGGTGAAAAATGGCACCAAAGGCTGACAACGGAGTGTTCCGCTTCGAAATGAGCGGTGCCATGTGCTGTACCGGCAATGGCGCTTTGTTCCGAGAGTTGGCTGTATGCCTAAATTCATTATGAAAGGGAAATGCGAGAGGGGAAACCCTTTGAAAAGGGGTTCCCCTCTCGCGTCGCCCTTTTCTCGTAGGTATGCTTACCAGAAATAATATTCCGTCAGCAGTTTGCCTCCCGGGACCTTAATGGTGCGTTCCTGAGGCTGCTCGTTGTAGTTGCTGGTGACTTTGTAGACGCCTGGAGGCAGAGCCATGACCATCCAGGCCCCTTCACAGAGGGTTTGCAGCCATTCCGTTCCTTTTTCATCCACTACGGTCACTTCCACGTCGCTCAGGTAATTACGTGTTTCCTTGTCCGCGAAAATGAGTTTCAATGTCCAGGGAAATGCGCTTCCGGCGTCGTATTCCTGTTCCTGTTCTCCTACGGCAATACCGCAAAAACTGGGAACCTGGCCGGGCTGCACGTCCATGTTTTCCTGCGCCAGCGCCACGGCGCCGCACGCCAGAAGACCGCAGAGGAGGGCAATGGTGATGCTCAGGGTGCGCATGGGAACTTCCTTTGTTTTTAAAATTGGAGCCAATAATAATGCCTTGCCTTGTACAAGATGTTGGAAATAATCGCTCTAAGGGTTTATGCTATCTTTTTTCAGTATGTGCTGCAATGGAAGAGAAAGAATTTCGCTGCATGTTGTTGCCGGAGTGTTCATCCGCTGGAATGGCATGATTTCATACTGTTAAGGAAGCACTGATTAAAGACTTGTTAGGTTTTCCCCCCGGACCTCCCTTTCAAAGACTTTTGGCGTAAATACCCATAAATTCAATGTGTTACAAATATACTTGTCTGGCGACAAAGTTTAGGAAGGGGGAGCGCGAGGGGG
>CAZFCK010000156.1:0-11091 GCA_964517355.1 uncultured Desulfovibrionaceae bacterium | reverse complement strand
AACAATTGGATATTGTTTCAGGGGAGAGCCTTGTTTCAAGGCGAAAATGCGCTAGGGCTGAAGAAAGCGGCGTTGATTTCCCTCTCTGGAAAATTTTCATTATAAGTTGCTGCGTTTGAAAACAAAACCCGGCAAGTGAACGATGATGAGCATGATCCAGCGCCAAAACCACCGCGTATAAACGACGTCTTTTTTCTTTTTCCACGCCTTATGGATATCCGCTGCCACCTGCTCCGGAGTGGCGGTGAGCTTTTCCGGGAGGTCTAGGCCTTCCGTCATCTTTGTGGCCACGAAACCGGGCTGCACTGTGCACACATGAACTCCGGCCGCGAACAATCTGTGCCGCAGGCCTCCCAGATATATTTTCAGGGCGCCTTTTGCCGCTCCGTAAAAGTAGTTGCTTTTGCGCCCCCTCATGCCTGCGGGCGAGGCAATGGCTATGATGGAGCCGCGGCCTTTGCGTTCAAAGTCCGCGGCCACGATTTCCAGGATGCTGGCCGCCCCTGTATAGTTGACATCCAGCATGGCTTTCGCTTGCGGGAAATCCTTTTGCGCCTCCTGCTGCTCCGTGAGCAGGCCGAAGGCGAGCAAGACCACGTCGGGTTTGGGGTCCAGGGCGTCGTAGAACGCCTGGTGTCCCGCAATGTCCAGGGCGTCGAAGCGCACGGCCCTTGCGGGGACCTGATAGCGCAAGGCGATGTCGTTGGCTCGTTTTTCCAGAGTTTCCACATTGCGTGAGGCCAGTGTGATATGCGCGCCTTGTTTTTCCGCGAAGGTGCGCGCCGCGGCCAGGGCGATATCCGAATTGGCGCCGAGAATCAGCATGTGCATGTCAGTACTCCAGGCGTTTGGATTGCAGCGATTGAAAAACGGCGTCCGCCTCCAGCTTGGAGCGCAGGGCGCGGAAGGTTTCGATTTCAGGATAGCCGGCTTCAAAAGTGGCGCGGCTCATGCGAACGTCCTTGGTAAGGTAGATGCGTCCGCCGTATTCGAGGACCATGGCGTCCAGGCGGTCCAGGAGCTTGAACAGCGCAGGCTCGATCTTGAAGTCCAGCGCCAGGGAATAGCCCTCGCGGGGGAAGGAGAGCAGGTTGTTGTTGCTCGGGCCGCAGAGCTTGAGCACCGCGAGAAAGGAGCCCATGCCCGAGTCGGCGATGGTCTTGAGTATGGCGCGCAGGCCCCGGTGGCTTGAGGCTTTGGGCAGCACGAACTGGTATTGGGTGAAGCCGCCTTTGCCGTAGATGCGGTTCCAGTGATGTATGGCGTCCAGGGGATAGAAAAAGCTGTCGATATCGACAAGACCGTGGGAGCGGTCTTTACGCATCTTGTTGTAATACAGGAAATTGAAGAGCCGGACGCTGTAGCTGTTCAGGGCGAAGCCGGGGAACTCCACGGGAATGGAGAGCTTGCGTTTCGCTGGGGTGCGAGGCTGCGCAGTGGCGGCGTGCTCTCCCAGCATGAGCAGGGAGCGTCCCAGGGCGCCGGCCTTCGCCAGACAGTCTATCCAGGCCACCGAGTATGTGGTTTCGCCGTGCTCCTCAAAGAGTGCGAAGACCTTTTCCAAGTTTTGCGCCTTGATGACCGTCTGTTCGATGAGCGCTCCGGGCACGCGGATGAGTTGCACGGCGGCGCGCAGGATCACCCCTGTGAGCCCCATGCCCCCGCACGTGGCGGTGAAGAGTTCCGGCGTCTTGTTTTTATCGCAGCGCACCACTTCGCTTGAGGGCAGCATGAGGTCCATCCAGAGCACGCATTCGGAAAAGCAGCCGTGCACATGGTGGTTTTTTCCATGCACGTCGCTGGCGATCGCGCCGCCCACACTCACGAAGCGGGTGCCGGGCGTGGTGGAAAGGAACCACCCCCTGGGGAGCATGCTTTCCACGATGTCCGCCAGGCTCACGCCCGCTTCACAGATCAGGACGCCGGATTGCGCGTCGAAGTCCAGCATGGAGTCCATGCGGCGCGAAAGCAGGGCGTTGGGCGCCAGTGCGCTGTCGCCGTAGCTGCGCCCCAGCGCGTGAACGATGCAGGGCGTTTTGCCCGTGTGTTGCAGCGCCGCAGTGAGTTCCCCGTCGTTGGCGAAGCTCGTGCCCTGGGCATGTATGCGGGGGTATCGCCCCCAACCTGTAAGTTGCATGATTATTCCTCCGGGGTCATGCGCTGAACCAGGTCGCCGCCTGCTTCACGCCCCAGAAACTGGCCAGCCAGGCCGCGATGATCAGCCCGAGGGGCGGATCTTGCAGCAGGGCCAGTGTGGGAGAACCGCTTTTATGTTTGACAAGGGTCAATTGCATGTAGCGCAAGACGCCGAGCACGACCCAGAACGTGGTCAGATATAATTTGTTGGTGCCGTGATAGGCGATGGTGTCGGGCGACACGGTGTACATGACATAGCAAATGATGGTCACGGCGGCCATGAGGACCATGGCCGAGGAGACCATTTCCGGATTATAGCCGTCGAGACTGCGGCGTCCTTTGTCGCCGCGCGCGACCAGCAGCAGATCGTCGTAGCGTTTGGCGAGGGCCAGGTACAGGGCGAGGAGAAACGTCATCAGGATAATCCAATGGCTCGCATAAATGCCGCAGGCCGTTGCCCCGGAAAAGACCCGCAAAACGAACCCCAGGGCGATGCAGCTTATGTCCAGAACGGCGGTATGCTTGAGGCCCAGGGAGTACAGGATGTTCAGGAGCAGATAGCCGAAAAGCACAAGCAGCACGTTGAGGCCGAGCATTACCCACGCCAGTAGCAGGCCCAGTGAAATGAGCGCCGCCATAAGCCATTTGGCCTCGAAAGGCGAAACGTCCCCACAGGCGATGGGGCGGTGTTTTTTTCGCGGGTGTTCCCGGTCTTCGGCCACGTCGCGCAGGTCGTTGAACACATAGACGCCTGAACTGACCATGCCGAAAACAATGAAGACCAGCAGCGCGGTGAAAAAGGCGGAAGGCTCGAACAACTTGCCCGCGAAAAAAAGGGGCAGGAATACGAAGCCGTTTTTGATGAGCTGATGGGGGCGCATGAGTCTGATCAGCGCGCTGATGTTGTTCATTGGCTATTCCTCGTTTTTTGCATGGTCAGGCACAAGTGTGTTTTCGGATGCCAAAAACTGGGGTCGGCGCCAATCCCAAAGGCGTTCATGCGCTTGGTTGATGTTGACGGGCAAGGTGTTCCATTTCCATGTGGCGGCGGCTGTGGCGCCGCGACAATGTACGAAAACGCTCCATCCTGCCAGCAGCAAAAAAACGGCCGCGAGAACCATGTTCTTGCATTCCCTGGTGCGTAATCCTTCCAGAATTTTTCGCAGGGAAGGCAGGAGCAGATACATGAGGAATGGAAGCATGTCGGAAAGATAGCGCGGCCCGTACCCGTGCCCACCGTACCAGTCCGTGAAAGAGGCGATGATCACGGTGTGCAGGGCGATGATGATCCATAACGAAACATCAAGCCCGCTCAGGGTCTTTTCGCGGATTCGCAGCCAGGCGGCATGGAGGCAAAACAGAAAAAAAGGGGAATAGACCAGTAATCCGCGTGCGGGGCTGACAAGGTTGCCGGCTAGGCCTTCAGCCATGGTATCCGGGAACGTGAGCCTGCCGGCGCTGAAATATGGGGGCAGCAATTGTTGGAACACCACGAGGCTGTAAGCGAAAAAAGGCAAAGCCACGGGCAGGGACCAGAGTCCGAACGCCACAAAGCGGCGGGGATGGCGCAAGAGCACGTACAGGCTCAACACCAGAACGGATGCGCAATTTGTGGGGCGGATGACGTAGGCCAGAGCCAGGGGCAGGGCAGCGTAGGGCGTCAGGCGATCATCATGGCGCCCCCGCTCTAAAATGAGCAATGTTGCCGCCAGGGCGAGCATGCTGGGGCCGTGGTGCCAGAAGACGCGGCTGGCCACGCTCCAGGCGGAGGTGCCGCATGCGAAAAGCAGGGTGGCGGTAACGGCCAGTTGCCAGCTGCCGGAAGCACAGAGCGCGATATAGCAAATGCAGACCGCTGTCGCGGCGACAATGAGCGATGCTATGAGCTTTTGCGCGGACGCGCTGTAATGGGGCTTGCGCTGTATGGCTTCGGCCAGGTCATATCCCCAGATGCTTTCGGAAAAATGCTGCAGGACAGCCAGAACCGGGGTCGCCAAAACATACGGCGTCACGGGCATGTAGCAATACATATGTCCGTTGTGTTCCGTGATGACGTAATAGTTTTGGCTTGTTATCTGATCATGATACTCGTCGAGGTTCACGTTGCCCTCGCGCAACAGGCTGAAGCCCACGTGCAAGGCCCAGCGGGAGTCCGTGAGGAACATGTTCGGGCTGTTGTTGTAGCCGAGGAAAAGGACAACGAACAGCAGCAGTGCCGTAACAGCGGCTTTGGCGCGCGTGATGTTCCATGCGGCAGAAGTGGGGGGGCGAAGCAGCTGTTTATCGGACATGGCCTAACAAGGATGCGGGCAAAGGAATTCCGCGGGGAAAAATTGCATCTTCACATGGAACCCATTGCAGCGGGGAATCAAAAATCAACCACTTCGCAATAGCCATAGGCGGTTTTCAAGGTGGAGCAGACGCGGGCAGCCTCCGCCCTGGTGGCATAAGGCCCGGTGATGAGCCGGTGAAAAACTCCCTGATCGCCCAGATCGACACGGCGGGAGCGGAATTCCTTTCCGGAAAAAAGTTCGGGGAAGCGTTTGAGCAGCATTTGCTTGCCTTGCTCAACCCCCAGTGCGCGCTTGAAGGAGAGCACATGGACGCCATAGCCCCGCCCCGTGGACGGGCCGTGAAGTACCGGCTCGGTGGCGGCGTATGTTGCGTCTTGCGAGGTGTTATAGCCTACTTGTCCGGAGTTATCGAGGATGTCCCGCTCGAGACTTTCCACGGAGTCCGGGCTGTCCATGGGAGACCCGGCCAGCAGATCCGGGGCCAGAGGACCTTCACCGATTTCCACGAGATAGTGGTTCGCAAGCACGGCCACTCGCTGTCCTGTGAATTCGCTGTTGGTGTCTTCGGTTACGTAAGCATCGGGATTTTTGCGCGCGATTTGTTGAAAAACCAGGCGCGCCTGCTCCTGACGCCCCGTGTGCAGATAGACCTGCCCGAGTTGCAGATAGGCGTTGTAGTCCAGGGAATACTGATGCAGGGCCTGGCGCAGCAACGGTTCCGCAAGGCCGTAATTGCCCTCGCTGATATGCTGGGCCGCTTGTTGTCTTTTGTCGGCATAGCATCCGAACAGCAAAGCGAGACAGCAAAAGGCCAGGAAAAGACGCGCGGGATGTGTGGGGCGTTGGCGGATCATTTCGGATCTTCTTTATCCTTATGCAACTTTCGCGCGCCTTCCTTTGTGTACACCATAAGCCCGAAGCCGGGCATGAGCTCGTGCGCTTCATACCATTTTTGCGTAACGGGATCCTGCTTTTCATAGTAGTAGCGCGGAGCGGCCAGGCTTGGGGGCGGCGTGACGGATACTCCGTGAATATCGGGAGAAATGGGGTCGACGCGGCTGGAGCCGCAAGAGCACAGAAAAAAACAAACAAGCAGCATCACAAACAAGCTGAAACAATTGATCCGCGGCGATGCGTAGGAGAGTTTTTCAGGGTGCCTCATGATACCAATAGTAAAGGAAGGTGCGTGATTGTGCAAGGTCACGGCAAGGGGAAACGGGACGTTACGAGGCCTTGGCATGCTCCACGGCGTGGGAGATCGTCAGCTCCCCCAGGGAGAACAGGGTTGCGACATCAAGAATGATAACGAATAATTTCCCGATATTGCTTATTCCCTTTATGTACCGGGGATCAATGGCCGTGCCCATTTTTGGGGTTTCGTCTATATCCTTTGTGCCGATTTCCATGACTTCCTGCACAGAGTCCGCCAGGGCGCCGATCAGGGTTGTCTCGTCGTCCAAGATCACTTCGCTGATAATGACGCAGGTGTCCACACCGGGTTCCGTGGGAGGCATGCCGAATTTGTGACGCAAATCCACTACGGGTACGGCGTGGCCGCGCAGGTTGATCACACCGCGCATGAATCGCAGAGTGCGGGGAATGCGCGTGATATTTGGAACTTCCACGATTTCACGTACTGAATCGATATTGATGCCGAAGAGTTCGCTTCCAAGCGAGAAGGTGAGGTACTGATCGCAGTCGAATTGCCTGTTGTCTTCCATGCGCCTCTCCAGATAATCACAGAGTGAACTGTCAATTTTCAATATACTGCTGTCTACGCCAAAAAAAAGCGATGGTCAAAGAGGACCGTGTGATTTGCTACCGGGCGTTGTTGTGGCGGGTTGTGGACAACGGCTGCGGCGAGTCGGCCGGGAATGTGGCCGCAGAAGAGGCGGCGCCGCCAGAAACGTTCCCGCACCGTAAAAGGCGCGGAGTTCACGGTGCGATTGGTGGTTGCATGAAATGTTGGGGCTCCGCCTCAGCGCATTTTCTTTTCGAAACGAATTTAGAAACACAGCCCAGTAGAGGTGATCTAAACCCCGCCAGGGGGGCGCCCCCCCCTGGACCCGCGAAAAAAATGGTGAAATTGTTAACGCGTAAACAAGTTAACTTTGCGAAAAGGTTCGTACGCCGGAGGCACCCCCAATACGAAGTTGCGATGAGCTGCTTCAGCTTGAGGCGTTTTCCTTCTTTTTGGCGCCGTTGGCGATCAGATCCAGCAATAGCAAGGCGATTCCCATGTCTTTGCGGTTGTTCGCATGCATCTCCGCCGCCACGTATGATTTGAGAATGTCTATGGTCTCTATCATGGGACCTGTGCCTTGTCCGGACCATGCCGAGAATGAGTAGTCCAGCAGGCACAGCAGATAATACTTCCAATCCTCCGAATAATGGAGGTGATAGTCGAGAATCTGACGTATCTTGACTATGCCGTGTACGACATCGTTGTAATTCGCATAGTTTTTTGCCCAAATATCGGCGTCTTTGACGCGGGGTTGACGTGCGGGAGGGTACTTGTCCCTGTTCCGCAACTCCTTTTGCATACGATAATCTTCCAAGGCAATGACGCTCGCCATTTTTGCTTCCCTCCTGGTCGCATGGATTTTGCATACCCATCCCTGGTCAATGCGTTGAGCGTTGTGCCGCTTGCACACACGACCATTCGGCGGGATTTGAAAAAACATTAGGCCTTGTATTTGCTTACGCGGCGTTATCGGAAGAATATTTTCCGCACGGGGTCCATGTCCTTTCTGCTTGCAAGCAAATACAGCGGGCGCGGGCTTCGCGCTCTTCCAACGAAATCTCAAATAGTTTAGGGTGGCTCGCAGGAGTGAGTTATGAAAAAGACATTGTGCATCCATGGACATTTTTATCAGCCCCCCCGCGAGGACCCTTGGCTGCGCGAGGTGCTGCCCGAAGGAAGCGCCGCGCCGCGCCTGCACTGGAACGAACGCATCAGCCGCGAGAGCTACGGTCCTCTCGCCTGGGCCAGACGCATGGACGGGGAGGGGCGAATCACCGATATAGTCAATACCTATGCCTGGATAAGTTTCAACTTCGGCCCCACGCTGCTTTCCTGGATGGAGCGCGGCGATCCGGACACCTACGCCCGCGTGCTTGCGGGAGATAGGCAAAGCGTACAACGCTGGGGGCATGGAAACGCCATGGCGCAGGTGTATCATCACCTGATAATGCCTCTGGCTTCGCCGTTGGATAAACAAGTTGAAACCGTTTGGGGGCTGGCTGATTTCGAAGCCCGCTTCGGCCGCAAGGCCGAGGGCATGTGGCTCGCCGAGGCCGCGGTGGATACGGCGAGTCTCGAGGTCTTGGCCCGGTATGGCGTGCGCTTCGTGGTGCTGGCGCCCAGGCAGGCCAAGGCCGTGGCCTCTTTGGACAATGATGGGGAATGGATACTCGTCGACGAATCGTCTCTGGACGTGACTCGCGCCTATTCAGTGGAATTGCCGTCGGGACGTTCCATCGCCGCGTTTTTTTATCACGGCGCCCTGTCCCAGGCCGTGGCTTTCGAACGTCTGCTTGAAGACGGCGAAGCCTTTTGGAGGCGCATCAGCGGCTTTTTCTGTAGCCGCTGCAACGCCACCTCCGCGCTCCTGCCCTTGGCGACGGATGGGGAAACGTATGGGCACCATTTCAAATTCGGTGAAATGGCTCTGGCGTATGTATTGGCCCAAACCTTTGAGGGCCGCGACCAGATCGCTTTGAGCAATTTCGGTACCTGGCTTGCCGGGCGCCCCCCCACCATGAAGGCCGTGCTGCACGAGCCCTCTTCATGGAGCTGTGTCCATGGCGTGGAGCGCTGGCGTTCCGATTGCGGCTGCACCACCGGGGGGCATCCCGGATTCAACCAGAAGTGGCGCAAGCCCTTGCGCGAAGCCCTGGACGGACTCAAAGCCGAGCTTGATGCGCATTTCTTCAAGCGCGGCGGCGTGTTGTTCAACGACGCTCAGGCCGCGCTGCTGGAGTACGGGGCTGTGCTGGCCGGGAGTAAGGAGCAGGAAGCGTTTGCGGCCGCCCATTGTAAACCCGGTCTCCTCGCTGCCGAGCGCCAGGCCGCGTGGCGTCTATTGGGCATGCAGCAATGGGCCTTGGCCTCGTTCGCCAGCTGCGCATGGTTTTTTGACGAAATATCCCGCATAGAACCCATGAACGGGTTGACCTATGCCTTGCGCGCCATGGAATTGAGCCAGGCCACGGGAGGGCCGGGCGTGGAGGCCCTGGAAGCCGCGTTGACAGCCGTCTTGGAGGGGGCGCGCTCCAATTTTCCTGATCTCGGGAGCGGGAAAGACCTTTATGAAAGCTTTGTACGGCCCCGGCGCGAACATCCCGCCAGCCTTGCTGCCCAGGCCTTGCTTTCTCTGGAGTTTCAGGGGCGAGCGCTTGGAGATGCGCCTGAAGAGGTCGCATGGCCCGGTGTTCGCGTGTCGCTGCGAAAGGAAAAGACGCTTACGTCCGGCAATGGGGGAGGCGCTTCCGCCGACGTGCTGGAAGGAGGCCTGTCCTTGGCCTGGACCCTCGAGCATGAGGAAGATGTGTACCTCTGGCGCTGGGAAAAGAACGGCCCGGACCCGTTGCAGGGGCGTTTTTTCGTTTCTCCCGTGGAGGGAAGCCCGAAAGACGCGCCAGGCTTTTCCCCTTTGGACTTGCCTTGGAACAAGCTTCAGTCGCTGGCTTTGATTATGGCGGAGAACGTCGCTTCATTGCGCGGAGCGGGGAGGGAGGAGCGATTACGCACAGCGGCGGGCTATGTTTTTCTCCCTTATCAGGAATCGCAGGACACGCAAAATCAAGAGCCCCTGTGGCGGGCGCTCTGGCCCGCAATGGCCTGGCGCTATGCGCTTGGTGAAGGCTTGCCTGAGAATGATGAACATGACGGGGTGCGTTCAGGCGGGGTGCGCAGTCTTGAAGTCTTTCTCAAGCGAACAGGCGCTGGACATCCCGACCGGATGCTTGTGGGCGAATCCGTGGTGCGGCATGTGCTGGACTTGCTCGCGGCCTCGCCGCCCCAGTGGGAATGCGCGCTGGATATCGTTTCCCGGGCCAATGCCATTGAGTTGCGGCCGGATTGGTGGCCGGTTCAGAACCGGTTGTGGGAGATGGAGGTCCCGGCTCTCGGGGATAAACCGGGCAAGGAGTTGGCGGACGCCATGGGATTTAGGATGTGAGTATTGTAAAGAACGCTGCCATGTTGTGTGATGTCGCTACGCGCCTATGGCGAAGAGCCTCCGTTATTGTCTTTGTGATCAGCATGCTGGTTTTCACGGGCTGCATGTCCGCTGAACGTGAACCCGTATTGCGTCCCCTTAAGGCAAGGGAAATTTTACGGCTCGTAAGCGAGGCGGATGGCTTGCCTTTGCCTGAAATTACGGGCGTGGCCGTGGGTGATGTGGGGCAATACGAGGAGCGCCCCACACCGCTTTCTTCACCGGACGATGAGGTGTTGTGCCCTGGCCGGCGTTTTGTGTTGCGCAGCCACAGCAGGCTTGTGCGCGCCGAGTTGCTGCAGGGGTTCGGTTTCACGTTCGTCTTGCAAGGAGAACCCCAGGCAAAAGGGGAAACCATGGGCAGCCGCAGCGTGCCGTTGGAACTTGTGGTGGAGCACCCCCTGCTGCAGGATCCCGTCACGGGCGAGGCGCTGAGCAGCGAAAGGCAGTATATCACGGCGTGTATCGGGCAGCCCGCGGACGCGGTTTTTCAATTCACTTCGGACTGGGAGCGGGTGTCCGGCCCCTGGACGTTGCGTTTATTCTACAAGGGGCGAGAACTGGCCGGCAAACGTTTCGACGTGGTGGGCGGGCGCACGGCTGAACTCCCGGCAAGTGACGCCCTGCCGCAAAAAATCAAAGAGGATGCGCCGGACCTGCGTGTGTCATTTCCATCCACCGCATCCGCCCCTGTTGTTCCCGCGGCGGACAGGCACACGGCAAGAAGCGCGCCTTCTCGCGGACCGGGAGGCGCAAAGCGGATCTATGTCATTGTTTCCTCGAATATCTACGCCGCCAATGCGGAGCAGGACGTGCTGGCCCTGCGCGCCCTGGGGTATCCCGCGGAAATGGGAGTGTACCGCGCTCCGCGTACGGGGCGCATATGGCACACGGCCCGGCTGGGGACTTACGGCAGCGTGGCTGAAGCCGAAAAGGCCAAGAGCGTATTCATGCGGCGTGAAGGCCGTCCCGCGTATGTCGTGGTGCGTAGCGAATCTGTTGGAGAACGCCACAGCGGTAGTGTCGCCACGCCTGAGCCGGGCTTCGTGGTGCAGGTTTCGGCCAACCTGGAGGCGGACAACGCGAGCAACGACGCGGCCGGACTTACGGCCAACGGGTGGCCCGCGCAAGTGCTCGTCAGGCCGGAGTCCGGCGGTAAAACATGGCATACCGTGATAGTGGGGCGCTACGCCACGCGGAGCGAGGCCGAATCCGCGGCGCAGCGCTTCAGACAAAAAGAGGGGCGGCAAGCTTTTGTCGTTGCGGTTCCATAACCGCGTTGGAGAAGGGGCCGTGTTTTTGATTCATTGTTGGAGCACATTGGCTTTGAAACAAGAATGCCTCCATTAGCTTAAGAACCTTATGAAAAAGGTTACGACTTTCGAACTAGCGCATTTTCGCCTTGAAACAAGGCTCTCCCCTGAAACAATTTCCAATTG
>CAZFCK010000155.1:0-11101 GCA_964517355.1 uncultured Desulfovibrionaceae bacterium | reverse complement strand
AATTGGAAATTGTTTCAGGGGAGAGCCTTGTTTCAAGGCGAAAATGCGCTAAGAATGTCGCGTCGTCAACTTTGAAAAGTTCGATGCTCCTATGCGTTTGTCCAACAGGATAGCGTTTCGGATTCAAGCCTTGCTTCAAGGCGAAAACCCGCCGATACGGTCCGCTCGCAACAACCTTGCCCCATTCCCAGCACCATAAAGGAGAATAAGCTGGGCAGCGCGGGAAGAGCAACATGATCAACATGCTTTTCCTCGGGACAGCCGTCCCTCTACGTTGCCCATCATAACAAAATAATATGACGTGGCCATGGTGCAACATAAAAAAACAAGGCGCGCCCCGCTTGCCACGAAACTGCAATATCGTGTAGTTATTCCCCAGAGCACAAAATGTTTGGCATTTTATTGCTCCTGCTTACCAGAAAAGCCCCGGCCGCAAGACACGCGGCCAAGGGTGCGCGTCGAACGCCGCGGGCGGGACCTGCCCGCACGCCTGCCGCGCCAAGGGTCGTACTCCCTCGGCCGCGCCGCCTCGCACCGCAACACCGGGCCGAAGAGCCCCTTGGATAAACATATGCCACAACAAACGCTTCCCAACGGCCGCAAGGCGATCGCCAAGCAAATCGTTCTCCCTTTCGGCAAGGCTTTGGAAATCAGTTATAAAAGCCTCAAGCTCAGATTTTTCCGCTCCATGATCACGGTGAGCAGCCTTATCCTCGCCGTTTCCTTCCTGGCGTTCGTGCTCGTGAGCGCGGATGTGGCCAACGGGCTGCTGCACCATGGAGACAGCCTCGCGCTTGAACGCCTGCAGCAGGCCGGCTACGACGTGGCGCAAGGCAGCGTGGGCGCCAGCGCCAAGGAGCGCTGGATCGTCATTCTTTCCTTGCTCGTCTGTGCCGTGGGCATCGTCAACGCGCAACTCATGTCCGTTACGGAGCGCTTCCGCGAAATAGGCGTCATGAAGTGTCTCGGCGCCCTGGACCGCTTCGTGCTCAGGCTCTTTTTACTCGAAGCCGCCATGCAGGGACTCGCCGGTTCCTTTCTCGGCGCCGTGCTGGGCTGCCTTGTGGGCCTTTTTTTCGGGGCCTTGCGGTTCGGATTCGCGGCGTTGGGCGACATTATCCTCCTGGACCTGGCGCAATCCTTCTTACTGGCGGTGTTCGCCGGATGCGCGCTCAGCCTCGCCGGCGTGCTCTATCCCGCCATCGTCGCCTCCCGCATGCGTCCCGTGCTGGCGCTGCGCGCGGAACATTAACCTCAACGGATTCTCAGCCGACAGACAAGGGAGCAACAACATGGCCGAAACGGTTCGCAACGGGCACGACGAACGACACACCATAGTCCGCGTCATCGGCGTCACAAAAAGTTTCCGCATGGGCAAGATAGACGTGCAGGCTCTCAAAGGCGTGGATCTTGAAATCTACTCCGGGGAATACATTTCCATCATGGGGCCTTCCGGATCGGGCAAGAGCACGCTCTTCAACATGATCGGCGGATTGGACAAGCCTTCGGACGGCAAGGTCTTTATCGATGAAGTGGACATCTCGCAGCTCGACGCTTACGAGCTGGCCTGGCTGCGCAACCGCAAGATCGGCTACATCTTCCAGACATTCAACCTGATCCCGGTGATGACCGCCCTGGAGAACGTGACCCTGCCCATGACCTTTGCCGGCATGAACAGCGAGGACGCCGTGGAAAAGGGCATCGAACTCCTCAAGCTCGTCGGGCTGGGCGAACGTTTCCAGCACAAACCCCTGGAACTCTCCGGCGGACAGCAACAGCGCGTCGCCGTGGCCCGCTCTCTGGCCAACGACCCCTCCATCGTTCTGGCCGACGAACCCACCGGCAACCTCGACCTGAGCACCGGCGAAGAGATCATCGATCTGCTCAAGCACCTTTCCGTGGAGCGCGGCGTGACCATCATCTCCGCCACCCACGACTATAAAATGCTTAACGTCTCGGATCGCGTCATCTGGATTCGCGATGGCCGCGTGGACAAGGTTGAGCGTCGCGACGAACTCGACATCACCGTGGGCGGCATCGGAGACAAAGAGCCGGCCGCACAGCAGCCCCAGGGGATAGCCTAGCCATGCCACGCCGCGGTCC
The DNA here is from genome assembly GCA_964517355.1 of uncultured Desulfovibrionaceae bacterium. GTDB lineage: Bacteria > Desulfobacterota > Desulfovibrionia > Desulfovibrionales > Desulfovibrionaceae > CAZFCK01. The sequence continues at coordinate 8,998 of CAZFCK010000155.1, read as the reverse complement.
GGTTTCATTCATTCTGCTCCTGTATTTCGTCTTGTCCGCAGGCTACGCGCAATGCGCGCCGATCATCGAACAAATCCAAGAACTTGTCGCGCTCGGCGACCGCAACGTGGGCAGCGAAGGCAACCAAGAGGCCGCGCGGCACATCAAACAGGCCTTTGAGGCCGTCGCGCGCTCCCTCGCGCCCTCCCCGTCCGGCACAACAGCCGTTACCGGCGCGCAAAGCTTTCTGGTGCCCGTGATCAGCAACACCGCCAGCAGCATCCAGCTGCAGGACCGCTCGGAGCAAATACGCCCCTTGCTGCTCAACGCCCTCTCCACCGGCGCCATCCCCGAGCCCGGGCTGGAAGGCCGGGTACTCTATGCGGGGCAAGGCCGCTTGCGGGATTTCAACGACATGGATGTCCAGGACGCTATCGTGCTCATGGACATGGAATCCGGCAAAAACTGGCAAAACGCGGCGCTGCTGGGCGCAAAGGCCCTTATCTTCATCGCTCAGGACGGAGCGCAATCCGCGAGCAGGGGCCTGTACGAACAAAAAACCGAACTCACGCCCATAGATTTTCCCCGCTTCTGGATGCGTAAAAGCCGCGCCGAAGCGTTCTTCGGCGACCTGAACGCGCTCTCCGGCGATGGAAGCGCCTCCACCGTACGCCTGGCAAGCTCCATTGCCTGGCGCAACGTGGTCACGGAAAACATCTATTGCCTCATACCCGGCACAGATCCCGAACTGGCCAAGGAGCTGCTCGTGCTCGACGCCTTTTACGACAGCACGGCCTATGTGTCCGGCGCCTCGCCAGGGGCTGACGAAGCATCCTCCATCGCCACGCTGCTCCAACTTGCCGACGATTTCTCCCGCAATCCCCCAAAGCGCTCCGTGCTGCTGTTGGCCACAAGCGGCCACGCCCGGGACGTCGCCGGCATGCGAGAAGTGGTCTGGGCGCTCACCGCCGAACGCGACAGCCTTGCCGCGTTGCTCGACAAGCAGGTCAACCGGCTCGAACAGGCCACCCGCACCATAACCCTGCTCGCCCCTAACGATCCGTTGAGCACGGCGCACACCTTGATGCAAGACGACGTGGAGCACATGCGGAGCGCGTTGCGCTCGGTGATCAAATCCCGGCTCGAAGCGGTCAATACGGAACTCATCAAGCTACGGCTGCAACAAGAGCCCGATACCGAACGCATCCGTCACCTGGCCGACCAGCGCAACCGCTTGCGCCGGGTGGCCTGGGTGGAATCGGCCCGCGCCGCCGAAAAAATCACGCCCGATGAAAAGGAACTGCTGGACGCGCTCCTGGCCGACGCCCGCGCGGAACAGCAAAGCATCGCCGAGGATGCCGCCCGGCAGCGGGATTCCCTGCAAAGCAGCCTGGCCCTGCGCGACCTGGCCGACTCCCACACCATTGCGGCCATGGTCAGCCTGCATCTTTCCTCGCACGGCGACGGACTCGGCGCCTTTGACAAAGGCTGGCTTTACGACCTGAACGCGAACATCAACCGCACCCGCTTCTTCGCGCCCCTGGACGACCTGCTCGGCAACACCGCGGCAACGCTCCCGCCCGACATCGGCGGCCTTTTCAAGGACACCCTGCGTCCGAGCAAATTGCGCAACTGGCAGAGCTATCTTCCCGACCGCCCGCAGCTGAATGGCGAGCCCGGCGCTTTGGCCGGTTATCCGAGCCTGAGCCTGGTCACGATCCAGGACGCCCGCATATTGTGGGGCACGCCCGACGACCAGCCCGCGCTTGTGGACCCCGTCTATCTGGAGCGCCAATACGCCCTGCTCGCGCCGCTTGTGCGCGCCGTCGCCTCCGCGCCGCTGTCGGACGTGGGCAAACGCTTCAAAAGCGGATTCGCCAGCCTGTTCTGCCGCGCAAACCTCTTGCGCCACGGGCAGCTCTTCCCGGACAAACCCGCCACGGGCAGCGTGTTCCTCACCTATCTCGGCGCCTCGCGCTTCTACTCTCTGGTCGATACGGCCGGGCAGTTCCGCGTGGTCGGTCTCGCCGACAGAAAGCACACCGTGCATAAGGCCATCCTGGAAGGCTACCGCATAGACGACGACACGGGCCTGGCCACCTGGGCCGTGGACAAACCAACCACGGGCAAAGACAATTACCGGGTCAAAATGCGGCGTGCGGTCATGGAAGCCGACCTGGTCATGTTTCCATGCATGCAAAGCACCCTCTTCAACGCCTTCGAGCCCAGGACGTTCAACTATCTCATCTACCCCAACCTGATCGACGGCCGCACCGAAGCCGAACCTCTGCGCTATTGGTACAGCCGTCTGGACACCCGCTCCTCCACGCTGTTCTCCGTGTTTCTGGAACCGGGCACGCCCTACAAGCTCACGCTTTCGGACACCTACCTCGAGCGCAAGGTCCTGCTGCTCAACGGCACGCGGAAAAACCCGCAAGGCGCCGGTTTCGTCATCAACAAATGGCCCAAACTGGCCTATACCGAATTCCAGGCCGCCTCGGACATGTGGAACCTCCTCACGCCGCGCATACGCGGGCTGGAGGAGCGCGGCATCGTGAACCAACGCCTGTGGCGTCTGGCTCATGAAGGGCAGGAGGCACTGGACCAGGCCAGCCGGCACCGCGCCCAGCGCCAATGGGACAAGTTCATGGAAAAGGGGCGGGAGTCTCTGGCCATTGCCGGCCAGGTCTACACCGAGGTGGAAAAAACACAAAAGGACGTGCTCAGCGGCGTGCTTTTCTACATCGCCCTGTTCGTGCCCTTCGCCTATTGCCTGGAGCGCCTGATCTTCGCGTTTTCCAGCATCCACAAACGCATCATCGCCTTTCTCAGCTTTCTGGTGGGCATCATCGCCGTGATCTATGTGGTGCACCCAGCGTTCCAGCTCACCTACAGCCCCATGATCGTCATCCTGGCCTTTTTTATCCTGGGGCTTTCACTGCTGGTCTCACTGATCATTTTCCTGCGCTTCGAGCGGGAGATGAAGGAGCTGCAACAGCGCTCCCGCCACTTCAAGCTCACCGACCTCAGCAAATCCGCGGCGTTCGGCGCGGCGTTCGTCCTGGGCGTGAGCAACCTCAGACGCCGCCCCATACGTACCGCCCTCACCTGCGTCACTTTGATCATCCTGACCTTCACCATCATGAACTTCACGGCGGTGAAAAGCGTGCAGCAAAGCGGCTGGAGCAGTTTCGACGACAGCGCCTCCTACAAGGGGCTGTTCATGAAAGCCTTCAACTGGCTGGATCTGCCCCCCGAAGCCTTGCAGGTGGTGCGCTCCATGCTCGGCGACCAGGGCGTGGTGGCGCCGCGCGTCTGGTTCGAGATAAAGGACAAGACCCGCTCCCCCATCGTGCCCGTGCAGTTCAAGGACAAGGAAGAGTTCGCCAGGGGCATTCTCGGCCTCTCGTACCTGGAACCCCAGGTCACGAACCTGGACAAGACCCTGGTGGCCGGCCGCTGGCTGGCCAAGGACGCGCAGTATGAAATAATCCTGCCGCAAACCATGGCCGCCGGCATCGGCGCCTCGCCGGGCGATCATGTGGACATCTGGGGCATGACCTTCACCCTGGCCGGCATCATCGGCGACAAGGCCCTGGAACAGCATACGGACCTCGACGGCGAAGCCATGACGCCCATCATCTATCCTTCCGAAGCCGACACCCAGCTGAGCGACGTGGAGGCCGAAGCCATTGAACTGGGCGAAGACGTGGCGGCCTATGAAAGCCGGTATCAGCACATTCCGTCCGGCCAGACCATCATCGTGCCCTCCCAAACGCTGCTGGCCCTCGGCGGCTGCGGCGGCTGGCTCGCCGGCGGGGGGCGGCTCAAGGCCATGGCCCTGAAGCTCTCACCGGAAGAGGAACGCACCCTGTCCCAGGAAGAGCTGGGCGCGCGTTTCGGCCTGCTGCTGTTCAGAGGCACGGATTCCGGCACCAGCGTTTACTATTCCGCCAACACCTTCCGCTACAGCGGCATGGCCAACATCCTCATTCCCCTGGTCATATCCGCGCTCATCGTGCTCAACACCATGATCGGCAGCGTGTACGAACGCAAACGTGAGATAGCGGTCTATACCTCCGTGGGACTCGCCCCATCGCATGTGTCCTTTCTCTTTGTGGCCGAGTCCCTGGCCTTTGCCGTGCTCAGCGTGGTCGTGGGGTATCTGGTGGCCCAGGCCGCGGCCGTCGTGCTGGCCGGAACCCCCTTGTGGGCCGGCATGACCGCGAACTATTCCTCCCTTGCCGGAGTGGGAGCCATGGTGCTGGTCATCGGCGTGGTGCTGCTTTCGGCCATCTACCCCTCCCGGGTGGCGGCCAACATCGCCATACCCGACGTCAACCGCTCCTGGACCATGCCTGCTGCCACCGGCGACATCATAGACACCACACTGCCCTTTCTGATCAAGGTCAATGAACAGGCCTGCGCGGGGGGCTTTTTATCCGAATACTACGACGCGCACCGCGACGTGTCCCACGGCCTTTTTTCCACGGACAACATCGCCTGCGGCACCCTGACGGCGCAAGAGACCGCGCGGCGCGACCTTCCCGACGACCTGCCCATAGGGCAAAGCCTTTTTGACCAGGAAGCCTGCCTTCTCATGCGGTTGCGCGTGTGGCTCGCGCCCTTCGACTTCGGCGTGCGCCAGCGCGTGGAACTCATTTTCTGCCCCTCGGATATCTACGGAGGATTCAGGCAAATCCGGCTGCGTCTGTACCGCGAGGCCGGCGAACACACCGTGTGGTACAATCTCAACCGCAATTTCATCAACGACCTGCGCAAGCAGCTTCTGACCTGGCGTTCGCTGGATACGGAAGCCAAAGACCGCTATGAGACAGAATTCATGGACACGAACACCGCATCCCATGAGCGCGGAGACCGCTCATGACGGCAGCCAGCACCTCGCGTCTCCGGTTACGCGCCATCTTCGCCGGCCTGGGCCTCGGGCTGTTGCTCTGCCTTTTCAGCCCGTACAACAACGCCTACCTGAACAATACCCAACTCGGCGGGGGGCATTTTCCCATGGCCCCCTTTTTCATCACCACCTGGCTCCTGGTGCTTGTGGCCTTCGCCGCCCGCGTCACCCGCCTGCGCCCCTTGTTCAATGGCCTGGAAATCCTCGTCATCTGGCTGATGATGGTCCTGGGCACGGCCATAGGCTGGTCCGGCCTGGTGGAGACGTTCTTCATCAACATCACCGCGCCCATCTACTTTGCCAAGGACGCCTACAAATGGACCCAGGAACTCGCGCCGTTTCTGCCCAAGACCTGGTATCCGGACAACGCCAAGGCGGTGGAACTGCTCTACGGCGGCCTTGAAAACGGACGTGAAATGGGTTGGCTCCAGGTTCTCGGCAACATTCCCTGGGGCGTGTGGCTGCAGCCGCTATGCGCCTGGGGGGGATTCATCCTGCTGTGCTACGGCATCATGCTCTGCATGGTGAACCTCTTCGGCCGGCAATGGGTGGTGAACGAACGGGTCAATTTTCCTCTGCTCCAGGTGCCGCAAACCCTGGCCGAAAGCCTGGACAACCAAAAGCTCGGCAGTCTCCTGGGCGACAAGTTCCTGCTCAGCGGCCTGTTTCTGGCGGCCTCGCTGCAAACCATAAACGGCTTGAATTTTCATTTTCCCACCGTGCCGCAAATTCCCACGCAGATTCTCGCGGGGCCGTATTTTCCCAAATTCGGCCTTTTTTCCGGATTCTACCACCTGGAAATCTTCATTGTGCCCGCGTTCATCGGCTTCGCCTTTCTGGCCACCCGGCAGATATCCTTCAGTTTCTGGTTCTTTCACCTGGCGGGATTGCTCCTCTTCGGGATTCTGGCCATTTTCGGGATGCAGTACCCCGAAGCCGCCATGGGCGTGACCTTCGGCCCGCTTCTGGTGCGTCCTGAAGAGGCGCAGGGCATCGGCGCCTACCTGGTGTTTTTCCTGTTCCTGATTTTTCTGGCGCGGTTCCATCTCATGAACGCGCTCCGCGCGGCTCTTGGCAAACGGCCCGCGATACACCGCGGCGACGCCACGGAGCATCACGGCGAGTGGCTCCCCCCCTCCTGGGCCTTGTGGGGCGTGGTCCTCGGGCTGGCCCTACTCATGGGCGGCTGCTGGTGGTTCGGCCTACCGCCTGTTGCCGCGGTACTGCTGCCCCTGCTTTTCTTCATGGTCATGCTGGTGGTCAGCCGCATCGTGTGCCAGGGAGGGTTGCCCTATTTCACCATCACCGCCGCCCCCACGGACGGGCTCACGGGCATGTTCGGTTCGCGCTTTCTGGGAACGACCGGACTGCTGGCCTCCGTGGTCATGCAGAAAGTCCTTTTTCTGGACGTGCGCGAAGCGCTCATGCCCTCGCTCTTCCACGGCGCGAAAATAAGCGAACGCGCGCGCAACCAGCGTTTGCTGCTCGCGGCCATCGGAGCGATCCTCGTGGCGGCCGTTGTGGTGGCCTTCCTGACCATTCTCCTGATGGGGCACAAAATCGGCTTGCGCGAAATGAAAATGGATTGGGCCACGCAATCCACGCTGGCCGTGTACGAGAACGCGCAAAAACTGATCGACGCGCCCACGGACCCAAACCCCTGGATTCTGAGCTTCGCCGGTGTCGGCGCCCTGGTCATGCTCGTGCTGACCTTCTGCTATTACCGCTTCAGTTGGTGGCCGCTGCACCCCTTGGGCTATCTCGCGGCCTACGGCTTCGGCATGCGCATCCTGTGGTTCAGCTTTCTCGTGGGCTGGGCCTGTAACCACCTCAGTCTGCATTACGGCGGCACCGCGCTTTTCCGTAAACTCCGCCTGTTTTTCATCGGCCTGATCATGGGTGACTTTCTCATGGGCGGCATCTGGGCTCTTGTGGGGCTCTTCACGGGATCGAGTTTCCAGGTATTCCCCATATGACGGGGGCAACGGCACCAACCAGCACAACCATACGCACGTGAGCGAGCATGTACGAAGACAAGGAACTCAACGAATATAGAAATCTCCTCCAACCGCCCGAGCGGTTCGAGGAGGGTTTCGATTGGAAAACCATTGTCGGCGCCGTGTTCATCGGCTTTTTGATGATGCCCGGCTCCATGTATCTGCAGCTCGTCATCGGCCAGGGCATCGGCCCCGCGGCCCGCTGGGTGACGATCATCCTTTTTGCTGAAATCGCCAAGCGCTCCTACACGGAACTGAAGCAGCAGGAAATTTTCCTGCTCTATTACATGGCCGGCGCGGCCCTGGCCTCACCTTTCCAGGGTTTGCTCTGGAGCCAGTACCTTGTGCAATCCGACGCCGCGAAAATGCTCGGCCTCGTGGAATTCATCCCCACCTGGGTCGCCCCCGCTCCCACGTCGGATTCCATCCTGGAGCGCACCTTTTTCCACCGGGACTGGCTCGTCCCGATCCTCTTGCTCGTCGGCGCCCAGCTCATCCAGCGCGTCGACCATTTCGGCCTGGGCTACGCCCTGTACCGCCTCACGTCGGACGTGGAAAAACTGCCATTCCCCATGGCGCCTGTGGGCGCGCTGGGCACCATGGCCCTGGCGGAATCCACGGAGGACAAGAAGGACGGCTGGAAATGGCGCGTATTCTCCATCGGGGGCATGATCGGCCTGGTGTTCGGGGGCGTCTACGTGCTCCTGCCCGCGTTATCCGGCCTGCTGCTTACGGAGCCCATCCGGCTCATCCCTATCCCCTGGGTGGATCTGACGCGGCACACCGAAGACGTGCTCCCCGCCGTTGCCACGGGCATCCAGCTCGACCTCGGGCTGGTCTTCATCGGCATGGTCCTGCCGTTCTGGGCCGTTATCGGCGGCTTTCTGGGACTGATCATCACCTTTGTGGCCAACCCCATCCTTTACGAAAACGGCATCCTGCACCGCTGGCACCAGGGCATGGCCACTGTGGAAACTGTTTTCGTCAACAATTTCGATTTTTATATGAGCTTTGGCATCGGCCTGGGCCTGGCCATCGGCGTCATCGGCGTCTGGCACGTGGCGCGCTCCTTCAAGCGCAGCAGCAAAGGCAAACTTGATTTCAGCCTGCTCTTCAATCCGCCCAAGGGGCGCGGCGACATCAATTTCTGGCTGTCCATCGCCATCTACGTGGTCTCCACCCTGGCCTACATCGGCCTGTGCGTGTTTCTCGTCCCCTCTTTTCCGTGGATATTTTTCGCCATCTACGGCTTTATCTACACGCCTGTGGTCTCCTACATCACCGCGCGCATGGAAGGCATCGCCGGGCAGTTCATCTCCCTGCCCCTGGTGCGCGAGGCCTCGTTCATCGCCGGCGCGAAATATTTCGGCTACCAGGGCATAGAAATCTGGTACGCGCCCATCCCGATACACAATTACGGCGAGGCGACGGTGCAGTTCCGGCAGATCGAATTGACGGGAACGAGCCTGCGCGGCATCATCAAGGCCGAGATCGTGGTCTTTCCCGTGGTCATGATAGCCTCGCTCATTTTTTCGCAATTCCTGTGGCGTCTGGCTCCCATCCCGTCCTCGGCCTTTCCCTATGCGCAGGAAATCTGGCACTTGCAGGCGCTCAACTCCCTGCTCATGCAGACCTCGACACTTGAGGGCGATTCCCTGTTTTACCAGGCGCTCAACGGCAATTTTGTGGGCGCCGGGCTGGTCTTCGGCCTGGGTACCTATATGCTGCTCGCCGTTTTCGGCCTTCCGGTGCTGCTGATTTACGGCGTTGTCCGCGGACTGGGGCAGAGCACACCCCACGGCATGATCCTGGAGCTGCTCGGCGCGCTTGTGGGTCGTTTCTACTTTTACAAACGCTACGGCGCCATGTGGCGCCAATACGCCCCTGTCCTGCTCGCGGGTTTTTCCTGCGGCATGGGGCTGGCGGGCATGTTCGCCATGGGCTGTACGCTCATACTCAAGTCCCTCGGCAGATTGGCCTATTGATTAGGTTCTTGAAATGCTCCCAGCGTTTCATTTATTGGGATAACACGTTCTCATATCGGCTACGCCGTTAGAGCATGTAACGCTTGAAAAGCGCTAGATGCTCTTATGCATTTCCCTGGAAC
>CAZFCK010000154.1:0-11134 GCA_964517355.1 uncultured Desulfovibrionaceae bacterium | reverse complement strand
CAGGGGCCTCCCCTGGTCGTCGTGCGGGCGCGAAAGCCCGCGACTTTATTCTTTTATTCATTGAGCCCGAAAGTCGTCATTATAAAGTTATTCCGCTTTGGCCGTTGCCCGCGGGGCGTACAGAAGGGCGCCCACCATGGCCGTGAAGGGAGCCACGGTGACCAGTCCGAAACTCCCCACAAGGGTTTTCAGCACTTCGGAAGCAACGAAGACCATATTGAAGAGATTGGCCAAGGGCACGCCCTGGGCCATGAAAGCCATGAGGAGCGTAACATACCCTCCTGAATAGGCGAGCAGCAGGGTGGTGGTCATGGTGCCCACAACGGCGCGCCCCACATTGATGCCGGAGCGGAAAAGCTGCCAGCGCGATATGCCGGGGGTGGTGAGAAGCACTTCTCTCTGGCTGGCGGCCACATCCATGGCAAGGTCCATGACAGCGCCTGATGCGGCCAGAAAGATGGCGGCCACGAAGATACCGGCCAGGTCCAGATGCCCGTACCCGGAATAGAGCATGGTTTCCGCAAAGGGCAGCACTGCGCCGTTGAGGTGAAAGGCGCGCGTGAAATACAGCGCCAGGGCGCAGCTGGTGAGCACGCCCAGGAAGGCCCCTGAAAAGGCCACAAGGCCCAGGCGCGTCATTCCCGCCACAAGAAAAATGATAGCGCCGCTAAGCAGGGCTACGATTCCCAGAGAGAGCGGCACCGGATTGTAGCCGAGCAGCAGTAGGGGAATCAGCAGCTTCCAGAGGGCGAGGGCGGTGAACAAAAACGAGAGCAGGGCCTTGAGCCCTGTCCAACCGCCGAAGGCCACCAGAAGCAGCGCGAAAAGCCCGAGCAAAAGGCTTTCCAACCCCAGGCGGTAATGATCCTGGGGGCAGACGAAAGCGATTTCCCCCTTTGGGTTCAGGCTCAACACCGTAAGGGCCTGATCCCCGGGCGCGAACAGCTTGTCTTTGTCCATCTGCCCCAAGAGGGGGTTCATGCCGTGGACAACCTGGCCGGAAAAGGGGCCGTCGAGCAGCTTGAGCGTCACACCCTGTTCGCCCTGCTTCACGATTCCGAATGTCTGAATGTTCTGGTTGTCCACTTTCAGGACCAGGCCCTTGCAGCGCACGGAATTGGCGGGCATGCGTTCTTCGAATCCCGTGGGCGTGAAGAGGAGGGCAACGGATAGGGCGGCAAAGATCAGCACAAGAAGCGCGTCGCGCCGCCAACCGCGTATGGGGGGTTGCATAATGTCTCCGTCAGGAAGGGAAACACCGCGTCATGGCAAGGATTGCCTGCGCCGCGGGATGCCCGCATGCGGGCCTCGCCTTCGCATATTTTCTTATGCGGTTTTGTCTTATGCTCCGCAAGAGCCTCCGGGGGGAAACCTTGTCACAGGTTTCCCCCCGGTAATTTTCAAAATTAGTTTTGAAACGGGAAACGGTCTTAGTTGGCGGCGACCTTCATGGTATGCACAACAGGCTCCACCCCCATGATGGAAAAGAGCTTCAAGGCCAGGTCGGTGTTGTCGTAGTAGCCGTTGAAGATTTCCTCGCCCACGCCTTTGGCCATGGTGGCGACGGGGACGCCGGTATGCGAGTAGGATGTCCAGCCGAGGCCGGCTTTCTGGTTCAGGATGTGTGTAAGGGTGATGGAAAGGGGGTTGTATTCCCCGTAAAGAAGCAGGGTTTCCTCGTTGGCGGGTTTCTCTGTTTCACCTGCCTTGGCGCGTTCAAAAGCGGTCTGCAGCTGCGCAATCTGGAAGGGGGCGAGGACCATGATGTCCTGGGCCGGATCTCCTTCGAATTTCAGTCCGAACTTCTCGGTGATAATGGGCTTCAGGGCTTCGAAATCGCCGGTGAAGTTTTTGAAAACTTCATCGTCGAACGCCTGGAAGGAGAGCTTCTGGTTGTTGAGGATGTTGTAATAGGTTTCGTATTGCGTGCCGGCAAAGCCCAGGGTCATGCCGCCGCATTCGTGGTCGCCGGTGACGACGATAATGGTTTCGCCGGGGTGCTTTTCAGCGAAGGCAACGGCTTGGGCAATGGCTTGGTCAAAGGCGATGGTGTTGGACACAGCGGACCTGCCGTCGTTGGCGTGGCAGGCCCAGTCGATTTTGCCGCCTTCGACCATGAGGAAGAAGCCCTTGTCGTTGTCCAGCATTTCAATGGCCTTGGCGGTGAACTCAGGCAGGGTGATGTCCTTCTCCGTCATGTCTATGGCGTAGGGCAGGGCGCCGGAATCCTGCAGCCAGGCGTTCCAGGCGATGATTTTGCCGTCGGCGGGCGTCAAGGCCGTGAACGATTCCTTGTCCGTCACGATTGTGTAGCCGTTTTCCCGGGCCTTGGTCAGGGCGTCGCCCAATGGTTTGGCGTCGGGATTTTTTTTCAGCATACGCTTGCCGTCGGGGTCTTTGAGACCGCCGCCGCCGAAAAAGTCGAAACCGCTGGAAACAAGGGCGTGGTCGATCTCGTGGTACATGCTGCGCTTGGGCACATGGGCGTAAAAAGCGGCGGGAGTGGCGTGGTCGATGGAGACGCTGGTCACGATGCCGACCTTTTTACCCTGCTCCTTGGCCAGTTCGGCCATGGAATTCACGGCCATTTGCTCGGGTGTCATGCCGAGCATACCGATGTTGGTTTTCTGGCCGGCAGCCAATGCGGTGGCCGCGGCGGCGGAGCCGGTGATGAAGCGGTCTGCCGCATAGGTCGTGGTTACGCCCTGGGCGGGAAACTGGTCCATAAGCAGGGTCTTGCCCTGAAATTGTGAGGCGGCGCTTTTTTGGGGAAAACCCATTCCATCGCCGATAAAGAAAAATACATATTTTGCGGGTGCTCCATGATAGAAGGCGGTTTTGCCCTCAGCCGTGACAATGGACGGCAACAGCAGAACCGTCACGCACAGCGTCATGATAATACGCTGCAACAATTTGACTTTATGCATAATGATGCTCCTCCTCGCCTTTGCTAAACGGGTAATGGGGATTGTGCGGATAAATTTTGTGTTGCATATGGCCCTGGGGGCGTTACACGTTCACGACGTCAGGTTGAAGAACATGTGACAAACGAAAATATGCCGTGATCTTTTTAAGAGATTGGTGCGAGAGGTAAGCCTTGGGGTGCGTTTCCACCATGCTGGAGCTTTTCATGTTTGAGATGCGCGAATAGAATAATCTATCGGCAATGCCATTTCAATGTTTCCAGGCCCAGGAGGGCGTTCCTCCCCGGCGGCCTTGGTCCAAGGCGCAAAAACGCTGGGGCGTGAGCAAATTGCGTGGTTCTATCGCTGCAGCAGGCTTGCCAGGCACGCTTTAAGGGCTGTCTCATCGCCCTGGAGGCATTTTTCCAGCAGCGCCTCTTCAAGATGCGCCGCATCTTCTTCTGACAGTTCAATAGGGCTCAAACGCTCAAGAAAAAGCGCCAACAGCAGGATATCTCCCTTGAGAGCCCTGTGCAGCAGTTTTTCCGACAGCGGCTCAACAAGGCCTTTGTTGTCTTGCGGCGGACCACCGAGTTGCAGGCAGATGTCCATGGCGGTCAGGTCGCCGTCCAGGGCGCGTTGCACCATTGCATCCGCCATGTGGGCCGCCTGCTCAAGGGGAGGCGGAGGCGCGGCGTGTTTTCCGGCCAAGAGCGCCAGAAGTGAAGAGTGCCCCGCATCACGTCCCAGTTGCATGGCGCGTTCGGCTAGAGCTTGGAGCATGCTGCGCAGTATCTTTTCGGGCAACAAGTGCTGCATGCATAATTTGAGGGCGAGGGTGTCGCCTTGAAGAGCTTGCCGGATCAGGGCTTCCGCGAGCGCCCCGGATTTGGCGGCTATGCGCTCGGCGACGATGTGCCGGGCCTCTTGGCGGGCGCTGTGCAGACTTTCAACGTCGGGTTCGTCCACAAGAAAATCGGGGGACAGGAGATCGTCTTCCTCCTCCTGGGCCATGGCCCTGAATCGCGCCAGGGCCCGTTCCGCGGCGCTGCGCCCCGGCATGGGGCCTATGGCTTCCGGAACGGTCTCCTCCTTGTCTTCCTCATCCCACGGTTCGATTTCAATCGGTTCCACTTCCAGGATTTCGGTAACATCGGGAACAGGCTCTTCCGTTGGCGATTCGTTCGGCAGGTCGTCGAAAAACCGGGATGCCGTGTCTTCAACGTCAATAACCTCATCCATGTCCAAAAGCAGGGATGACGTGTCCTTGGATTCCTCCGCGCTATCGACGTGATTGCCGTCCGTTGGCTCATGCGGTGTTTCCAGCGCGGGGGCGAACTCCTCCGCAGCAACCGCTTCCGCCTGTTCCACCTCGTCTTCTTCTGGCCGTGCGGATTCCTGGGCATGTTCCGCCATGGGCGGCTTTTCCCGTTCATCTGCCTCCGGTTGAGGCGGGACACCGGCAGACACGGGGGCATGCGTCGCATCGCCTTCCTCAGAGGAAGGCTGGGGCGCGACTGAAGGCGTTGCCGCTTCCTCAGGGGGCGTTTGGGCTCCCATCTCACGGGGTTCCTGAACCGACGGCTCCGGGGCGGGACTCTCCACGATCAACTCGGGAGCGAGAATGATTGGCGCCGTATCCTCCACAGCGGGGCGCGGCGGTTCCTCCGGCGGAGCGGCAGGCCGCGATGCCTCTTGTGCAACATCCGGAGTCTCAGACGCGCTGGCTTCCGGCGAGGCTTCAGCTTCGCTCGCGAGAGGCGCGGAAGGTTTCACCGCTTCCACCGGAGGGGGAGCGGGGGGGCTTTCCTGAAGCTCAACCACCTCGGGCGCTTGATCTGCGGCTTTTACCTGTGTGGCGGGTTCGGCTAAGGCCTCCTCCTTTTTTTGGGGCGGCACAGGAGCCGCGGGAGGGGCTGGTTCCGCAGGCCGCATAGCAGCAGTTTGATGCGGAGAAGGCGCAACGGTCTCCCTGGGAGCCGCTTCTCTGGTACGTTGCGAGGCTGGTTTGGGCTCTGGCTGAGGGGCCGGTTGAGCGGGTTCCTTCTTCGCGGGAGTTTCACTTCCGCGCATCTTCAGAAGTCCGGCGATTTTTCCCGTGATCGTGCTGTGCAGGGAGGATGGTTTGGAGGCGGGCGCGGGTTTGGCTTCCGGCCTTTTCTTTTCAGGTTCCGCTGGTTTCGCCTGGGCGGGAGGCGGGGGCGTGTCCCGATGCAAGGCTTCCTCGCTTCCCGGTTTCCCGTTCACAGCGGCCTTCTCAGGGAGAGGAGTATCCTTTGCGGGTTGCGGCCCAACATCGACCTTATGCTCAACCTGCTTCTTGGGCTTTGGCTTTGCCGCGCTGGCCTCGGTTTTGCGGGGTTTGGGCGGTGCTTCCGCAGGGGCTTCAGGGGCCGGAGGGGAAACGGCGGCGGGCTTTTTTTCGGAAGCAGGGGGGCGTTCGGGAGATTTTGTTTTTTCCACCGCCTCGGATTTGTCTGTGGGAGAAAGGGGCGGTTCGGGTTTTGGCGCGGCCATGCTTTCCCATGCCTCGCGATCCGATTTGCTGAGTTCGTTTTGCCACACCTCCCAGGCAACGCCGCGCAACATGTTCGCATCGATGTTGTATTGTTCCTGAAATGTTTTGGTGAACAGTTCGAAACCCTTGGTTAATTGCATGGCCATGCTTTCTCTCGCCCCACCGCTTCAATGCGTTGTTGAAATTGATTTGCTCCATTAATGGATGTAGTGCTTTTTCAGCAAACTGGCAACCCGCAGGGAATAAGGTCCATACATAGGAGGAGTTATGCAAGTGTACGATGCCACGGAAACGGCTTCCCTATTGCCCTATGGCGCGTTGGCGGAGGCAATGGGCGAAGTGCTGCGCGCGAAGAAACTGGGCCGCGTTCATGCGCCCCAGCGTGTGCATATGCCCCTGGGCGGGAGTGGAACGCTGCTGCTCATGCCGGCGGCGGACGATGCCGTGGCCGTAACAAAGATTGTGAGCGTACATCCAGAAAACGCGGCATCGCGATTGCCCTGCGTGCAGGGCGAAGTCCTGGTGATGCGCACTGCGGACGGCGAACGGCTCGGATTGCTCGATGGGAGGGTGCTAACCCAGCGGCGTACCGCCGCCATCAGTTTGTTTGCCGCGCAAAAGCTTATGCCCCGTGGCAATGACGCTGCGGAGATGTTGGTTTTCGGCGCTGGAGCGCAAGCCCACGGCCATGTGGAAGCCTTTGTCCGAGAAATGGGCGTGCGGCGTGTGCGCATCGTATCACGTTCGGGCGTAACCGCACGAAATATGGCGGATTGGGCCGGACGGGAGCTGCAAGTGGACGCCCGGGCAGTGGAAAACACGCCGGAAGCTCTCGATGCAGCCATGCAGACCGCGGAGATCGTCATTACCGCCACAACAAGCGGCGAGCCCGTGTTCAGCGAGGAACAGGCGGCGTTGCTGCGGGGAAACGTCTTTATCGCGGCTGTGGGCGCGTTTACTCCGGCCATGGCGGAGCTTCCGGAGACGCTTATGCGGCGGGGGCGTGTTTTTGTCGATACCCTGGAAGGCGCCCTGCATGAAGCGGGCGACGTGATTCGCGCAGGCCTGACGCCTCAGGATGTCACGCCGTTGGAAGACGTTTTGGACGGAGAGCGGCCGGAACCGGAAAATGGACGCCCCGTGATATGTAAAAGCGTGGGACACGCCTTGTTTGATCTCGCCGCCGCCAGACTGGCTTGCGCTTGATCAACGACATAAAAGCGTTTTGATAATGCCTAGTACGGTTTTAAAAATAAGGCCTCCGGCGGCTTAAGAACCTTTTGAAAAAGGTTCTTAAGAATCTCCAAAACTTTTTGGAGCGTATTATAGGATATTTTTGTATTTATAAAAAACAAGAATCAAATCATCGTTTTTCCGGCGTCCAGGGGCCTCCCCTGGTCGTCGTGCGGGCGCGAAAGCCCGCGACTTTAATTTTTCTTGTTTTCTAGCCGCAGCGTGCGGCACGCTTGAGCTTTGCGTAATCAGGGGGCGTGCGGCCGTCGAAATAGTCGCAGGCGCGGTAATAGCGCAGGTCCTGGAGCCAGACCCGGCGCATTTCGCCGTCCGTGGCCAGACGGCGCAATGTGGAAAGCGGATGCCGCAAGCCTCCGGCGAAAGGCGCAAGCAATTCCGAGGGGTCGCGGAAGCATTCCCAGTCGCATTTATCGCAATGCGGAGTCGATTCCAGGCCGTCCAGGTCCAGATCCCAGAATTTCCCCATATTTTCACCTCCGCGATAGCCGCAGGGATACGTGTCCATTTCCTTGGCGTCGATAAAGAAGAAATCGATGCCCCCCCGGCAGCGGGTATAACCCTGTCGTTTCAGGTATTGGCGCATGAGGGCGAGCAGTGCGCTACGGGGGGTGAAAATGCGCAGTGTGCTCCGGAATCGGGGTATGGTTTCATAGAGAGCGCGGAACAATTCGATTTTTTCGGCATGGCTGAAGCTGATGAACGTATCGTCCGCGGTTGCGGCGTATACGGCTTTTTGTTCCGTTAATTCCGGCTCGGTACTCATGGGGTAGCAGGCGTTGACAATGGTGAATCCCAGCTCGGCGGCAAACGTGTAAAAGCGGGAAAAGGCTTCGCACGCGGCGGTGCGGAAGGCGTCCCTGTGTGCGCTGCCGGCGTCGGGAGGCAAAAGGGGCAGGGCCTTGGCGCCGTCGCCCCCTGTGTGCCGGTTGATGCCCAGATTTGCGGAAGGATAGAGTCCGTGGGCGTGGAATATGGGCAGGGCCTTGCGGATGCCTTCCACGACGCCCGGCAGCCCCCTGTTTTGTTCGTGCAGGGCGGATACGGCTGAATCTATGCTGATCCAGAAGGTTTTGAGCGGCGTGCCGGCGAGGAGCGAGGCCAGATGTTCCATGCGTTGCGTGAAATCAGGCCGGTCGTGACCTCTGAACACATAGCCGTTGGTGCCGGTGCGCAGGAAGCGGATGCCTGCTTGCCCCGCGTAATGGAGCAACGGCGCGATTTGGTCGATACAGAGCAGGGGTTCCCCTCCGGTAAAGGACAGGGCTTGCACACCCCGTTGCGCCATGGCGTCGATGAGCCGGCGTACGTCGTCCGGGTCCATTGTTGCGCGTTGCATGGGGTTGCCGGCGCGCATGCCGCACTGGGCGCAGTGCGCGTTGCAGCGGTCGGTATATTGTAACACGACTTGTCCGGGCAGGCGCCCCTTCAGGAGCGTGAGCATGGTGCCTACGGTGTAAAGAGGATTGGATATCTGCATGGCGTGTTATAATCTGGCTGTTTGCATGTTGCGTGTCGCGTCGCTATTCGCCTTGTCGCAACACACCTTAATTGGTTGCATACAGTTGCCAGGTTTGTTCGAAGCATTGTTCCAGGGAGCGGTGCGTCATGGCTTCGCAGGCGTTTTTCCCCATACGGCGCAGGAGGTCTGGGTTGCTGAAAAGCTCGATGACGGCTTGCGCAAAGGCCTGGGGGTCGTCTCCGGGCGCCACGATTCCTGTTTCGCCATGGACCATGTTTTCCTGGGGGCCGCCCTGGTCTGTGACGATGACCGGCAATCCAGAGGCCTGGGCTTCAAGCACCACTTTGCCGAAGGTGTCCGTGGTGCTGGGGAAGACAAAGATATCGGACGAGGCATAGGCCTGGGCCAGGTCTTCGCCTTGGAGCAGTCCGGTGAAGGTGCAGTTATGGCCTTGCAGGTTGGCCTGCATTTCTTGGCGGTAGGGGCCGTCTCCCACCAGAATGGCATTCAGAGTGGGAATGGCGGCGGTCGTTATACGGATGACTTCTTCAAGCTGTTGCATGTTTTTTTCTTTTGAGATGCGCCCCACGTAGAGCATCTTCGGTCCGCCGTTGAGGCTGTAGCGCTTGAAAAAGCCGTTGCGTTTGGACGGAGTGAAATGTTTGATGTCCACGCCTCTGGGGTATGTGCGCAACTTGTGCCGCTGCACGCCTTTAGACGCGAGTTCCGCGCCGATAACGTCGGACGGGGTATAGACGACGTCCAGCTCGTTGTTGAACCAGACCATGAACCGCCACATGAGATCTTCCATGGCGTGATCGCCCGTGAGCTTGCCCGCGTATTGCGGCAGGGCGGTATGGTAGGTACCCGCGATAGGCAGCTTGAGCAGGCGCGCCACGAGCATGCCGGTCAGTCCCACAGGGCCGGGGGTGGCCACATGCACGTGAGTGAATCCGGTTTCATAGACATAGCGCAGCATGTCTAATACCGGGGGATACAGAAGTTTCAGTTCCGGATACTCGGGCAGGTCGTATTTCCCGATGGGGGCGAAGGTCTTCAGATGCCGCGTCTGTTCCTGTTCGCCGGGATGGCAGGTGATGACGGTGAAATCCTTGTCTCCGGACTGCTCCGCCAGGCGGATGTGTTCATGCAAGGTGATGGCCACGCCGTTGGTGTCGCAGTAGGTATCCGTGAAATGCGCCAACCGGAATGCTTTTTCGTGGTTGGCAGTGCGCGGCATGCCCCGGCGGACCTCTTTGAGACGCTCGAGAGCCTGGCGGCAGAACGCGCGGTCTTTTGTGAACAGGGTATAGGCCACGAAATAAGGCGAGAGCGCGGTGTACAAGGCGCCGGACGAGGCTACGGTCTGAAAAATGTCGAAGAGGTTCGCGCTGGTGACGCTGTCCAGCAAGCGCTCGGCGTAGTGGGCGAGCACGCGGTGCGCGGTGCGGTTGGTGAATTCGAACCAGCGTTCCTCCCGCTCGTGGTGATGCTCGGGCTTTTGGCGCGCGCGTTCAAGCAATGACGGATCGTCTTGGAAAACCTGTTCGGCAAGGGTTTTGAACAAAGACGCCGGTTTTTCGGGCAGGCTGGAGCCTTTTTTGAAGATGCCCGCGTGGTGTACGGCCGCCTGCATTTTGGTCAGCAGACCGGTAAGTCCAGCGGGGTCCGGAGATTCGGGCGCCAGGGAAAGATCAAGAAACTTGAGGAAGCGGTCCTTATTGACTTTTGATTGCAACCCAGCTTTTTCCTTGAAAAATTGAAATCCAATACCGTAAAGATTATGGGCCATGGTCAATGGAGAGGCGTGTTGTCCCCTGGCGCGGGATTCGCCCCACGCTATGCCCTGGAAAAATTCATACAGTGTTGTGACCTCGGAGACTTCAGTGTGGATGCGCGCGATATTGAGTCCGCTGTGGTCGTCCGATCCGCCGGTGACGCTTTTCCTCCAGGGCACGCGGCCAACCGGGGGGAGATTGTGCTTGTTGGCCAGGCGGCTAATGGTTTTCTGGTCCAGCAGGGCGAGGATTTTTCGCAAGTGGTTGTTTTGCATTCCGTCGCGGGTGCCGTTGATCTCGAAGACCTGGAACATGAGCAGCAGTTTTTCCAAATGGTCCGGCGTCAGCTTGTCGTTGCAGGCGTAAAGCGGGTGCGCCACTCCATGGCGAATGTGATTCTCCCGTAAGTACGCGGCAAGGTCATAAATGTTGTATCTGAGATGCTGCACGTCGTCGTGGATGCCCTGATGAATGTCCCACGCCAGAATATGCACTTTGCAATTGTCTTCAGGGAAAAAAGTGGTGATTTCCTCGCTGATGAACGTGTCCGGCAGGTGCGCGATGGAGAGCGCGCCTTCAATGGTGTTGTGGTCGCTGATGGTGACCATGTCCATGCCTTTGCCCTTGGCCAGGTTGTAAAGAGTCTCGGGTTCCACGAAACTTTCCGGGCAGCCGAGCTTTTGCAGGAACCATTGGGAGGGCTTGGAGGAGAATTTTGAATGCACGTGAAGATCAATTCTCATGATTCACCCCTATCGATGCTGCAGGGTTGAGCGATTGCAAAAGAGAAGGGTTCGTCGGGGAACCCGTTGCAGCGGCGGGGCAACGCCTGTCGCATTGCCGCGTACAAACTTTCGCAAGTTTTATGGTGTCCGTTGTCAACTGTGTGGTGCGCATGGCTGCCGCGTTGCCCCGGTTATGCGTGTGGTCGTGACCAAGATGAACCCCAGGATGTCGCCGAACGCTTCCCGTCTATGCCCGCGAGTTGTCAGCGGCGTGACGGTCCACACATAGTTTGATGACAAGTTTCATAATTTTTGGGGCGAAAACTGAAGCGGCCACAGGAGCGCGCGCGGAGGAAGCATCATTGGGGGCTCGATGCGCGAATGGGTAGATGCGCCACGCCTGAAAGGGAACCAGGGCGAAGTGGGGTCGAAATATACGACTGTTAGCGCATTTTCGCCTTGAAACAAGGCTCTCCCCTGAAACAATTTTCAATTGT
>CAZFCK010000153.1:3247-11135 GCA_964517355.1 uncultured Desulfovibrionaceae bacterium | reverse complement strand
TAAGTCTTTGGAAGGGGGGTTCGGGGGGAGAACCTTTCTACAGAAAGGTTTCCCCTCGAAGGCACTTTCGGAGTAAAGGAAATAACCACATTCTTTTTTATCACCACCCGATAATACGGATTCTACTCTGGCCGTCAGAAACATTCTGGTGGTTGTCATGCAGGCGGAAAGGATCGTGCTTACGGGCTGGGGCACAAGAAAACGATGATGGATACCGCAAAAACCAGTAAGGGCTCAGGACCTAAGCCCTGAGCCCTTATGGGAGCCGGACACCCAAGAGCAACCGCTACCGCTGCTTCCTCTCGGACCTGACGGGGTTTGCGACGCTCCTGCCGCCCGGCTCCCGCAGCATATCTGCTGGAAACGTCTTTTATGCCACTCACTGGTGAAGCAGTCAAGGCTTAATACGCCGCATCGTGCCCACACGGCGCACAGCGCACGGACCTTGCAATACGCGACCAATTTATTGGATGTGTTTATTTCCTTTACTCCGAAAGTGCCTTCGGGGGGAGAACCTTTTCAAAAACTTCAGCCCTTGGGCGCGGTCGTATCGCGCCTTAGGGATGAAGATAGCAGAGCTGGTTTCCCCCCGGAAATTTTCATAAATTAATTTAGAAATGGGAAATGGTATTACAATTCCCTAGAGCGTCTTCACTTTGATAACGTATAGATGCTCTTATGCATTTCCCTGAAACAATAAACATTGTGTCAGGGGTGAGCCTTATCCAAAGGCGAAAACGCGCTAATCTTCAAAAACAGCGGCAGCATAGCTTACAGCGGAAGCCGTAGGCGCTTCGTGCCACAATTCATATCCCAGTTCACGCCCCACACACGGGGGCAGTATCTCCAACATGGTGGCCAGAGCGGAAAAACCGCAGACATTGTATTTGTCCCGGACCCGCGCGGACTCTTGCCAAAATCCATCGGCATCCAGCGCGCATAAGCGCCCCAACAATGTCCTGTCGTGCATGCGGGTCGCCTCTTCCATGTCTTTGGCGCTGTTTTCATGACCGAATTTCGGGCCCACGTGCGAGAAATCCACTCCCGCCACAACCAGGGTTTTCATACCCGGTTCCATGACCGCCGCCCGCAGGATTTCCAGCATGCCCCCTGCTGTATCCAAAAAGGCCTGGCGGCTGTATTCCGGAAGCCCGTAAAGCAGCGAGCCGCACAAGACTGGCGCTATTGTGAATGCCTGCCCGCCGAGGATGTGCTGCAGAAAGATGAGCTGAAACTCTATGGAATGTTCGTTTCGATGCACGAAATCATTGTCCGCCGCCACGCTTTTCCCCTTCTCGCGCAGCAAATCCATAAGGGGCGCATCGCTTTCCACCCCCCCGAAAGGAGTGAAAAATGTTTTGCTGCTGCAGCTGTACAGCGCGTCCACAAGCTGGTGCCCCACACCCAGAACGATGACCCGCTCGACCTGCGCGTGCTGCAATGCGTTGTATGCGGCCGCGTAAATCCCCGCGCCTATGCCCGGATCGATATGGGGCGCGACAAGCCCCCGCACCATGCCGTTGTGCGTCTTGGGTTCAGGCCCTGCGCACATGGTGCCTTGCAGCCAAGTGCGCAAGACATCGGGGTCTTCGGGGTAGGCCTGCCCGGCCATGACCGGAGGCCGGGCGCTCGCGGCCAAAAAGTCCTGCATCACCTTGTCTTTGGCCGCAGAAAACAGTTCGGACTCAAGCAGATACGCGGCATCGAGCTGGCGGACCATATCTCGCATCTGTTCCATGGGCGGCACTTGCCCCCCAGTTTCCGTGGCGATTGTGGATTGCAGGTCACTGCAATTGGAACCGGGGCGCATTTGCGCGAGCAGCCTGAACAAGGGCATGGGCAAGGCCTGGCCATCGCGCACAAGGCCCAGAGGGTCGCGAACGAGAATGAACTCGCTGCCTTCATGCTCCACAGGTATGAAATCCAAATCCTTACGCAACAGCGGCACGCTTTCAGGCATGGCGCATCTCCATGTTGTTTTCTTTCGTGTTGCTCATCACCGCCGTACAAAACCGCTTCCAGCCAATGACGATAAAGACGGGAGCCCCCCCGTTTCCTGTGAGCCGCCGCGCCGGATCGCGATTGACAACCGCGCACCGCGCTTGGACCGGGAGCGTTCGCCTCCACCGTACTCCAAGCATACACCCTGGAGAACGATGAAGCCAGAACGAATACGGGTTGCGCTTGCATGCGGGGCAATGCGCGTCGGGCAAAAGGCGTTCCGCCGAAACGCCTCATCTTGTCCGCGCGGCAACGCACCGCCCAAACGCCGCAACAAGCCCGGGCGGCGCGGTTTCACTTCAGGCCGGAGGCAGGGTTCACGAACGTGCTGGCCTCACACTGGTTTCGATTGGTGATGACGGAGCACACCAAGGACTTGAGCATATCCAGACGAAAAGGCTTGCTCACGTAGCTGATGCTTTCCTCTTCGGGCGCGTCTTCAGGGTGTTCGCCCTCGTTTTCAGCCGTAAGCATGATGCACGGCATGTTCTCTTTGCCCGGCAACGCGCGCGCCCCACGCAGCAATGCCGCTCCCTTGATTCCCGGCATGTCCCAATCGCAGATCATGCAATCCACGGGATACCCTTTGAGCAGGTCCAACACCTCGGCTCCGGTTCCGGCTTCAAGGATGCGGTAATATCCCAACTCCTTGAGCATCCGGGCGACGATAATGCGCATCACGTTGGAGGCCTCGGCCACGAGAAACACGGGATTGCGCACCCCTCCCTTGCCGGGAGCGTCTCCACGGGGGCGGGCCCGCTGCCGCAAAGCGGACAAGAGCTCATGCTGCAGAATGGGCTTGAGCAAAAACAAATCAAACCCGCCGTTGCATGTGGCCAATTCCTCTTCCTTGAGCATGTTGGCGCTGCAAGCGATTATCGGCGTGGCCGCTCTGCCCTGCTCCTTTTCCCAGGCCCGTATGCGCCGCAAGGCCTCGTACCCGTCCATGACAGGCATTTGCAGATCCATGAGCACGACATCGTAATTGCCCTTTTGGACCAGATCCACGGCCTCCTGGCCGTTGGCCGCCTCATGCAGCAGGTGCGGCGTGGGTTTCAGATATTCCCTGATCAAAACCTGCGTCAAAACCGAATCCTCCACGAGAAGGATGCGCATGGGATCGAGATCCTTCTGCAGGTCGACATATTCCCGCACGTGCGTCAGCCTTTCATCTTGCGGCTGCAATCCCGCCGCGGCCATCAAAGCGGCAAGCAGTTCCGCCCGCTTCACGGGCTTTTCCAGCACGGCAACATTGCGGTAGGCTTCTCCGTATTCCGAAGGCAAGCCTCCGCCGCCGAGTATGATCGTGGGAATATTCCTGCGCGTCAGATTTTCAAGATGCATGGCGAGTTCGTTCTGCTCCGTGTCGCCTTCGGGCAACAGCTTGGCGTCCAAAAGCAGAATATGCGGTAGCAGCTGGGGCTCAACATTCAAGCAGCGCTCCATGCCGGCCAAATCATCGCATCCTTCGCAGTTGCACCCCCAAGCCCGCAGCAGAGTGGTCAAGGCGTTCCGGAAATTGGCGTTGGGCACGATCAGCAGCAAACGCTTCAGTTGCAGTTCTTCAGGAGGGGAGCAGTCGCGCAGCGCGCACGAAGCCGCGATCAGAGGCAAAGCGACATGGAAAACACTGCCCTGGCCCGGCGTGCTTTCCACCCAGATGCGCCCCTGCATTTGCTCGATCAAGGATTTACAGATGGAAAGCCCGAGTCCCGTACCGCCGAAACGGCGCGTGGTGGAGGCGTCGGCCTGCGTGAACCGCTCGAAAATCGTATCCAGGTGCTCGGGGGAAATGCCGATGCCGGTATCCGCGACGGCACAATGGAGCATGGTGCGCTCTTGCTCAAGTAGCACATCGAGTGTCAGGGCCACTTCTCCGGAATCCGTAAACTTGACCGCGTTGCCCAGCAAATTCACCAAAACCTGATGCATCCTGCCGGGATCGCCCAAAAAATGG
The DNA here is from genome assembly GCA_964517355.1 of uncultured Desulfovibrionaceae bacterium. Lineage (GTDB taxonomy): Bacteria > Desulfobacterota > Desulfovibrionia > Desulfovibrionales > Desulfovibrionaceae > CAZFCK01. The sequence goes on along the minus strand of CAZFCK010000153.1, from coordinate 7,177 downwards.
GGCGGTAACGCGGCATCCACCTGCCAATACAAATCCAGCCCTTTTTCCCTGGCCCGTTGTCCCAGCACGTCGCAAGTACGTTCCGCCAGTTCATGCGGGCTCACGGGAATGTTCTCAAAATGCAGCCTGCCGGACTCCACTCGCGAGAGATCGAGTATGTCGTTGATAAGTTCAAGCAAATTGTTGCCGGCGTTACGGATCATGCCCACGTATTTCTTCTGGTCCCTGTTCAGGGGCGAAGAATAAAGCAAATCCGCCATCCCCAAAATCGCGGTCATGGGCGTGCGGATTTCGTGGCTCATGGTGGCCAGAAATTCGCTTTTGGCGCTGTTGGCTGCCAAGGCCTGGGAAGAGGCCTGGCGCAAGGCGTCTTCGAGACGCTTCCGGTTGGTGGTGTCGATCAGCAGCCCGATAATGCCCCCGATGGAGCCGTCGGCAAGGGGAAAGACCGCTTTCTTGAAAAGCACATGACGTTCGTCGCCCGCGGAAAAACGGATGAAGCTCTCGTACTCCTGGGTGCCGCCGTCGGCCAGCAGCACATTGTCGTACTCAATGTCCTTGGCCACGAACTCCAAGGGAAAGCAGTCGCGCATTCTTTTGCCGGGAATGGTTTTGATGCTCATGCCCACAAACGCGGCGAAGGCGTTGTTGCATCCCAGATAGACCCCGCTGAGATCTTTGTAGAACAGGGGCGTGGGGATGGAGGCCATGAGCGTTTCCAAAAAAATGGATTGATTGAGCAGGGCCTTTTCCGCACGTTCGCGCTCGGCCACCTCTTTGGACAACCGGGCGTTGGCCTGCTGTAAGGCCTTGGTGCGCTCGGCTACGAGTTCTTCCAGGTGTTCGTGGTAGCGCGCGTTCTCCTGTTCCAACTGCTGTTGCCGGTCCAGCAGCCGCTTCTGCCGCAACCCCGAATCCACTTTGCACAGAAGTTCCTGCGATGTCAGCGGTTTGACCAAATAGTCAAACGCTCCCTGCCGCAAGGCGCGCGCCGCGTCCTGCACGTGGGGCTTGCCGCTGATGAAAATCACGGCGCAATGCAACCCGTCGTGTTTGATCACCGGCAAAAGGTCCAGACCGGACGCCCCGGGCAAGACCACGTCGGCAAGAATCAGCTCCGGAGGTCTCTCCCTGAGACTGGCGACGGCCTGCTCCAGATTTTCCGCCGTCTCAACCGTGTAACCGGCCTCGGTCAAAATCATGGAGAACAAACTCCGCAACGCGGGTTCGTCGTCAAGAACGAGAATGCGCTCAGGTTCCTGTGCCTGGTCCGGGGCTTCCTCGTCTCGCGTCAAGTCGCTTTCAACCTCTGCCGAATCTACATGTGCGTTGTCTTCCATGGGTCCTCGAACGGCTTTTCTTACCAAAGCAGACAATGGTTGCCATCTTGTTGCCCGATGTTGTAATAGCCATAATTGGAGAGGTCTGACGCAAGGCCTATGCGGTCGTATTTCGCAAGCGCATTTTCGCCTTGAAACACGGCTTGTATCTGAAATAACATCCTATCTTTTCAGATAAAAACCAAGAGCATCTCAACATTTTCAAGGTTGAGACGCTCTAGCCGGTACCGTTGCTTTTCCGTCTCGGGCAATACGTGGATACTATATACCTTCTTCAAAAAAACCTTGATGCATGTGGCAATAGCATAGGGTGGAGAGGAAGAAAAGGATATTATATCAGTATATAATCATTGACTTTCTCTAAACATAGTCCATATTCCCGCAGCCATGCACGAACACCCTCCGCCGCGGCGCACATATTTCATGGACTGGGGATTCGCAAAAATCCTGCCCGCCGTACCCGCGGCGTATGTGTAGCAAAGGGAGTTTAAAAAAGACAAACAGACCAGGGTGCCCCCCATTACGACAAGCTGCGGAACAATCGGTTTGTCCGTATGGATGAATTGCGGCATAAACGCAACGAAGAAGGTAATGGCTTTGGGGTTCAGCGCGGTGACGAACCAGGAGCGTCGCAGCATTTCCATACCGCTTCGCCTGGGGGGACGTTCGGCGGCCACGCCGGCCTTCCCCGCGCCCCGCCACATGCGCCAGCCCAGATACACCAGATAACACGCGCCGGCCATTTTCATAATGCTGAACACCATGGCCGAAGCCGCCAGAACCGCCCCAACCCCTATCAGGGAAAGCGTCATCAGCGTGCAATCGCCCAGCATCACGCCGACGGCGCAATACAATGCCGCGCGCCGTCCCTCGGACAAACCGAATCCGATCAGCAGCAGCACTGTGGGGCCGGGAATCACCAATATCAAGATGGTTGTCAGCGCATAGGCGCTCCAGACTTCAAACGACATCGCAGTTCTCCCATTCCGGCGTCCGTCCCGGAAAAACCGCTCTTGGCGGCTCCGTTATGCGCAACACCCGATACATGCGGCAGGAGTTCAATAAGTCCGCTCCGCCGCGCCCCCTCTTGCCCTTGGCGGCGTCGTTCTTATTCTATGGCCTGAAGACAAAATCATACCAGAACACTAGTAAAAGGGGGCATCATGAACACATTCATCATCCTCGCCCTGCTGGCGGTCCTGATCTTTCTGCCCACGGCGCGCGCCACTGCCGGGGAACACGCTGCTGCAGCTTCGAATAGCGCTCCGCAAACCGCCACGTTCGCTGGCGGCTGCTTCTGGTGCCTGGAAGCGGATCTTGAAAAGATCGACGGCGTTCTTGAGGCCGTTTCAGGATACACCGGGGGGAGTCTCGAAAATCCCGACTACCAAGCCGTCTCCTCCGGAGAAACCGGTCATCTGGAAGCGGTGCAAGTCGTGTTCGACCCGGACGTGCTCAGCTACGAGCAACTGCTCAACGCCTTTTGGCGCAGCATCGACCCCACGGACCCCGGGGGGCAGTTCGCGGACAGAGGCGAGCAGTACACCACGGCCATTTTCTACCACACCGAAGAGCAAAAACGCCTGGCGCAGGCCTCGCTGCAGGCGCTGCAAGCCTCGGCCCGCTTCGATAAACCCGTAGCCACGGTGATACGCCCGGCGCAACCCTTCTACAAGGCCGAAGAATACCACCAAAACTACCACGAAAAAAACCCGCTCCGCTACAAAGGCTATAGCCACTTTTCAGGGCGCGCCGGATATCTGGAATCCACGTGGTCCGGCGGTCCCAAAACCGCGCCCATAGTGCCGGATTCCAATGAAGGGCGGAGCGCCTATCAAACGCCCCCCGACGACGCGCTGCGGCAAAAGCTCAGCGACCTGCAATACCGCGTCGTCCGGCACAACGCCACCGAACCGGCCTTCGACAACGCATACTGGGACAACAAGGCCCCCGGCATCTACGTGGATATCGCCAGCGGCGAACCGCTCTTCAGCTCCACGCACAAATTCGATTCCGGCACGGGCTGGCCCAGCTTCCACACGCCGCTGGTCCCTGAAAACATCGTGGAGCGGGAAGACGCTTCCCTGCTTATGCGCCGCACCGAAGTGCGCAGCAGGCACGGCGATTCACATTTGGGCCATGTGTTCGACGACGGCCCGCCCCCCGGGGGCAAACGGTATTGCATCAATTCCGCGGCGCTGGAATTCATCCCGGCGGACAAACTCGAAGAACGCGGATACGGGCGCTTCAAGGCCCTGTTCCAATAAAACGGCTTGGCGGCCATGCGGGCTCCCGCATGGCCGATTGTTTTAAGCGCTCCGGGGAGTAATTGAAAAAAACAAAGTCGCGGGCTTTCGCGCCCGCACGACGACCAGGGGAGGCCCCTGGACGCCGGATAAACGGCTAACGCATTTAAACTTTGAAAAAGTTGAAAGGCTCTGCAAAGATTTGCTTGCAACCCTTCGCCGCGAAATGATTGCAGGCGGGCTTTGTCCGCCGTTAAGCGATCATTTCAAGCGTTAAACGCCCTAGAGCGTCTCACGCTTGAAAAGCGCTAGATGCTCTTATGCATTTCCCTGGAACAATTGGA
>CAZFCK010000153.1:0-3237 GCA_964517355.1 uncultured Desulfovibrionaceae bacterium | reverse complement strand
GTCGCGGGCTTTCGCGCCCGCACGACGACCAGGGGAGGCCCCTGGACGCCGGAACACGGACAATTTATTCTTATTTTTATGTTCATTGTTCCGGAGAAATGCATAACAGCTTCTTTACATTGAAATAATTTTGAAGATTCTTACGCCGCCGGAGGCAAAACTCTTTCAAAATCAACATGCTCTGAAGACCAATTTCCACGCCGGGATCGCCCCCCCAAAAAGACCTTCTCCGTCATATGCTCGTAACGTTGCTATCTTAGCTTCGCGTCTGTGGACAATCATTTAGAGCGTATTAACCTTGGAAAGGTTTAGGTGCTCTTATGCATTTATCTGGAACAACAGGATATTGTTTCAGATACAAGCCTTGTTTCAAGGCGAAAATGCGCTAGGGCACGGCATCTTCCCTCCTTGCCTGCCCTCAGCCTGTCCAAAAGCGGGATGCACACATGACGGGACTCAAAAAATTCATCTCCAAAAGGCTGGCAAACTTGAACGCTCCTCAAAGCTCATGTGCCCCTCCCTATTCCCTGCTGCATCTTCTGGACGAACGGCGTTCACGCACCCTCCTCTCACTTTTCGGACGTGCGCATATCGGGCTTGTGACCCTGGAGATTCGCGATTTCTACACCATGCACAGCGTCCACGACACACAGCAGGGGGCGCGGTTGCTGGAAATGCTGGAGTACGAAGCCCAACGCCTGATCCCACAATTCTACCATTACGCGCGCGTGCTCTTTTCCACCCACGTGGGGTTCTGCTGCATAGCGCTTTTCTTTGAAATCACAGATGATTTCACAGCATTCGCCAACGCCACCCACCTCTTTCGCCTGCAAATGGCGGAACGGGTCAATCTGGCCCTCGGTTTTCCGCCGAACAAGCCCCTGACAATCCTGGCCGGTTGCTCGCATATCGAATCCTGGTGCAAGGACAATCCGGAAAAAGTCCTATACCGCGCGTTTTGCCAGGCTCGCCGGCTGGCGCAGCAACCCAGGGAATGCGATTCCCTCCCGCTGCACGATGAGTTCAATTGGATTCTGGAAAGCGAACGCATCGGCATGGTGTATCAAGCCGTGATCAATTTCGACAATGGTTCCGTTATCGGCTGGGAAGCCTTTATGCGCGGACCTGGTGGCAGTTTCTTCCATATGCCGGAACGGCTCTTCACCTATGCCGAAGAGAACGGGGAAGCCCTGCGGCTTGACCGGCTCTGCCGGCTCCAGGCGCTCCAACGATTCGGAAATACGCATAAAAACAAAAAGTTGTTCATGAACATCCACCCCGCCTGTTTCAACGACCCGAATTTCACGCCGCAATCAGTGGCCCGGGAAGTGGAGCATTGGGGCTTAACTCCCGGCATCGTGGTCCTGGAGTTCACTGAACGCTACTTTGCGCATGATTTAAACTACTATCTCAACATACTGCAGGACTTCAAACACGAAGGATTTCACCTGGCGATAGACGACGTGGGGTCGGGACACGCCAGCCTGCGCTCTCTCTCCCAACTCAGACCGGACTACGTGAAAGTGGATATCTCCCTTGTGGGTAACGTCGATACCAACCCCTACCACCGCGTCATGGTGGAAACCCTGGCTTATCTCGCGGAGAAAATCGACGCGCGGCTTATCGCGGTGGGCATCGAAACGGAAACAGAACTCAGCTCACTGGTCTCCATGGATATTTTCGGGGGACAGGGCAACTTTCTCTCGCCGCCGGCGGAACGCAAGATCGCTACGGATGTCAGATTGCCTCTGCGCGCCAGCTTTAGCAATGAAAACATCCAAAGCCTCAAGTGCTCCCTGCCTATTGGCGAGCTTGCGAACGACACCATCGCCGTATCCGGCAACACCTCGGTGAAGGACATCAAAGCACGCCTCGCCGACAAACCGCCGCAGACCTCGGTGGTTGTCCTGCGCGGACAATACCCTATCGGCCTGTTAATGCAGTATTCCATGGACCGTCACTTGAGCACGCAATTCGGCATGTCGTTGTACTATCACCGCGATGTCGGCAGGATAATGGACGCCCAACCGTTGATCGTCGATGCGGCCATGCCCATGGAGGAAGTGGCCCGTAAAGCCATGGAACGGGAAAGCACCAAAATCTACGACGACATCATCGTCACCCGCAAAGAAATATTCTGCGGGGTCGTCTCCGTGCAGCGCATGCTGGACAGTCTGGCCAAGACACAAGTGGAATTGGCCAAAGGAGCCAATCCCCTGTCCGGTCTCCCGGGCAACGTGAGCATTGAAAAGGAGATAGAGAGCAGGGCCGGTAAATGTACCGCCACCAGCCTGATCTATGTGGATCTGGACAACTTCAAAATCTACAACGATGTCTTTGGGTTTGAACGCGGCGACCGCATTATTCTGCTGACCGCAAAAGTGCTGGCCGAAGCCACGCAAACCATGGGAGACGCGGCCGATTTTGTCGGGCACGTTGGAGGAGACGACTTCGTCATTCTCGCAAACCCCGAAACTTCCGCCAGGATCTGTGAAACAGCTCTCAGGGAATTTGAAATGCAAACCCCGGGCCTCTACCGCAAGGAAGACGTGGAGCGCGGCTATATCGTGGGAAAGGGCCGAGATGGAAAAACCTCCAAATTTCCGCTTACCTCTCTTTCCATCGCGATAATCGATTGCGATTTCGCCCCCCCGTTCAATATGGAGCGCCTTTCAAGCCGCGTGGCGGAAGTGAAAAAAGTCGCCAAAAGCATCCGCGGCAACTCCTGTATCCGTGAAAAGTACGCCGCATCATCCCAACCGTGATTCCGGTCGTGTCTCGCAGGCGCATGCATCGCCCTGCAATCATGATTGTGGATGCCAACCACAGAGGAACCATACAACCAAAGGGGTCTCCACCGTGAGCAAAGACAAACTCAAGATCAAAAGCATCATGCCGCTGGATCAGGTCGCCACCGCTCTTGAAGAACTGGCCGTTTCACTCAAGAATCGCACCATCACAATACAAGCGGGGCAGGAGACCATGCAACTGACCCCGCCCCTGGTGCTGGAATTCGAAATGAAAATATCCCAGGGAAAAGACAAAGGAAAAATATCTGTGGAACTCTCCTGGGAAGGAAACGAAGCACAGGACATGCGTATTGCGGCGCAAGAGCCCCGCGTCGATTCCGCAGGCGCTCCAGAGGATGCGTAGAGCATCTACTCGTAATCAAAATAAAGATGCTCTAGGCTGTGTTTCTAAATTCGTTTCGAAAAGAAAATGCGAGAGGGGAAACCC
>CAZFCK010000152.1:0-11260 GCA_964517355.1 uncultured Desulfovibrionaceae bacterium | reverse complement strand
CCCTTCCAAAGACTTAGCTTATAATAACATGATGTTATATGAAAAGTTCTGGAAAAGTGAGCCCGAGGGGAAGAACCTCTTTCAAGAAATTCAGCCGTTAGGCGCGAAACGACCGCGCCTAACGGCTGCCGCTAACAAAGGGTTTCTCCTCTCGCATTTTCTTTTCATAATGAATTTAGCGCATTTTCGCCTTGAAACAAGGCTCTCCCCTGAAACAATTTCCAATTGTTCCAGGGAAATGCATAAGAGCATCTAGCGCTTTTCAAGCGTGAGATGCTCTAGAAACACAGCTTCAAAGTCAAGATGCTCTATCATGCGTTACGGAGTAAAAATGTCGTTTGGTTAAGCAGGAAGCGGTACGCTTCCTGCTTATGCGGTATGGCCCGGGCTTCGCTGATGGGCGGTGTGGAGCCAACCTTTTCAGACGCGCAGATGGTTTTCCACAGCCTGAACTTTGGACCGGATGCGATTTTCCCCGTCGCGGGAATCAGCGCGCAGGTAGAGGAGCACGCGGGAGTTCTCGGCGCGCAGAGTGTCGTGGCAACGTTTGACCACGTCCATGACCGCGTCCCATCCTCCCTCGATGACGGTGCTCATTGGGCCGAACTCGTAGGCCAATCCTGATTCACGAATTATTTTGACGGCTTTTGCCACGTCCTTGCTCAGGCTTTCGCCTTTGCCCACTGGAAAAATGGACAATTCGACAATCACGCTCATGGATGTTTCCTCCCTTTTGGCATTGATTTTGTCATGAATACGACAGAAAGAGAGGAATATGAAGACGCTGCCGGAGGAAATCGCGCTGGCTTCTGGCGCCGCCGTGGTGCTTTGCGGGAGCATCGTGCCGTACAATGCGGAAGAACAGGCCCGTGGGAAGGGGCCTCCTGTCTGGGGCCTTTCCCTCGGAAAAACATGTCTATGACGGCTGCAGGCTTCAGGCGGCCTGGTTTCTCGCGGCGTCGGCAAGCGGGGGCGTGGCCGTGAGTTCGTCCATCTCACGGACTTTTTTCCTGATGCGTTCGACAATGTGCTTGAAGGCGACGAAATCCTGCTGCCCCAGCGTGCGTCCGCCGTGGAGCAGGCCGGCGACGTCGGTTATCTCATTGTACAGGTAAGGAAGATACAGCGGGTCGTGACGCAGGTAGGCGTGGAAGCGCCCCAGCGTTTCCCGGATCTCCTTTTGTTTGGAATGGGCCTTTTTGAAGAGCTTTTCAAACCGTTTTTGCGCGTTGCGCAGGGAGCTTGACCAGCTTGGATAGCGCGGTTCTATCGCCGGAGGCGTTCGCGGGGTGCGGGCGGCGCGCAGGGCGGAAAGAAAGCGCTCCAAACTGCCGGGTGCGGAACACAAGAGGCCCTGGTCCATGGCGGTTTGCACGTCGATGTTGCGCGTGCCCTTGATGACCGCGTTCCCCCCGTAGATGTTGAAGGTCGGCGTCTTGTTTTTGTCGATGTCGGCCTCCAGGTCGCGCAGCGCTGAAATGTAGGAGAGTGTCGAATGGATTGTCTCTCCGTGGAGGTTTTTGAGTCTTTGAACCTTGGTGATGGTGCGGTTACGGGCGTGATGGCCGGGAGCGTGGCTCTTGTCCGTGCGCCACGCGAAATCCTGCCCGCAGAGAACAAAGCGCGAAACTCCGCAGGAATGCAGAAAGCGGTACAGGGCCACGCTGACGTTGCCGGCGGCGTCCAGGAGATTGTCGCTTTCCTTCATGGCGTAGGTGCCGACGCCCCCCAGAGTCCAGATCGGGATGGTGGGGCCGGGGTAGCGGCGCAGGACTTCGGGATCGACTTTTGTGGAATAGAGCAGGGGGATGTCCTTGGCCCACTCCTTATCCAGCCGTTCATACAGGGCGAGCATGCCTTTGCTGTAGTCGATGGCCATGGCCAGATGCGGCTTCATGCCCAGGCGCTGCAAGCTCGGGAGCGTTTGCAGGGCTGTGGCGTAGAGCGTATATGCGGGGTTTTGCGCCAGTTGCGGTCCGAAATCCTCGAGGGACGGCCCCGCGCCGATGATTACGGCCGTGACGCCGCTGGCGCTGCCCGGCATGTTTTTGACGCTGCCGTCGGCAAAGGCGCGGCGGAAATTTTCCAATTCATTGCGCACCATGGTATCCTGCCTTTTGCGCAAGGTGGTCATTTCCACGGCGAAGTTTTCCATGGTGGCTTTGCAGAATCCGCCCCATTGGGCATATTGCGGACCGATTTGCTGGCTGGGCACGTCCAGGCGCAGATGGATGCGGCCGAAGAGGAACTGCATGTCCAGGCCGCGCAGGAAGTCGGTGATGATTTTTTTATCAGGAGGCAGGAAGTGGAGTTTACGGGCCTGGATATAGGGGCTGTAGTCCGTTTGTCCCAAACAGGCGAGTAAAAGGCCGGGTTCGGGTTCCACAACGAGCACTTTGTGATTATTTGGAGTGTTGACCAGCACGTGGTTCAGGCCATATCCAATGTTGCAGCCAACGATGACGGTCGCGCCGCCTTCGGGATTTTTGGCGTCAGAGGCCCAGGAGCGGTAATGGGCCTGGGGCGGGAAGGCCTCGAACAGGCTTTTGCCGTCGGGCAGCCGCCAGTCCAGGAGTCCCCAGCGGTTGGTGATGATGTTTTGGGCCGCCGCTTGTTCGTCGGGGCGCTGGTGCGCCAGCCAGAATGCTGCGGGGTTCTTGACTGTGGCCAGGGCCTCGAGATTGTTTTTGATAAAGGGTAGAGCGTTCATGTCCTGTCGGGATGCAATCCTTTTGCCAGCCGGGACGCTATGGAGCGCATTCTTGGTAAGGAAAAAATTTTTTCTTTGAATAAGGCGGAGTTATGGAGATCTATGCGAATGTGTTGGGCGCCATGGGCAATACGCCCCTGGTGGAAATACGGCGGATCAATCCGAATCCCGACGTCAAGATTTTGGCCAAGATCGAATCGGGCAATCCAGGCGGCTCCATCAAGGATCGCGTGGCCTTGGCCATGATCGAGGCGGCGGAACGCTCAGGGGAGTTGACTCCGGACAAAACAGTTATCGAAGCCACTTCCGGCAACACGGGCATCGGGTTGGCCATGGTCTGCGCGGTCAAGGGATACAAGCTCAGGCTGCTCATGAGCGAATTCGCCTCCGAGGAGCGCAAGAAAATCGTCATGGCCTACGGCGCCGAAGTGCAATTGACGCCGGGGCACCTGAGCACGGACGGCGCCATTGAGGAAGCCTATCGTCTGGCGCGGGAAGAGCCGGACAAATACGTGCTCATGGACCAATACAACAACGAAGCGAGCATTGAGGCGCATTACAACGGAACCGGCCGTGAAATATGGGAACAGACGGACGGCTTGGTGACGCACGTGGTCTTGACCCTGGGCACCAGCGGCACGGCCATGGGCGTGACCAAGCGGCTGAAGGAACACAATCCCGAGGTGCGGGTGGTGGCTGTGGAACCCTATGCCGGTCACGCCATTCAAGGACTCAAGAATATGCAGGAGTCATATCCTCCTGGAATATATAAAAAAGCTTCTCTGGACCGCATTCTGCGCGTGGAAGACGCCGAGGCCTTCGCCACGGCCAGGCGGCTGGCCAGGGAAGAGGGGATTTTCGTGGGCATGAGTTCCGGCGCGGCCATGGCCGCGGCCTTGCGCCTGGCCGGAGAACTTGATCAAGGCATGGTGGTGGTTATTCTGCCGGATAGCGGGGAACGTTACCTTTCCACGCCCCTTTTCGCCCCAAAACGCCGCCAGGGCATAACCCTGCGTAGCGCCGGGGGGCGCGAGCCCCGGTATCTGGAGCACGGCAAGCACGGCGTGGGGTTGTTCACCCCCGGCCCGCCCCTGGACGCATTGGAGGATCTGGACGCCTGGCGGCGCATCGCCGTGCTCGACGTTCTGGCGCGGCACATGGATAAAGCCGGTATTTCTGCCCGGTTGACTGTGGCGCTGGCCGATATGGATGATCGCGCCATCACCGCGCAACGCGCGTCGGACATGGACAGAGAGCGGTTTTTGTCCACCGTGATGCACGAGATCGCCACCCGGGCCGCGTTTTGGGGTATTTCGGACAAGGTCGGGTTCCATGCCGCGGGCAAGAGCGTGAACGCCATTCTGGACATGAGCCGCAAGCTGCTGCTCAAAGGCGCGGCCTATGAGCGCATGCGCTCCGTGTATTTCGACGTGCTGCGTTTTGCCTCCTATGGCCGCTTGAGCAGCCAGGACCTGGAGATGCTGAGCCTGGGAAAAACGGTGGATCTGGCCAATTACGTCAAGGAAAATCCACAGGATTTCACCCTGCTCAAGCGCGCATCCCTCCAAGACCTCAAACGCATGGACTATCTCCAGACCGAGTGGGGCAACGTGCGCCCCAGCTGGTTTTTACAACAGGCCGCCGTGGCCGTGGAGAATCTGCCCAAGGTGGACGTATGCATGGTGGGGCAGACGCAGCGGTTTCCGCATCTGGAAAATTTGCGCGCCCTGTGGGCTTTGGGCAGCAGGAACGAACCCCAGGCCTGGTTGGTGTGCGAAGGCGTGCATGGGGCGGATAGTTCCAAACTGCCCGCCTTTTGCGAAGCGATGGAGCGGCAGGCTCTGCGCATGTGGCTTTTGTCCGCCTCTCCGCACAAGGCCCTGAACCTTTCGGAGGAAAGTCTGCACATGTGGCAGCGCAACTGGAGCAGGTCGCAGAGTCTGGCCGTGGATTTGTCCGAGCTGCTGTTCGACGCGCCTCAGGATCGCGGCAAGTCCTCGCTTGGCGCCGATGTCGAGCAGCAGCTCGTACATCTGCGCACCGGCTACAAGCAGGCCCTTGAAGAGGATTTGAGTCTGCACCGCTACTGGGCGGCGCTGTTCGCCGCCGGCCGGGAGGCGCGCAAGCTCATGCAGAAAGGGGAGATGCGCCCGGCCGAAGCGCTGGCCTGGCGCCGTCAGCTGGAGGAGCATGACGCCGTGCTGGGCTTTTTGGATCAGGCCCACATGCCCCTGGCGCGCAGGGACTGGCCCGAAACCGTGGCGGCCCTGACAATGCAGCGCGATGCAGCGCGCAGGGAAAGGGATTACGCCCGGGCCGACACCCTGCGCGACGCCATCGCCGCGGCTGGATACCGGCTGGAAGACACGCCGAACGGCACGCGCCTTTATCCATTGTAACAGAGCCGGAGGGGATAATCGTGCGCAGGAGGTTATCCCTTCGAGTTCTCCTTATAAAAAACGACATGGGGTTCTTGATGGACAGATGTCGTAAAACGGCAAGGAGGTTTCATGCAAGGGTCGAAGCATGCGGTGTGCCCCGCGTGTGGCGGGGTGAACAGGGTGGAGGCGGGCAAATTCTCCCAGGCGGTATGCGGCAAGTGCAAGGCCGCGCTTCTGCCGGATAAGCCCGTTGCCGTGAGCGGAGCTGAGTTTCTCAGGCAAACGGAAAAAAGCGAAGTGCCCCTGCTGGTGGATTTTTGGGCGCCGTGGTGCGGCCCGTGCAGGCAGATGGCCCCGGCTTTTGAGCAGGCGGCGCGGCTGTTGCACGGTGAAATGCTGCTGCTCAAGGTCAACACCCAGGATGAACAGCCCCTGGCGCAGCAGCTGCAGATACGCTCCATCCCCACGATGATGCTGTTCAGTCCGGGCAGGCAGCCCGCCCGGGTGACGGGGGCCATGGATGTGCAAAGTATTGTGGAGTGGGCGCGCAGCCATGTGTAAAATCCACTCTCTGGGTAGGAAAGAGGTATTTTCGGCTATGCTATGGTCAAAAAGGGTTTGATGTGTTTTATTTCGACAAGAAGTGACTCGTAGGCATGCCTCGGACTTCGGCAGAGTGAGCCATGCTGTTTTTTCGTGCGAATTATGTTTATTTTAATAGTGGTTTTTAGTAGAATGATAAAATGTCTTTTTTCGAAAGAATAAGCACGAAAAAATAAAAATGGTGAAAAAAGTTACTTCTTCCAACCCTAGCAAATGGAGTCGAACATGTTTCGTTTTACCGTCGCCTTGTCCATTGTATGTCTGATGGGGGTTCTCGTGCATGCCGCGCCCGCCGCGGCGGAACTGAACGGCAAGCTGGTCATTTTTCACGCCGGCAGCCTATCCGTGCCTTTCGCGGCCATGGAGAAGGCCTTTGAAGAGCAGCATCCCGGAGTCGATGTGCAGCGCGAAGCCGGGGGCAGCACCAAAATGGCGCGTCTGATCTCCGAGGTGGGCAAACCCGCGGACATCATGGCCTCAGCCGACTATGTCGTCATTGACAAGAATCTGATCCCCGAATTCGCCTCCGTGAACATCCGTTTCGCCTCCAACAGGCTGGTGCTGTGCTACACTGATAAAAGCCGTTTCGCCGACGAAATTAACGGCGATAACTGGTATGAGATACTGCAACGTGAAGGCGTGGTATGGGGGCATTCCGACCCCAATCTGGACCCCTGCGGGTATCGCAGCCTCATGGTGATGCAACTTGCTGAAAAATTTTATGGCGTCGAAGGGTTGTATGAGAAGCTTCTGGCCAACCGCCCCATAGAGAATGTACGCCCCAAATCCGTGGAACTGATTTCTCTGCTGGAAAGCGGAAACATGGACTACGCCTGGGAATACCGTTCCGTTGCGGTGCAGCATAAGCTGAAATTCGTCGAACTGAACGATCATATCAATCTGGGTAATTACAAGATGGATCCTTTCTACGCTCAGGCCAAGGTCGAGGTTTCCGGACAAAAACCGGGCGAGACCATCACCCGCGTGGGCAGCTCCATCACCTACGGCGTGACGCTGCTGAACAAAGCAGAGAACAAGGATGCCGCCGTGGCCTTTTTGGCGTACATGCTCAGCCCCGAAGGCGGCATGGCCATATTGGAGGAGATGGGCCAGCCGTCGTTCATTCCGGCGCGGGTTCCCACACAGGCCATGTACGATGCGTTGCCCGAAGCCTTGCAGTCTGTGGTGGAGGTCAAGGAGTAAACCGTGTCTGATGGGGCAAACAGTATTGCAACGTCGCTTGGCAGGCAAAAGTCCGTCCGCCTGCCGGGCGGCGTCTTTGTCTGGCTGTCCGTGTCGTGCGGCGGCATGGTCCTGGCGTTCATCCTGCTGCCGCTGGTGCAAATGGCGGCCGCTCCGAGTCTGGAAGGATTGTGGGAGGCCGCGTTGGACAGCCAGGTCCGCGACGCCATCCGGCTTTCCCTTCTCACGGCGGGCGCAGCCGCCGCGATCTCCTTTGTTTTCGGCACGCCTTTGGCCTGGTTTCTGGCGCGCACGTCCTTTACCGGGAAAAAGCTCGTCGAGAGCGTTATTGATTTGCCGATCATGATTCCCCATCCCGTGGTCGGGATCGCGATCCTCGGCCTGGCCGGCCGCAACCACTGGCTGGGGCGCGCCCTGAGCGAAGTTGGCGTGCAGGTCATGGGCACGATCACCGGCATCGTGGTGGTGCTGACCTTTGTGGGACTGCCGTTTTATGTGAACACGGTGAAAGCGGGCTTTGAAAAGGTGGATCCCAGACTGGAAAAGGTCGCCCGTTCGCTGGGCGCCGGTCCTGCCGGGGCCTTTTTCCGCGTCACCGCCCCCCTTTCGTGGCGGCATATGGTGGCCGGGATGATCATGTGCATGGCGCGCGCCATCAGCGAATTCGGCGCGGTGGTCATAGTGGCCTATCATCCCATGGTGGCGCCGGTCTTGATGTACGAACGCTTCACGGCCTACGGCCTACGCTATTCGCAACCCGTCGCCGTCTGGCTCATCGTTGTTTGCCTGCTGCTGTTTCTTGTGCTCAGACTGGTGCGTCTGGAACACCAGGGAGGGCGCTCATGATCAGACTCGAAAATATGTATCTGCGCTTGCAGGGCTTTGACCTGAAAGACGTGAATCTGCATGTGCAGCGGGGCGAATGCTTCGCGCTGCTGGGTCCCACGGGGTCGGGTAAAACCCTGGTGCTGGAGACTGTGGCCGGGTTGCTGCGCCCCACGTCCGGTAAGGTCTTTATCGACGGCGAAGAAGTGACCGCTTTGCCTCCGGAAGATAGAAACGTGGGCATCATGTATCAGGATCATGCCCTGTTTCCGCATTTGAGCGTGACGGAAAACATCCGCTTTGGCTTGCGCTACAAGAAAGTGCCCCAAGGCGCGATCCGGCAGCGCATGGACTGGCTTGTTTCCCTGCTGGGCCTGGAACGGTTGCTGGAGCGGCGCACGGAATTCCTGAGCGGTGGAGAAAAACAGCGCGTTTCCCTAGCCCGGGCCTTGATGGTCTCTCCCAAAGTGCTCCTGCTTGACGAGCCGCTTTCGGCCCTGGACCCTGTTTTTCGCGAAGAGGTGCGCCGGGCCCTCAAAACCCTGCACAAGGAATTGCGCATGACGTTCCTGTTGGTGACGCATGATTTTGCCGAGGCCCTGTATTTGACGCAACGGGTCGGCGTCATACGTCAGGGGCGTTTGGAGCAGGTGGATACCACGGAGGCGGTGTTTCAGCGGCCGTCCACGCCTTTTGTGGCGGGGTTCGTGGGGATGAAAAACATAGTGGCCGCGCACATGGAGCAGGGCGTGTGCCGGTTTGCGGGGCGGGAGTTTGCCCTGCCTCGCCGCTATCATCACATCCAGGGTGAGGGCTTTGCGGCGCTGCGCCCCGAAGATGCGCGGATTATTACGGGCAACGGCCCGCTGCCCAAGGGCTGGGGCAGTCTGCCGGGCACGGTGCGCAGCATAGAGAACATGGGCACGCACTGGCAGGGGCGCGTGGTTTGCCCCGAATGCGAATTCCTCGTGAGCCTGGATAAGCGGGATATTTTCGAACGCGGCGTCAGCGAAAATGCGGGAGTGCGCGTGGGCTTCAGCCTGGACGATCTGCATATTCTGGCGTGACGCGGACTATTTTCGGGAAAAAAGATAATAAAAATAAAGCCGCGGGCTTTCGCGCCCGCACGAGGACCAGGGGAGGCCCCTGGACGCCGGAAAAAACGGCTTATCAGACTTATTTTTTTTCACCGGAGGCAAACCGATTTCAAAGCGAAAACGCTTTGGAGGTCAAGCCCCCCAACGGTTTTCGCGCACATAGACAAGAGCGACGCTTTTACTCATCACCACTTCAGTAATGGTGAACATTTGCCAACCCCGGCCATCCTCATGCCAGTTCACTTCCATTCCAGGCTGCATCTCTTCTGGCTTGAAAGGCATCTGCGCTAAGAGTTTTCCAGAATTTTCCAGCAATATTTTCGCTTTGACTGCTTCCATCGGATTATCACCAAGCTGACCAGGTATAACATGACCACATGCAGCGCAGGCTGAAGCTCATGGGCCTTATTGTTGTTCCAGCGGCTTCAGGCCTTATTTTCTCTTATTAGTAAAAGAAAGGCAATATAATCTATAATGCCTGGGCAACACGAATATGCGGGGCATGATTCGCGGGCAAGAGAAAGCGGACAAAAGAGAAGCCGCGGCCAAGACTCCTAACGCTCTCCCAAAAGGAGAGTTCTCGGGTCATCCTCGTATAAATACCCCTTGGCCTCCATGCAGCTTCGGATGAAATCACGATAGCGTGGGCTGTATTTCCGGTATTCTGATGTTTGCGGATATGCGGGTGTCGTCGAATAATGATGGAAAACGACGGCATACTCGGCTTCAACCAAACACATGTGGTAATCGGTTTCCCACAAGGATTCCGGTTTTGCGACATGGGAGTACTGCGGCGCGCAACCGCCGGCAGCCAGCAAGCCGATAATGGCCGCTCCGAAAACGCATATGAAAGAAAGACGAATATTCATGGTTCTCCTCGTGTGTTCCGCAAAGCTGCCGGCGCATGCTGACGCTGTCCTGCAAACGCCCCCGGTAATGCGGACAGGTTCATGGTACAATCAAGTGGTGCCATTGGATAAAGGTGTTGGTCAAGTACTTTACCACGGTATCAGGCGCCAAGCAAAAAAACACGCAATCGTTTTCTTCCGAAGCGCAAGGCGTTTTCCTTGCTGTTCATGAAGATATCCAACTGGTTTTTTTTCCGTTTTGCGAGAAGATCTTCAATGGTGTAGACCCCTTGCCCCACTATATAGACCTTGCGGCCGAAGACCCAGCCCTTGCGGAACAGGTCCTGCGAAACAGCTACGATACCGGGACGTACGCGACTGTTGCTCGCCGTGATAAAGGGAGTGTCATCAGTTTGCGCATACTCGGCATTGTAAGCGGTGATGGTCAAAACATGCCCTTTTTGCAAACTTTCGATGAGGTGCTGTTTGATGTCCACCAACCGGCGCAGTCTGAAAAACGTTTGCCTGTCGGCGCGGGTGGAGAGATAAAGTCCGACGAGCGTGCCGCGCGTCGCACCGGACGCGCGTTGCAGGGAATCGAATTCGGCCTGAACGAGCTGTAACTGTTTCTCTGAATCCTGAAGGCGTCCATACAGGTGAAAGGCGAGAGCTCCGACCCCAAGTAGGGCCAATGCCAGCAAGTATTTCACGTTATAGTATCCTCGGCGCAATGGGGCTGCGGTTTCATCTGCTTTGGACTATTGCAAAAAAGATTTCGCAAGACCTGTGGTAAAGATGTGTTCATAATAAAGATAAAAACAAACGCCCGATAAAAGGATAGAGACAACGGCTTCGGTAATCGCGTTCACGAAACGCGGTATCATGAGTTTTACAATCCCGCATGCGATGATAGAGATGAAGACGGATATGAAAAAAACAAATAATGCGCAGAATACGGCGATGCCGCTACGGATATAGAAGACGTAGTTGTCCGCGTTTGCTTCGGAAAAGACCTCTTTCGCCAATTTGAGATAGTATCTGTCTTCATAGGGGCTGTACTGATAAAAAAAGTAACATAAGCCGCCCATCAACGCTATGTAAAAAACAAAGGAGACGAGGCCGCGAAGAACGGATTTGTCGTCTTTATGCTTGATGCTGGCATCAAGGGTATCGGCCAGATTTTGCAAGTAGTCGCCTATGGTCTGGAAATCTTCCGGACTCAGGTCGGTTGGTTCGCTCTCTTTGAAAAAGAAAGCCCGCTTGCGCAAGGCGGCGGAAACATCCTGTATCCTGGCGTAATCTTTTTTGGTCATGAATTCTCCATGGCTTATAATACGGCAATGCGCAGTGGCGCGATGCCATGCGATGCGGCCGCGAGCGTGTGCTCCCGGCAACCCGCCCGAACGCGGATTACATTGGAGCATATCAATACGGCTTTCGGACAAAAGATAAAAGAATAAAGCCGCGGACTTTCGCGCCCGCAGAGCGGCCAGGGGAGGCCCCCGGACACCGGAAAACGACTATTTCATTATTACTTTTTTAAATGTGTGGTTATTTCCTTTACTCCGAAAGTGCCTTCGGGGGGAAACCTTT
>CAZFCK010000151.1:0-11399 GCA_964517355.1 uncultured Desulfovibrionaceae bacterium | reverse complement strand
AACAATTGGAAATTGTTTCAGGGGAGAGCCTTGTTTCAAGGCAAAAATGCGCTAGCCGTTATCGTTCATGGAGGCGGGCGTCACGCCCACAATGCATATTTTGTGTTCAGCGGCCAAGGCGATTGATTTGTCGAAATCGAAAAAAAGGCTTTTCCCGGCTTCATATCCAAGGCAGCTGGCTTTGCCGCGCACCAGGCCGCGGATGGTTTCCAGACCTATTGCGGGCAAGTCCACGCGCTCGTCCTGCCCCGGTTTGCAGCGTTTGAGCACCACACAGCCCGCACCGGCAAGTTCCGTTCCTCGCGCGATGGCGGCGTCCGTACCTTCCAACGCTTCCACGGCGACTATGACGCCGCGTTTCAGGACCACGCATTGCCCGATATCCAGCCTGCCGATCTGGGCGGCGACGCCCCATGCCAGGCGCAAATCCTCCCACTCTTCAGTAGTGGGAGCGCGCTTGCTCACAACACCTTCAGGAGCGAGCAGCTGAGGAAGAATGGATGCGGCCTGGCGCACACGAAATCCTTCAGCTTCCAATTCAGCGATCACCCCGCGCAACAGCGCGTCATCCCCTTTGCCGCGCATACGCCAGAGCACCTTGGCGGCGCGGAAATCCGGGCGGATGTCCAATGCGCGCGGCTTGTTGATGCTGCCGGCGAACACGACCTGGGAGACATTGTTGATTTTGAAAAAATCGAGAAGTTTGCCCAATTGCCCAACATGCAGCAAGACAGAGGTATGGGCCTCCTGAGCAAGGGCGGGATCGGTATGTCCCTTGAATCCGGCAAGCGCGATGCGGAATCCCTGGGATGCAGCGCTTTGGACGACCATGGACGGGAATTGCCCGGCGCCGGCTATGACTCCCAGAGTTTGACCATTACTTTCCAATGATCGGTCGCAGTTGCTCATGGTGTGCGATCTAATCGTCGTCAGCTTCGCCGTTGCGTATATGGGCGGTAAGCACTCCCCGTTCGCTGGAGCGCACGAAATCCAAAAGTTTCATGACCTGAGGAAACTGGCCACAGCTGCTTTCCACCTCATTGAGAGCGTCCTGGCGCGGGACTTCCGAGCGCCAAATCCTCTTGTAGGCGAACCGCAAAGCCGCCATCAGTTCCTGGGAATATCCTTGTCTGCGCAATCCGATGAGGTTCAAGCCGTGCAATTTGGCCCTGCTGCCGCTGGCGAGCAGGAAAGGGGGGACGTCCTGTCCCACTCCGCTTTTTGCGCCCACAAAAGCGAACTCGCCAATATGCACGAACTGATGCACTCCGGTCATGCCGCCGACAGCCGAGTTGTCCCCCATATGCACGTGTCCGGCCAGCATGGATCCGTTGGAGATGATCACGCCGTCACCCAGCAAACAGTCATGCGCCACATGCACATAGGCCATGAGCAGGCAGCGAGCCCCCACACGTGTCAGCGCCCCGCCCCCCTGCGTACCGCGATGCACGGTAACGTATTCACGGATTGTGGTGTTGTCGCCGATGACGCAGCGCGATTCTTCCCCCTTGAATTTCAAATCCTGGGGTTCGCCCCCAACGGATGCGTAGGAATGCACCCGGCAGTTGCGTCCCAACGTGGTGTAACGGAGGATCTGGGCATAGGGTTCGATGACGCAGCCTTTTTCAATGACAACATCGCCCTCAATGAACGCGAAGGCTCCGATGCGGACATCATCCGCCACTACGGCCTTAGGATCGACAATTGCTGTTGGATGAATCAGGGGCACAAGCGTTACCCCCGTTCTGTCAGGGCGGCGGCCAATTGCGCTTCAACTACGACATTCCCGTCCACCTTCGCCATTGCATTCATTTTCCATACATTGAACTTGTTTTTAATGTCGGTGCAATAAAGATGCAATTGATCGCCGGGACGTACAGGAGCGCGAAACCGCGCCTTGTCGATCCCCGCGAACAGAAAAAGCTTGTTACGGAATTTTTCCTCGCTCAAAAAGAGCAGCAACGCCCCTGCCTGGGCCAAGGCCTCGCAGAGAAGCACTCCCGGCATAATGGGGTTCTCCGGGAAATGGCCTGTGAAGAACGGTTCATTCACCGTCACGTTCTTGATGGCGTGGACATAGCTGTTTTGTTCAAATTCCAGCACGCGATCCACCAGGAGAAAGGGATAGCGATGCGGAAGCAGTTCGAGAATCTTTTGTATGTCCGCAATGGGCACTGCTGTCTGTGTCATTGGATCTCCGTCTCTTATGCTGATAAAGCAAGGCCTAAAGCGCTTAGCGGTCAGGCCCCGGTATCGAGGCCGAGCTGCTGTTTTAAAGCGGCAAGCTCCTTCTCAAGGGCATTCAACCGTTTTCTCATTTCCGGCAATTTAGGGATGGTGGCCACGGTACGAAAAAAAGTCTGCCGTTCCATGGCCGGTATGCCCCCCCATGATTCTCCGGCAGGCACATCGCGGATAACACCGGATTTGGGTCCCAGGGTGGCACCGTCACCGATGCTCAAATGTCCTGAAACACCGACTTGCCCGGCCATTGTGACGTTATCGCCGACTTTGGTGCTGCCGGAAATGCCTACCTGTCCCACCAGAATACAATGACGCCCCACATGCACGTTGTGTCCGATTTGCACAAGATTATCAATCTTTGTGCCCGAGCCGACAGCTGTGGCTTCCAGTACGGCGCGGTCAATGGTGGTGTTGGCGCCGATCTCCACATCGTCCCCAACCCGCACCACGCCGATTTGCGGAATTTTGCGCAGTCCATCAGGACCTGGAGCGAAACCAAAGCCATCGCTTCCCAGCACAGCGCCGGCATGGATAATGACCCTGTCTCCCACCTCGGTGCCCGCCATAAGCACGGTGCGGGGGTAAAGCGTGCATCCGGCTCCCACGCGGCAATTTTCTCCGATATAGCAACCGGGAAAAACCACGGTTTCGGGGCCGATGATCGTTTTCGAGCCAATGAAAGCAAAAGGATACACCGTGCACCCTTCTCCAAGGACTGCATCGGATGCTATCCAGGCTTGTTCGCTTATTCCCTGAAAACAACCTTGTGGGGAAGAAAAGAACGCAACCGCACGTGCAAAATCCAGATACGGATTTTCGCTGATCATCGCGCAGGCGACTTTACGAGCAAAATCGCGGGATACTATGATCGCCCCGGCTTTTGTCGATTCCAGCAACGGTACGTACTTGGGATTAGCTAAAAAGCTGACATCCTCGGGTCCAGCCAGATCAAGGGTATTGACGCCCCGCACGGGGGCATCTTCACCCACAAGTTCGAGCCCGAGATAGTCGGCAAGGGCTGCGCGTGTAGTACTCATCAATTTAATCGGCTATTTGCCTTTTGAGGCCTTATTGAACTCATCCAGAATCACCAGAGTCAGATCAACACTTTCGGAAGCGAAGACAACACTGGACTTCGCATTGAGCATCAAGTCGTATCCGTTGCTTCTGGCGTGATCCTGCGTCACTTTCACGAGCAGTTCAATAACCGGCTGAAAGATTTCGCGTTCAGCCATCTGGAGCTGTTCTTGAGATTCGCGGCGTTTTTGCTCAAAAGCGATAACCTTTTCACGATACTCTGCAATCTTACCCTTTTGCGCTTCCTGGGAAAGGGCCATGCTCTGCTTGCTGAGCTCTTTTTGATAGGTTTCCAGTTCGGTTTGGGCCTTTTTCATGGATGCGTCGATCTGCTGGACCTTGGCCTGCATTTTTTCCTTCGCGCGCTTCCCGTAATCGGATTGAGCGATGATACCCTCAAAATTAATGACGCCGATTTTAAGTTCCGCAAATGCCGCATTGGGCAGCAGCATCAGCAGGAAAAGCAGAAATGCAATTTTACGCATGGGTCGATCTCCTTTTTAACGGCTATTGGTATTGATACACGGCTTCTAGTGGAAGAATCATGTGAACGTCAAGAGGCCGCCACACATACATGCATATGTGTGGCGGCCAAGTCATGCGGAACATTCATTAAAAGAACTGGCCGATCGAGAACTCCAGTTTGTGCTGGCTGTCCTGGTCGTATATTTCGTCCATACCGTAGGCATATTCGAGGCGCAGCGGTCCCATGGGAGAGAACCAGCGGATACCTGCGCCGATGGATTTCTTCACATCCATGTCGTCCACATCACCCCTCCAGGAATCGCCCGCGTCGAAGAAGGCGACGCCGACCAAGCCTACAGACTGATACAAGGGGAAGATGTATTCAACATTGACGAACCACTCCTTGTTACCACCGATGATTTCATGGGTGCTCTTGTCCCGGGTGCCGATCTTTCTGGTTTCATAACCGCGGATGGATTCCATGCCGCCGAGGAAAAAGTGCTCGAAGACAGGAGGCTCGCCGGAATCGGGCTGGTCGAACAATGCGCCGACCTGACCGTGAACGTGGAAGATGTGCTCGGTAAACCAGGGCATTTCATAGTACCAGCTCGTATCGCCGATGACCTTGATGAAATCGTCGTCGCCCTGGAGTATGCCGCCGCCATATTCCACGGAGACCGAATTTCTCGACCCCTTGGAGGGATTGAATTTACGGTTTGTCGAGTCGCGCACCGCGGACACGTTGAGGACGCTGGACCAGTTGTCGCCTTCCATATCCTTAATTTCGGAAGCGGCGTCTTCGTCGATATGGAACACGTGGTAGGTATCCAGGCGATATCCCCAATAAATCCGGGTGTAGTCCCCGAGAGGATAGGAGAAGCGCAACACGCCGCCTATGGTTTCCTTGTCAAAGTCCGGATACTCGTAGGTGGTGTAATAAAGGTCCACGCCGCCGGCGAGCTGGGTGTTGAAAAGCGACGGGTTGGTGAAATTGAAGATATAATTGGTATCGATGGCGCTGAAAGAGGCCTGCAGGGCAACCTGATAGCCCATGCCGAAGAGGTTCTTCTCGGCCAGTTTACCCCCCACGTAGACGCCCGCGTAACTGGAGTAGCCCACACCGCCCGACAAGGTGCCCGTACTTTTTTCCTTGACCTTGACCTTGAGATCCATCTGGTTGGGATCGTTGGTGGGCACTGTCTCGATATCAGCGGATTCAAAGATGTCGAGTTTTTCCAGCCGTTCGTTGGAGAGCCGCAATCTGGAGCCGCTGAAAAGATCGCCGTCGTTGATGGCCATTTCGCGACGAATGACGTTATCGCGCGTTTTATCGTTGCCTTCGACCGTTACCCTGCGGATGTAGACTTTTTCACCCTTGTCGATGGCGAAGGTGATGTCGAGAGTTTTGCTCTCATCGTTGCGTTGCACCTGAATATCGGCTTCGGCAAAGGCATACCCGAAGTCGTTATAGAAAGTGGTCAAAAGTTGTGAATCTTCACGCACCGCGGCACGGCTGAACCAGTCACCATCTTCACCCATTTCATCAAGCTTTATGTAGCTCGCGAGTTCTTCCGGCGAAACGAGCAGGTCGCCCGTGAACCCCACGGTGCCGACCTTGAAGCGTTCGCCTTCGACAATCTTGAAGGTGATGTGGATGCCGTCCTCGGCGAAGTCCACGGTAGGCGGAGCGACTTTGGTATCCAGGAAGCCGTTGTTGGCGTAAAAATCCTCTATGGCGGCCGCGTCGCGATCAAGGAGTTCTTCCTGCAGCACACCTTCGCCTGTGAGCCAGGAGAACCAACCGCGCTCCTTGAGCATCATCACGTCCTCGATATCGCCTTCGCTGAAGGTCTCGTTGCCTTCGATTACGATCTCGGAGATATAGAGTTTTTCAGCCTCATCGACCTTGATCACCAGGCGCGCGGTGCCTTTGCCGGTGTCTTCGATCTTGTGTGAGACTTCGGTGAGATAGTAGCCGTCCTTACGGTAGAGTTCGCGAATTTTGGCCAGGTCGTCAGCCAGGATTTTAGGGTTCAGAACGCTTCCGGTCTTGGTGCTCATCACGGCCAAAACGTCATCAGCGTCTATTTCGCTCGCTCCTTCCACAGATATGGCCTGGATGCGCGGCTTTTCAACGACTTCGACCACCAGACGCTTTCCATCGGCCATGTCTTCGGTGCTGATACGCACGTCGTCGAAGTAGCCGAGTTCGAAAATGCGTTTTATTTCCTCATTAACCGCCTTGGGGTCGAGGATATCGCCCTTTTGCAGCTTCATGCGCATCAGGACCACGTCCTTATCCAGGGTCTCGGTGCCGCGCACATCGATCTCCGTTATCACATCGGAAACGAAAACGGCGTTTTTCACCTTGCGCGCGAGTTCCTCAATGGCGGGAAGAACATTGGCGGCGCCCTGCTTGGATACATAAATGGCCTTGGTGGGCTTGATGCCCGTGGCGTCCACCAACCGGGCGTCGATGGAGATGCTCTGCCCCACCTGGCTCAAGCTGCCGTAGAGCGCGTACTGTGCCTGGCCATAAACGGCCAGATCCTTGGCCACAGCCATATCCACGTACGTTACGTTGCGCTTTTTGATCAATTCGGCAACTTCACTCTGGGTCGCGACCGCGAATCCCATCTCCAACAAGCGGTCCGAAAGCATTTGCGGCAGCTTGGTGTCGAGGTATTCCAACTTCTGATCGGCATTGATCTCAAAGGGCAACACCACGAACTTCACGCTCGCGGGGTTGCTTTCCGACCAGGCGCGACCGCTGAAAAAAGGAAGCGCCAATACGGCGCACAGCATCAGGATACAGCTAGTTCGCATGCGCATAGAGCTCTCCAGAACGCAATTCCAGGCGGCGGTTCATCATCTGGGCCAGGGCATGGTTATGCGTCACCACTATAAGGGTCGTCCCCAGTTCCCGATTCAATTGCAAAAGCAACTTCCCCACTTTTTCACCAGTTTGCTCGTCCAAGTTGCCCGTAGGCTCATCAGCGAGCAAGACTTTCGGCTTGAGCAGCATGGCCCGGGCGATGGCCACCCGTTGTCGTTCCCCGCCCGAAAGCGTGGTGACCTGCTGCTTGCGCCGATCCTCAAGGCCCACCAGCGCCAACGCCTCGTCAGCCATGGCGTAGGCCCTGGTTCGTGAAACGCCGCCAATCAGGGCCTGCATGGCGACATTTTCCAACGTGTTGAATTCAGGGAGCAGATGATGAAACTGAAACACAAAGCCTATCTGACGGTTACGAAGCCGTGCTCTGGTTTGTTCCTTCAGTTGCGTCACCTCTTTGCCCTGAAATCGTATGATCCCCCGTGTTGCCGTGTCCAGCACGCCTAAGAGATGGAGCAATGTTGTCTTGCCCGAACCCGACGCGCCGAGGATGGCGAGCGAATCCCCCTGCAGCACTTGCAGATTGATGTGCCGCAATACTACCAGCCGCTCTGTGGGACCCTGATACTCCTTACCAACATCCTGTAAATCATACAACACGGACGACATCACGGGTACCACGTTTCACGGCCAAGGGCAAAATGTATTTAACAAAAAAAAACTTCAACAATGAAAATGCCATACCTGTTTCATCATTCAAAGCGCAACGCCTCCGCCGGCGAAAGCCGCGACGCCTGCCGCGAGGGGTAAAGCGTCGCCAGAAAACATAAAATCATGGCGCATACACCTATCAATATTAAATCCACACTTTCCAGACGCACCGGAAGATGATCCAGAGAATATACGTCCTTGGGCAGTTTAATAAACTGATAGCGCTTCAAAAGCAAACTCGCGGGCAGGCCGAGCAGGAATCCGCCCGTTGTGCCCAACAAACCGATTATGGTCCCCTGCAACATGAATATGCGCCGGATTTGATCCCGCTGGGCGCCCAGGCTCATCAACACAGCTATATCTTTTGTTTTTTCCATCACCAGCATGACCAAGGTCGTGATGATGGAAAAGGAGCCCACCACCACGATCAGCAGCAAGACGATAAACATGGCCACTTTTTCCAGCTTCAGCGCCGCAAAAAGATTGGCGTTCATCTCCTTCCAATGCCGGGCGTAATACGGCGGGCCGGAAAGCTTTTGCACCTCGCGGGCTATGGTGTCCGCCGCATAAACGTCGTCCACGCGCAGCTCCAGCCCCGTCGCCTTCACATCCTTATAGCCAAGAAGGTTCTGCGCGGCCTCCAAAGAAATGAAAGCCAAGGTGGTGTCGTATTCAAACATTCCCGTGCGGAATACCCCCACAACCTGGAAAGGCCGGACTAGGGGCGAAAATCCCGCAGCGGTCTTTTTACCCGCCGGTGAAAGCAGATTCACCACGCTGCCCACATCCAATCCCAGACGGTCAACGAGCTCCTGCCCCAAAATGACGCCGGGTGGACTGGAGGCATCCCTTTTCAGGTCGGCAAGCGTACCTTCCCGCAGTTCATTGGTCACGCCGAGCACCCGCCCCGCAGTGTCGGGATCGATGCCGCGCAGCACAACCCCTTTCACGCCGGCGGGCGAAGAAAGCATGACCTCGGAGTAAATAAACGGCGTGACGCCCGCCACACCGTCGATCTTTTCAACTTCCCGCATCAAAGGGGCGACTTCCCGCAGCCCCCCCTCGTAACTCATAACCAGCACATGGGCGTTGACGCCTAAGATCTTGTCGCGCAAATCCGTGGAAAAACCGTTCATTACGCCCAGGACAACGATCAAGGACCCCACGCCCAACGCTACCGCCAGCACGGAAACCAGGGAAATAACGGAAATAAATGAATGATGACGCCTGCTGAACAAGTAACGCAGCGCCATGAAGGTCTCGAATCGCATGGCTGGCCGTCTGTTTAGGGACTAGGCGTCCGTTTCCGGCCGCAACAAGGGGAAGAGTATCACCTCGCGAATACTGGCCGAATCCGTCAACAACATGACAAGGCGGTCTATACCCACGCCCTGCCCCGCGGCAGGGGGCATACCATATTCCAAGGCCCGCAAATAATCCTCATCCATGGCGTGCGCCTCGTCGTCGCCCGCGGCCTTTTCCTCCACCTGCATCTCGAAACGCCTGCGCTGATCCACAGGGTCGTTGAGTTCGGAGAAGGCGTTGGCCATCTCGCGCCCCACCATGAACAGCTCGTACCGATCCGTGATCTCCGGATTGGCTTCGTTTCTGCGCGAAAGAGGCGAAATTTCCGTCGGGTAGTGATAGATGAAATGCGGCTGGATGAGCTTGGGCTCCACTTCCAGATCGAAAAGCTTGGCCTGCAGCTTCCCCAGCCCTTCGCCCTGGATCACTTTTTCACCGCGCTCCTGCACGTATTTCTTGGCGAGCTCGTAGTTCGTATACAATTCGGGCGTGAGGCCGCCGATCTTTTCCAGTGATTCGTGAAAACCCAGGCGCGCCCATTTCCCCGGGGTCAGATCAATCTGATTGCCTTGGTATTCCACCACGCTGTTGCCTGTGACCCGCCGCGCGATATGCGCGAACAGCTCCTCGGTCAGGTCCATGAGATCTTCATACGTGGCATAGGCCCAATAAAATTCACACATGGTGAATTCAGGATTGTGCTGGGTGGAGATACCTTCGTTGCGGAAGTTGCGATTGATCTCGTAAACCCGTTCAAAACCGCCCACCAGCAGCCGCTTGAGATACAGTTCCGGAGCGATGCGCAAATAAAGCTGCATATCCAGGGCATTGTGATGAGTGACAAAAGGACGCGCCGTTGCGCCCCCCGCCACCGGCTGCATCATAGGCGTTTCCACTTCCAGAAAGCCGCGTTCGTCCAGGAAGCTTCTGAACTCCTTGATGATCATGGAGCGCATGCGGAAAATCTGCTTGGTGCGGGGCGTGACGATAAGATCCACATAGCGCTGGCGGTAGCGCGTCTCCACATCCTTCAGGCCGTGGAATTTCTCGGGCAAAGGACGCATTGACTTGGAAATCAAACGCACTTCTTTAGCTTCCAGGGTGAATTCGTCCGTTTTGGTACGGAACAGCGTGCCGCGCACGCCCACGATATCGCCGATATCGTATTTCTTAAACAGACTGTAAACGTCGGCGCCCAGACCATCACGCGACACGTAGAACTGCATGCGGTCCGTCTGATCCTGAATGTGGAAAAACGTCACCTTACCGAAAGAGCGCAGGGAAACAATACGCCCTGCGACAATGAACTCCTTGTCCAAAGTCGCCAGCTTTTCCGCGCTCATCTCGCCATAATCGCGAATCAGTTCGCCGATGTCGCTGTTTTTCTTAAAATCATTGGGATACAGGGAGAGCCCGGCGTCAAGAAAGGTGCAAGCCTTCTCGATCCTGGCCTTGATCACCTCATTGAATTCATTGCGCGAGGCGTGACTTTCCACCAGCGGCATGAACGATGCCGCATGTGGGGACTTTATTTTGAGGGCGACCTTTTTCTGCCCTTTCTTTTCTGGATTGCTCAACAGTCTTCTCCGGTCGGCGGGAATGTACTTTGGAAGCGTTGAGATGTAAGCCAAATGAAATGAACCGTCAAGAAACCCGCAACAGCCCGCCATACTTTTTTTTCTCTTTTTTCAAAAAACTCCAAAAAAAAGCTTGACGCTCCACCCGTTCATGTCTAGATTCCCCTTTCGCGTCTGGTTGTTCCAAACGCCACATTCCCCGGTAGCTCAACCGGCAGAGCGGGTGGCTGTTAACCACTAGGTTGGGAGTTCGAGTCTCTCCCGGGGAGCCAGAAAATTCAAGCCTTTACAGCAAATCGCTGTGAAGGCTTTTTTCTTTGGCAACGATTCTCTCCCCCATCTCTCCCCCATGTTATGGGAGCAAGCGGGAAAGTGTGGGCACCTCGCACTGCCTGCAGACAAAGAAACGTTCCAGTTGCTCTGAAAATTCCACGCGCTGAATCGCTGTTTGCTGCAGATTTTGGGATACTCAATCTCCATCACAACCTTCAACCTGGCCTGAGCAGCCCATACCCGCTCAGGCCAGGTCAAAATAGCATGCCTGACAAAAGGGCTACCCCTCCCGCAACGCCGTGATGCAAAAGTCCAACGCATGGATGCCATGCCCAG
The DNA here is from genome assembly GCA_964517355.1 of uncultured Desulfovibrionaceae bacterium. Classification (GTDB taxonomy): domain Bacteria; phylum Desulfobacterota; class Desulfovibrionia; order Desulfovibrionales; family Desulfovibrionaceae; genus CAZFCK01. The sequence continues at coordinate 578 of CAZFCK010000151.1, read as the reverse complement.
GAATCTCCTTTTGAGACTTGTCGTCTATCTCGCGCAGCACGAGGTATGCGCCAATATCGCTGGGATTACTCACAGCAGTGTTCTTTTTAAGGCGACCGTAATGCTGAGAGGCTTGTGCGCAAATCGCTGAGCGAAACTCAAAGCATCTCGTAGTTAATGCCTGAATTTCATCCATTTCCATAGACTTCATCGATCCGTCCCAGGTCGCCAGGATGTCTACCAGCGGGAGTGTTGCCAGCTTTGTTGCCTGCTTTGTAGGTTTTTCAGGCCTGAAGTCAAAAAGGCTGCACTGAGGAGTGTGGTTGCGCTTGACGCCACGTTTGGGTTTTGCATCCTGCTGGGTATATGGCTTGAGCATTGTGACCTCCGCTGGCCTTCTGGTAGATTATATGAGGTGTAATCTCTCTAACGTTTCGAGGCGGAAACCGCAAAGGGTGCGTTGTCAAAGCGCGGAAGACGCAGGCGCATCTTGGCGACAAGCCGTTTCCATCCTACGCGCTGTCAAACAACTCCGCCAATATCGATCGATTGCGCAAAAGGCTGGAAGGCCTTTCCGCAAGCAAAGGCATGGAGACCTC
>CAZFCK010000150.1:0-11442 GCA_964517355.1 uncultured Desulfovibrionaceae bacterium | reverse complement strand
CGATGTTTGCAATTGGCAAAATATATGAAATACCGCTTAAGTTAGCGCTTATGGGTCCGGGGGGAGAACCTTTTTCAAAAACTTCAGCCCTTGGGCGCGGTCGTATCGCGCCTTAGAGCATCTCACGCTTGAAAAGCGCTAGATGCTCTTATGCATTTCCCTGGAACAATTGGAAATTGTTTCAGGGGAGAGCCTTGTTTCAAGGCGAAAATGCTCTAGGGATGAAGATAGCAGCGCTGGTTTCCCCCCGGAAGTTTTCATAAATTAATCTGGAAATGGGAAATGGTATTAATGGTAACGTGTTTCATCTTTCTCGGGAGTTCTTATGAAAAAAGCCGGCTCCGTGATGCGGAGCCGGCTTTTATGCGCGGGATAGTTGAGACGGCTATACTTTGGCGGCGGTGAGCAGATCGTCCACTTTATCGGTCTTTTCCCAAGTGAATTCGGGACGCTCGCGGCCGAAGTGGCCGTAACACGCCGAGTTTTTGTAGATCGGGCGCAGCAGATCAAGTTGTTTGGTGATGAAATAGGGGCGCATGTCAAAGACTTCCAGCGCGGCCTTGGTCAAGATTTCGTCCGGGATCTCACCATAGCCCTGGGAGGTCACGCGTACGGAAACAGGCTCGGCCACGCCGATGACGTAGGCGATCTGCACTTCACAACGGGGAGCCAGGCCGGAGGCCACGATGTTTTTGGCGATGTAGCGCGCCATATACGCGCCGGAACGGTCCACCTTGGAGGGATCTTTTCCGGAAAAAGCGCCGCCGCCGTGGTTGCCCATGCCGCCGTAGGTATCCTGGATGATTTTGCGGCCGGTGAGACCGCAGTCGCCCATGGGACCGCCAATCACGAACCGTCCGGTGGTGTTGATGAAGATCCTGGTTTTCTTGTCCACCAATTCAGGCGGCAGAGTCTTGTGGATGACCTCGGTCTTTACGGCGTCGCACAGATCCTGGTGGGAAATGTTGTCCGAATGCTGGGTGGCGATGACCACGGTGTCGATACGTTTGGGTATGCCGTTTTCATATTCGATGGAGACTTCCGTCTTGCCGTCGGGGCGCAGGAAGTCGAGGATATTCTCTTTGCGGACATAGGCCAGACGGCGCGAAAGCTTGTGCGACCAGAAAATGGGCGCGGGCATGAGCGTATCGGTTTCCGTGCAGGCGAAGCCGAACATCATGCCCTGGTCGCCGGCGCCCTGGGATTCGGGAGCGTCGCGATCCACGCCCTGGGCGATATCCTGGCTTTGTTTGTCGATGGAGGAGATGACTGCGCAGGTCTTCCAGTCAAACCCCATATCTGAATTGCAATACCCTATATTCTTGATGGTTTCGCGTACGATGGCCGGAAAATCCACGTAGCCGTTCGTGGTGATTTCACCCGCGATAAACGCCAACCCCGTTGTGACGAGCGTTTCACAGGCAACGCGAGACCGTTTGTCCTGAGCAAGAAGCGCGTCGAGTACGGCATCGGAAATTTGGTCCGCAACCTTATCGGGATGGCCTTCGGTTACGGATTCGGAAGTGAAAAAGTAATTGCCTTTAGGGATCATGTCCTATCCTCCTATGAGAGTTTTTGCCACAGGGGTTTCGCCTGTGATCCTATCTTTGGCGGGAGCTGATTCAGGGCTCAAAATACCGCCGGACATCAAGAGTTTAAAGGATTCCTCCACGGTCATATCCAAAGGAATCACGTCTTCTTCGGGTACCAGCAGATAAAAACCCGAAGTGGGATTGGGCGTGGTGGGTAAAAACACGTTCAGGCAGCGGCGTGCGGTCTTATCCTGCACTTCTCCCGTTGCCTCGCCCGTGACGAAAGCCAGGGCGTAAATGCCGTGTCTGGGGTATTCGACCAGGACCACGCGCTTAAAATCCTTGCCTGCCCCCGAGAAAATGGTCTCTACCAGTTTTTTGACCGACCTGTAAACTTTACTCACAAAGGGAATACAGGACATGATGCGTTCGCCCAGGGCCACAAGCTTGCGCCCCACCAGGTTGCGCACAAAAAAACCGGTGATGACCAGCACGAGGAAAACCAGTATGAAACCCAGCCCCGGGATTTCAAAGGGCAGGAAATTCTCGGGTCGAAACTGCTTGGGCAGCAAGAGAAGGGTTTTATCCACCCATGTTATCAACAGGTGGATAAACCAGAACGTCGCCACCAGGGGCATGAGAAACAGCAGTCCGGCCAACAGGTTGGCTTTCAGACTGCTGCGGATGAATCTATACAATCGTTTGAGCACGTTCATTGCAAAGCGGCGTTCATTTTCCGCCTGTTCCAGGCCCCACATGGAGCACCTTGTTGTCGATAAGTCTGGCCTTACCGAAATACGCGGCCACCGCCAAAAGGACCGGACCGGTGATTTCCCGCACAGGCTGCAAGGTGTCCGCATCCACGCATTCCAGATAGTCCAGTCTGGCCAAAGGCATCTCACGCAGGTAATAGCGTTGCAGCTCTGTCCGCAATGCCTCGACGTTTCGCTGTCCGCCGGCCACAAGTTCCGCAGCCAGGGCCAATCCGGCCTGCAAACGGGGCGCCTGCGTCCGTTCCTCCGGGCTCAGGTAGATATTGCGGGAACTCAGGGCCAGGCCGTCCGGCTCGCGCACTATGGGCCTGCCCACGATCCGCGAGGGAATGTTCAGGTCTTTGGCCACGCGCCTGATGATGACGAGTTGTTGATAGTCCTTTTCTCCGAAAACCGCCAAGGTGGGGATGGTGAGCATCAACAGTTTGGTCACCACCGTGGCCACGCCCCGAAAATGGGTCGGGCGGCTCTTGCCGCACAGATTTACCGCCAGTTCCGGAGCTTCAACCCACGTGGCGTGCCCCGACAGGTACATTTTTTCCGTGGCCGGAGTGAACAGGACATCGACGCCCCGCTCTGCCGCCAGGGCGGCGTCACGTTCCGGGTCGCGCGGGTACGCCTGCAAGTCCTCGGTGGGCGCGAACTGGCTGGGGTTCACAAAGAGCGAAACCACCACCTTGTCCGCGTTGGCCCTGGCCCAGGACATGAGTTCCAGATGGCCGTCATGGAAAAAGCCCATGGTCGGCACCAACGCCGTAATGAGTCCCTTGTTGCGCCAATTCCAGCAGAGATCCTGAAGGCGTGGGGGATTAGCGATTTGTTCCACGTCCACTCCTTGATTTTTCAAAACTATAATTTATATCCTTATCAACACCACTTGTCCAGCATGTGTTCGCAACGGACATAGTACGGCCCGCTCAACCGGCCTTGCCGTATTCAACGCCGCGTGTGATGATACGCTGCAGCGCCCCCTTCGTGAACCCCGCATCCGCGACAATTCGCGGTTAGCCGCTGTTCCCGGGCGTAAATTTTTCCTAACGTAAGGATACGTAGAAACATGGCAAAACCACGACCGCTTCCGCCGCGGCAACTGCGCGCTTTTATGGACCCCGCAGACATTGTACATGCCGACAGTACGGCTTTTATGCAACAGGCCGAAGACATCGCGCCCCATATCGCGGCAAAGAGACAGCCCAGGGCCCTGCAAGCGCTTGAAATGGGCATGCGCATCAAGGATAGGGGATATAACATTTATCTCTCAGGCGAGGCCAATCTCGGGCGCACGTATCTCTTGCATGAATATCTGACTCCATGGGCACGTGCCGGAGAGTCCCCCCCCGATTTGATGTACGTCTATAATTTCAAGGACCAGGACAAACCCCGTCTGGTGCGTCTGCCTGCCGGCCTGGCGAGGAAGTTCAAAGAAGATCTGGCCGCGGCCCTTTCCAAAGTGCGCAAGGAGGTGCCCAATCGCTATGAGGCAGACGCCTATGTCAAGCGCCGCAACGCCCTTCTGGACGATTATCAATCCACGCGCGAGAAATTCGTTAGTGAAATGGAAAACGAGGCCTCCGAGCAGGGATTCAACCTGGACATGGATGACCAGGGGGCGCTGACGCTCTACCCCCTTATCGAAGGCAAGCTGCTCAACACCGACGAGTTTGAGCGACTGGACCCAGCCATACGCCAGAAGGTAAAAAACAACAGTGACCGTCTCATGTCGGAGATGTCGCAAATTTTGCGGAAAATCGGCGACGAAGAACGCGGTCTGCGTGAAAACGAGCAGGATCTTGATAAGGAGCTGGTGCAGGAGGTCCTCAAGGAGCACCTCAAGCCCTTGATGCGGCGTTACAACCGCAAGGCCAAGGAGCCGACGCTCAAGCGCTATTTGCAGGATGTTTACGACGACCTCTTGGATAATGTCGCGCAGCTCCTCCCTCAGGAGCAGGCGCAATCCTCTCCTCTGGATATTTTGGGCCAGGGCGGTGGTGACGATTTTTTCGACCGCTACGATGTGAACATGTTTGTGGACAATTCGGAAACCAAGGGCGCGCCCGTGATCGTGGAGGACCACCCCACCGCCCATAATCTTCTGGGCTGCATCGAGCGGGAATCGGAAATGGGCGCCCTGGTCACGGATTTCACGCTCATCAAGGCGGGGTCCCTGCACCGAGCCAACCACGGCGTGCTCGTGCTGCACACTGAAGACCTGATGCAGAATTCCTCGGCCTGGGAGGGACTGTTGCGGGCGCTGCGCTCGGGGCAGGCCCGTATCGAAGACACGGGCGACGGACAGGAACAGGCCAAGACCAAAACCATTGAGCCGGAACCCATTCCCCTGGATGTCAAAGTGATTCTCATAGGCACGGATTACACCTATGAAATGCTGTTGGAACTTGACGACCGTTTTCCTAAGTTTTTCAAGATCAAAGCCCATCTTCAGGAAAGTGTGGAGCGCACCACCGAATCCGTGCAGGATTACTGTCTGCAACTGGCGCGCATCGTGACCGAGGCCGATCTCCCGCCGTTTGACCGCACCGCCCTGGCCGGGCTGGTGGATTACGGTTCCCGGCTGGCCGAGGACCAGCAGAAGCTTTCCGTCATGTTCCCTTTGCTGCGTGAGCTGATGATCGAGGCCGCGAGCCTGGCCAGGGCGGAGAACGGCGCCCGCGTCGACGCCGGCATTTTGAACCGCGCCCGCAACGCCCGCGACTACCGCTCCAACCTCTATGAAGAAGAGTTCATGGAGCAGTACGACAGGGAGTTGATCCGGGTCGCCACCAGCGGTCAGGCCATGGGGCGCGTCAACGGCCTTTCCGTCAGCTTCTACGGCAATTATGAAATTGGGCTGCCCCACAGCATCGCCTGCACCGTGGGCGTGGGCGACGGCGGCATCCTCGACCTCGAGCGCGAGGCCCAGCTCGGCGGTCCCATTCACACCAAGGCCATGATGATCCTGAAGACATATCTTGTGGGGCAGTTTGCGCAGAACAAACCCATCATGCTCACTGGTAGCCTGTGTTTCGAACAGAGCTACGCCCACGTGGAAGGCGATTCCGCATCCGGCGCGGAGTTGGCGGCTTTGCTTTCGGCCTTGGCCCAGGTGCCGGTGCGTCAATGCCTGGCTTTTACCGGAGCTGTGAACCAAAGCGGTCAAATCATGGCCGTCGGCGGCGTTACAAGAAAGATCGAAGGCTTTTTCGAGGTCTGCCGCCGCAAAGGTCTCACAGGGGAGCATGGCGTGTTGCTGCCCTGGGACAATCGCGACCACCTGATGCTCAAAGACGAGGTGGTCAAGGCCGTGGAACAGGACCTTTTCCATATCTATCCCGTGCAAAGCATCGAGGAGGCCATGGAACTGCTCACCGGCATGCAGGCCGGAACACGCGGCGAGCAGGGGCATTTCCCGGAAAACACCTTGTTCCACGTGGTTGATGTGCGCCTGCGGCAGCTGGCCGAGTATGCGCGGCAGTACGCCCCCGCATGGGGATATAAGAACGCCAAGCGCGATCCGGGCGGCGCATGCGGTTTTTGACGCGGTGCGATATTTCGCGCACAATGGAGTCCGGTGTTGGCCTTGGAATGGCAATGTCTCCAGGAGAATAAGAATCTTTTATGAAAAAGGTTCTTAAGAATTTCCTGTTTCCGGCGTCCAGGGGCCTCCCCTGGTCGTCGTGGGGGCGCGAAAGCACGTGGCTTTATTCTTTTTTTCTTTTCGTTCTGAAGTCGTATTGGTATATTGAAATTATTTAAGCAGGATATCCGCAGGTCGGGAGGGCGCGCCCCCTGGAGGGGCTTGGAGCGGAGCCCCAGAATACCCCCATTGCAAGGTTACGTTGCCCTGCCCAGTTTGTGCTTGCAGCGCTATCCCGCATCAACGAGGAACAATCATGTCCAAAGCATGGATCAGGGCCAAACAATATGAATTCGCACGCGACGTACTGCGTGATTTTTGCATGGCCAGCCGCGAGTTGGAGCATCGATTCCTGGAATACGAATCCACACAGCGCCTCAATTTCGAAGCCCTGTTGCTGCTGACCGGGGACGAGATGGACAAGGGGCTGTTGTGGCGTTTGAAAGACACGGCGCACCACCTTTTCCGCAACACGCTGGATACGGATACAACCGGCAAGTTTCTGGATTGGGCCTTGGGATACATTTTCCACGAAACAATCAAGATCAAGGAAGACGCCTATCAGCTCAGCCATTACGCGCCGTGGTTCATCAGCCTCGAGCCATCGATCCTGGACAGTCAGGATCGGCGTTTTCGTAAGGAATTGCTCCAGGTTCTGATGCAGACGCGCGAAAGCATAGAGCGTGAGATGAAGCGCATCCGCTTCATCATTTCCCTGTGCCTGGACATGTTTCCCAAGCATTACGCCAGATATTCCGACAACGCCTTGCTCGCGCGTTTCATCTTCGCCCAGGACACCCTGGTGCGCGCTGTTTTCAAGGACAGGTACGAAGCCTTTCTCCAGGGAGTTTACGGTGATACGCCGGAGGAAATGTTCGTGCTGGCGTCTTCCAGCCTGCGCCGCGGGGGCTGGCTCGAGGAGGCCAGACGTGCTGCAGATCAGGCGTTGCGGATGAATCCGGAGAGCGCCGCGGCGCAGAACGAGATAGACTGCATGGCGGATCAGATGCGCAACCTGCGCAGAGGATTGCCGCTGCATGCCAACGGCCTTTTGGAAAACGAGGACGGGTGACGGGCGCACCCATTTCGCTTCAAACGGATTGTTAATTATCTTGAGCTATTGCTTTTATATTGTCAATGCGGCGTAAAGTCGCGGGCTTTCGCGCCCGCACGACGGCCAGGGGGGCGTTCCCCCCTGGCGGAGACTGGGGTGGAGCCCCAATCTGCCCCATCTTAAAGTAAAAAATGCTCTAAAGCGTGACAATTTGATATCATGCGCTTTTTCGTTAACTGGTTTGGCAAGCTTGCCTCGCGCTGGGGCAGGTCCCCTATCGGACTCGCGTGCCTGGTGTTCGCCCTGCTCCTTGCGCTGGCTTCGCTGGGCTTTTGGTGGATAGAACTCAGGCCCAAGGGTCAAGGCGGGTTTTTCAGCGCCCTTTATTGGGCCGTGGTCACGCTGACCACTGTGGGCTACGGCGACCTCGTGCCCTCGAGCCTGCCCGGCCGCATCCTGGGCATGGTGATCATGGCTTCGGGCGTGGTGCTTCTGTCCGCCCTGTCCGCTAATCTCGCCTCGCTGCTCGTGGAGCGCAAGGCGCAACAACGCATGGGGTTGCTCCAGGTGTATCTTTCCAACCATATCGTCGTGCTGGGATGGAATTTACTCACACACTCTTTGTTGCGCACACTTCTCGACACTGTGGCCGAAGATTCCACGCAGTTGGTGCTCGTCAATGAACTCCCCCAGGAAAAGAGGGAGGAATTGCTCTATCAACTCGGCAGTAAAAACCGCATACACTTTGTCTACGGCAATCCCACCCAGAAAAGCATTCAAGCCAAATCCTGCCTGGACAAGGCAAAAGTGGTCTACATTGTGGCCCAAGAAGGCCTGGAGCCCGCGGAAGCCGACCAGCAGAGCATCTACGCGGCTTTGACCCTGCGCAGCCTGGCTCCAAACGTCCCTGTCTACGGCGAGGTCCTGCTGCACCAGAACCGGGAGCATTTGCTGCGCGCCGGGGTTTCCGAAATTCTGGCACGCGGTGAAACAGGCCACCACATTCTCGGCCTTATGGGCACTTCGCCCACCATTTTGCCCTTTTTCCAGCAACTCTTAGGTGTGGACGGGAAGGGGCTGCTGGGCTACCGCGTACTAGCGCCGGACGAGAAAAGTATGACCTGGGGCGATCTGCAACTTGCTGAACGCAAACGTTCGGGAGGGCTGCCCCTGGCCTTGTGCAGGGAGAGCCGCGCTTTCAGGCTCCAGGATATGCTTGACGAAGAATCCGCGTTGGATCAGTTCGTCCTTGATTTGTTCGCCGCTTCCGGACGCAAAACGGATCTGGGGCACACCGCCCCGCATGTGCTGGTCAATCCCCCAGAAACGCAGCCCTTGGAAGGTTTTGACAGCCTGCTCCTCCTCAACCCGGGCAAAAGGGAGCATTGACATGCAATGGCGTAATATCTCTCTTTTTGCAGGATTGGACGATGCGCAGCTGGAAAAGGTGGCATCCATTTTCCATGCGGAGCAGTATGATGAAGGGAAATTCCTCATGCGCGAAGGAGATCCGGGCGACGCGATGTACATTCTCGTCCGCGGCAGGGTGCGCGTGTCAAAGTCCATGCTCCTGTCCGGGGTCGTGCTGCCGCTGCTGGAAATGAAAACCCCGCACAAGACCCTGGCCACCCTCGAGGGGCAATCCTTTCCCATTTTGGGCGAAATGGCGTTGCTCGACCGCGACGTGCGCTCGGCAAACGTGGAAACCCTGGAACCGTGCGAATTTTTCGTTACCACGCGGGAACGCTTTTTCACGCTGTTGCAGCAGGACCCCGCTCTGGGCTGCACCTTGCTGCAACTCCTTGGCCGGCGTCTGGCGGCCACCGTACGCAAGAACAACACCGAACTCGTCAAAATGACGACAGCCCTCGCTTTGGCCTTGACCAGGCGCTAGAGCATTTAAACTTTGAAAAAGTTGAAAGGCTCTGCAAAGATTTGCTTGCAAATCTTTGCCGCGAAATGATTGTAGGCGGGCTTTGCCCGCCGTTAAGCGATCATTTCAAGCGTTAACTGCTCTAGAGCGTATTGACTTTGAAATACGACTTTCGGGCTAAAAGAAAAAAAGAATAAAGTCGCGGGCTTTCACGCCCGCACGACGATCGGGGAAGGCCTCTGAACGCCGGAAAAACGCCCTATTTGTCTTTAATTTTTGATTAAATACGAAATGTTATAGTATGCTGGCTACTCAAAAAGCCGAGTTTGAATCAAGTATCCCTCCAGCGGCTAACGAACCTTTTTCAAAAGGTCTCAAGAATCCCCAGAGTGTTGTGACTGGTAATTGAGAAACAATATCCGCAATGACTTGCCATTTTTCTAGAAAATTTCTACAAAGATATGAGTAGGTGTCTACAGACGTGGTTGACCTTGCGCCGCCGCGTCGTTGAGGCCTGAAGTAGAGGTAAGGAAACCAAACCGCCCTTATTCTGCCCGCCGTAGGATCGGCGCTTATGCGGCTCTATCTTGCGGGCCGAGGCAAGGCAAGAGGATGTGCGCCATGCCCAACACCGCCCCTTTCTCACGTCGGATCGTGGTCTTTGCCGTCGTAATGCTTTGTTGTGCCTTCGGGCTCTCCGGATGCGCCATGTTCGGAGAGAAGCAGAGTCTTGGCGGCACCTATCGCCCCTATTCCGTGAAGGGAAAGAAATATTATCCCCTGCCCGATGCCGAGAATTTCAGCGAGGAAGGGCTGGCCTCCTGGTATGGCGACGATTTGCACGGCAGAAGCACGGCGAGCGGCGAGCCGTACGATATGCACAAGCTCACGGCGGCGCACAAGATTCTTCCCATGAACACACGGGTGCGGGTAACGAATCTGGAAAACGACAGGCAGGTCGTGGTACGCATCAATGATCGCGGTCCTTTTGTGAGCGGGCGGATTATCGACGTTTCGCGAGCCGCGGCGCAGGACTTGGGCTTTCTGAACAAGGGTGTCGCGCAGGTGCGTATCGAGACGCTGGACGGGGTGCCGGGCTATACACCCGGAGGAGATATGCCGGGAAACTTTTACGTGCAAATAGGATCGTTCACCGTGCACGACAACGCCACTTCACTGTTGGAAACAGTGAAGCGGCGTTATCCCGGCAGCAGAATTCAAGAAGCCCTGGTAGGAGGCAAGCGCTTCTGGCGCGTGCAACTTGGTCCGCTCAAGGGCTTGCAAGCCGCGAAACAAGAACAGCGCGCCATTCAGGGCGCCTACCCGTCGAGCTTTGTTATAGCAGATTAAGCTCGCTCCGAAACTTGCGTGAAACGCGAAAAACCACGACCTTGCGCGGGGGCAGGATAATGGTTTCGTCGGTTTGCGGATTACGTCCTTTGCGCGCCTTTTTGTCGTATGCCTCGAATTTGCCGAACCCGCTGATCAGCAGGGCATGGTCCTTTTTCACGGCCTGTTTCATCGTCCGCAAAAGCGTTTCCACCATGTTTTTCACTTCGGCCCTGTTACGGTCACTTTTCTCGTAAATAGCATCAACAATATCTGCTTTTGTCAATGTATCGCCATTCATCTACATTCGCCTCCCTGTTCAAGGCCTTAAGCTATTGCGTTACGGATGGTTGCCGCTAGTTGTTGCATCATATCCGGGTGATCATAGGATTTTTGGGGCCACAGCGTGTGTCCGTCGTCCTTGAAACGCGGAATAAGATGATAATGCGCATGAAAAACCACCTGCCCGGCCGCCTGCAACACGTTCATGCCGAGGTTCATCCCTTCGGCCTTGGTGGATTGCATCATGCCCTGGCCGACCTTTTGCAGAGCCAGATGCAGGTCCCGGCACAGTGAAACCGGCACATCGAAGAACGTGTCGTGGTGCTCCTTGGGGATGACCAGGGTATGGCCAAAGGCTACCGGGGCTATATCTAAAAAGGCAAGGATGGTGTCTGTTTCATACACTTTGGCGCAAGGGATTTCCCCACGCACTATTTTACAAAAAATACAGTCGGAAGACATGATTGCTCCTCATCGAATAGTGGCGAGAGATAACGTGCCGAGGAAATGACTGTTTATCGCGACTTCCTCATTACTTTCTTTTTAACTGAGGGTTAGGTCTTTATCAAGCACTTTTTCCAAAAAGTTCGGGTTGTTCGTTTCTTTTTAATCGCGTTCGCCGATTCTTCGCTCTGGTCCACAAAAAAACGCAATCAAAAATATAAAATAAGTTTGCATGTTTCCTTCTCGCGGGAACACGTATTGACGGTTTCCGTCATACGGGGAAGATCTATACTTTGGTAAGAATAATTCCAGAATGTTAGATAGCAGAGCCGGGGGACGTTCCTTCATGATCCGGCAGTCCGCGCGCGAAGCACTCCCGCCTGGCGGGGTTATTGTGCGAATAATTGCCAACATACTATTAAGTTATACCAGTCACAACGGTTTGGATATTCTTACGAACTTTTTCCTAGCGCATTTTCGCCTTGAAACAAGACTCTCCCCTGAAACAATTTCCAATTGTT
>CAZFCK010000149.1:0-11500 GCA_964517355.1 uncultured Desulfovibrionaceae bacterium | reverse complement strand
CCGTCCTGGCGCGCTTTCCAATTCCATTTGGAATTACGGTTTGTTTGAAATGGAAGTGGAATAATCCCCTTTTTCAGATGCGCGCAACTGCTCCTTCATCTCCTCCCAAGAAGGCTCTTGCCACAAGGGAGAGCGCTCGGGAAGCACCTGCACCACTTCTTCACGATCCCCCAAGCGCACGCGAACCCCGACTTCACCCCCGGCCTTGCGGGCCTTGGGAGAAAATGAAGCCAAAAACGCCCCCGCCAAATGGACCACTTCCTTGCTCCAGCCTCCTGCGTCCAGCGGACGGCCAATACCCAACGGACCAGGAAACGATGCCGTTTTGAACACCATGTCGGCAGGTCCCACCATGCGCTCCAGATGCTGGTTATCGGCCTTGTTGCGCCCGATGACCAGCCAATGCGCTCCCATCCAGTATTGCCGTCCCACATTGGCCAAAGCAAAATCTCCGGCCAAGGGGCGGGTTGCATGGCGTATGACGGGCCAGTAGCGTTTGGCGGACTCCACTTCCGCCAAAAGGCACCCTCCAGCTGGCGTGGGTATCTCCGGCAAGCGGTATTTTTCGGCCAACGCCAGTTGCTCCTTGCGCCCACGCCCGCCAATGGCGAGCAGGCGCCCCCGGTCCACAAGCCCCCGTTCTTCCACTTCCGTAGGGTCCAGCCGCTGGGCGCTTAACGGTCGCAGCAGCACATCCTTCACCTCCGCGTCACGCCTGATGATATTCAAGGTGTCCCTGCGTTGCGACATGGGGCGCTGTCCCAACACTTCTCCCGAAGCAATGCAAAAAGCCCCGTACGTACGCATCAGCTCCTTGGTCTTGGCGACCATGAGAATCTTGCAATCAACACAAGGATTCAACGACTTGCCAAAACCATGAGGCGGTCCCTGGGAAATCATGTCGGAAAATTGCTGTGAGATGTCCACGCAACTGATGTCCAATCGAAAGAGCCTTCGCCAACGCTCCACTTCTTGCGGCTTGCCGAAAAAGGGACTGACAAAGTGCAGGCACTTAACGCGCAACCCTTGTTCCTCCAGGAGCTTGGCAGCGAGAACACTGTCCAGGCCCCCGGAAAAAAGCGCAAGTGCGTCATACTGATCTTGTAAATCGTGTGTCGTCATCATTTCAGAATAGTATGGTAGGAATTAGTGCTTGGCAACTGCGTATCCCTGCCCACGGCAGAAGAGGACACACAAGCAGCCGTTCCACCCGCTCGCCGCCACATTCCGGCGTCAGGGCTCCAGTTCGGGCCAGCCAAGCATTTCCCCAATGATCATGGGGGGTATTTCAGGCATCCACATCATCCGGCTGGGCAAGTCCGTGGGGGTACGCTCGTGGGGGAAAAAGGTCAATGACCCGGCCACGGGAACCTGCTGGTCATAGTCCGGTCCATATGTATAGATAAATTTGCCAACCTTATGTAATTTTCGCTGCATCCCGGTCTTGTGGTCAATAAATTCAAGCTGCGCGTCATCCAACAACCGCACTTCGAGAATGCGGTTTTCACCCTGAACCTTGTATTCTCCCGCAAAATCGAGAAGAGTGAAATCCTCGGCGCGCAGGCTGCGCAAACTCAGGCGTATTTCATTGCCCTGCTTGAGGTAATTGTTACCGAAATAAATATCATTGGCCCGGCGCTCTGCTTCGTTTTCAATCTTGTCCACCTTTTTTGGACTGATCACCTTGACCGGCTTGTAATAAAGATGCGGCAGCTTCGCCCTGTTCATGACGGTGAAAACCTTTTTCTTACGCCGCTCCTCCTCGCTGTCATACTGCAGGGGCTGTGGAGGCTGCGGCGCCGGGAGCGTGAGCTCCACTTGCATGAGCGGCTGCAACGCTCCGGGCGGCTGTGCATATTCAAAAATCAACACCGCCCCCCCAATTAAACCAAGATGCAACACAAAGGAAAACAAGATGCCGAGGCAACGAAACATATACCCCCCTGGATCACATGGCTGTTGTCACGTCCTTCGCCAACGCTTTCTGCCGCCCCCTTTTTGCGGGTATCGCCGCTGGATTACGAATCCATTGAGGGGTGTTGCGCCATAAGCAAGCAACAAACCGATCCCCACATCATGGTGTCCACACTGCCCGTCAAGACCAGAGGCCTTCTCAACCCGTGAATAATTTTCAGGGCCGTAATGATTTTCGGAAGAGATTTATATCACATTCGGCTCCGTTTGCCCATGGTGTGTCATGAACTGAACGCCCCCCTCCCTAAACGCCGTCAAATACGAAATAGGGTGAGGCCGGCACGCAATCATTCGTGGATAGAGAAAATAACGAGCAAACGATACAATTTCAGTATCACGCATTGCGCGCAAAGATGAAGTATGCACATACAAAAATCCACAATGTAACACGCTTTGTGCAACTCAAATATTTTTCCAAAACAATACGTTAAGGACAACTCATGCATTGACTTATGGTTCGAATACAGTATAGTTGCCACTTAAAAAGAGTACTTTTTTCTTATTTCGCGTCGTAACCCTCAAAAAACGACCGAGTCGGTTATTTTTCAAGGAGAAGAGAGGAAATTTTGCATTTAACTTGTTGTCATCATTGTTTTCATGGCACAGGGCTGCTGTTCTGGCGGCTCCATTCCCATTCCCCTGCTTTTCAATTACTTAAATAGAGGATGGAGGTTTCTATGAGGATTTCCGTAGGTCTCGGAAGAGAAGGCGCAGAGAAACGTCTGGAGGAACGTGGAATCAGCCGCCGTGACTTCATGAAGTTCTGTACGGCTGTGGCAGCGGCCATGGGCATGGGTCCCGCTTTCGCTCCTAAGGTGGCAGAGGCGCTTACTTCCGGCAAGCGTCCTTCCGTCGTGTATCTGCATTTCGCTGAATGCACCGGATGCTCTGAAGCCGTCCTGCGTACGGTTGATCCCTATGTGGACACCTTAATTTTGGATACCATTTCCATGGATTACCATGAAACCCTCATGGCGGGCGCCGGTCATGCGGTCGAAGAAGCGCTGCATGAGGCTATCAAGCATGATTTCGTCTGCGTTATCGAAGGCGGCATCCCGACCATCGACAACGGCAACTGGGGCAAGGTCGCGGGCAAGGCGATGATTGATATCGCCAAAGAGATAGTGCCCAAAGCGCAAGCGTTGATCAATATCGGCACCTGCGCCTCATTCGGCGGCGTGCAGAAAGCCGCGCCCAACCCCTCGAAGGCCATGGGCGTCAACGAAGCCCTGGGCGTGACCGGCATCAACCTTCCCGGGTGCCCGCCCAATCCCATCAACTTTGTCGGCACTGTGGTGCATTATCTGACCAAGGGTCTGCCCGAGCTGGATGAATACGCGCGGCCCATATTGTTTTACGGCGAAACCGTGCATGACAACTGCCCGCGCCTGAAACATTTTGAAGCCGGCGAATTCGCCCCCTCTTTTGGTTCCGAAGAGGCCAAGAACGGCTTTTGCCTGTACGAGCTTGGCTGCAAAGGCCCGGAGACATTCAACAATTGCCCGAAGGTTCTGTTCAACCAGACAAGCTGGCCCGTACAGGCAGGACACCCCTGCATTGGATGCAGCGAACCCGATTTCTGGGATACCATGACTCCGTTCTACGAGTCCTAGAAAACGAGCAACGCTCCAACGAACCCAAGGCACGTTAAGAAAACAGCTTCGCCAAGGAGGAACCCTATATGGCAGCCCCGAAAAGCGATTACAACGGAAAAGTAGTAATCGATCCCATTACTAGAATTGAAGGCCACTTGCGTATTGAAGTGGAGGTGGAAAACGGTCTGGTGAAAAACGCCTGGAGCAGCTCGCAGCTTTTCCGCGGCATGGAACTGATCCTGAAAGGCCGCGATCCTCGCGACGCCCAGCATTTCACCCAGCGTTCCTGCGGCGTATGCACCTACGTGCACGCCCTGGCCTCCACCCGCTGCGTGGACAACGCCGTAGGCGTCAAGATTCCCAAAAACGCCACGCTGATCCGCAACCTCGTGATGGCCTCCCAATACATGCATGACCATCTGGTCCACTTCTATCACCTGCACGCGCTGGACTTTGTGGATGTCACCAGCGCCCTGGCCGCCGATCCCCAAAAGGCGGCTCAGATCGCCAACGACATCTCCCCGCGCAAGACCAAAGCCGAAGATCTGAAGGCCGTGCAGGAGCGCTTGAAAAAATTCGTTGATTCAGGACAGTTGGGCATTTTCACCAATGCCTACTTCCTCGGTGGTCATCCCGCGTACATCCTGCCCCCGGAAGTGAACCTCATCGCCACCGCGCACTACCTGGAAGCTCTGCATATGCAGGTCAAAGCAGCGCGCGCCATGGCCATTCTGGGCGGCAAAAACCCCCACACGCAGTTCACCGTCGTTGGCGGCGTGACCAACTACGACTGTATGGACCCCAAACGTCTCAACGAATACATCGCGCTGTACAAGGAAGTGAAGCAGTTCATCGACGAAGTGTACATTCCCGACCTGCTGGCAGTCGCCGGTTTCTACAAAGACTGGGCGGCCATCGGCGGCACCACGAACTTCCTTACCTTCGGCGAATTCCCGCAGGACGAATACGACCTGAACACTCGTTTCTACGCTCCCGGCTTTATCAGAAACCGCGACATCAGCCAGGTTGAAGCCTTCAAGCCCGAAGCCATCACCGAGGCCATCAAGCACTCCTGGTACAAGGGCGATCAGACCCTGCATCCTTACGACGGCGTGACCGATCCTCTGTACACCAGCCTGGACGACAAGGATCGCTACTCCTGGATGAAGGCCCCTCGTTACGAAGGCGAATCCTCGGAAGTCGGCCCCCTGGCGCAGACGCTCGTGGCGTACGTGTCCGGCCAGCCCGAGACCAAGGCCCTCGTGGACGCCGTACTCGGCAAGTTGGGCGTTGGCCCCGAGGCCCTGTTCTCCACACTGGGCCGCACAGCCGCCCGCGGCATCGAGTGCGCCGTCACCGCAGCCAAAGGCGAAGACTGGATCAACGAACTCGCTGAGAACGTCAAGGGTGGCGACACCAAGATCTACGAGGAGTGGGAGATGCCCAAGGAAGCCCAGGGCGTCGGTTTCGTCACCGCTCCCCGCGGCGCTCTTTCCCACTGGATCAACATCAAGGACGGCAAGATCGAAAACTTCCAGCTCGTGGTGCCCTCCACATGGAACCTGGGCCCCCGTTGCGACAAGGATAAGCTGAGCCCCGTCGAGGAAGCGCTCATCGGCACGCCCATTGCCGATCCCAAGCGTCCCGTTGAAATCCTGCGTACGGTCCACTCCTATGATCCGTGCATCGCCTGCGGCGTTCACGTCATCGATCCTGAGAGCAACGAAGTTCATAAGTTCAAAGTCTGCTAACAACCGCCTTTTGTAATACCGAGGGAAAACCTTTCAGCTGAAAGGTTTTCCCTTTTTTTAATTATTCCGGGGAGAAATCCTTATCTAGGGTTTTCCCTTCGCATGCTGTTTTCGCCAACATCTACCCCCGAAGAAAGCGGAAGATAGGCAACTCCGCCCGCTAGCGCATTTTCGCCTTGAAACAAGGAATCCGGTCTTGCGCCGTGTTCCCGCTTTCTTCTATAATGGTCCCCATGCAAAACACACCACATGGAATACTCGTTCTCGGCGTAGGCAACATTCTGTATACCGACGAAGGCGTAGGTGTCCGGTTGGTTGAAAAACTCCAACAGGACTACGAATTCTCGGACAACGTCACCCTGCTCGACGGCGGCACCCTGGGCACGAAGCTCATGGATCCCATCATGAATTGCAGCATGCTCATCGTGGTGGACGCAGTTCTCGGCGGCGACAAACCAGGATCCATCTATCGACTTACCGGCGAAGATTTGCGTAAAAGCCTTGCCTTTAAAAATTCGCTGCATCAAACTGACCTGGTGGACACGCTCATTTTCTGTGAGCTGGCGGGACACCGGCCAGAAGCCGTGGTCATCGGCATTGAACCTCGTGATTATGAATCGCTTGCCGTTGAACTCACAGATGAAATCGCACATCGCCTCCCGGTCTTGGCGGATGTCGTGTTACAGGAAATCACGCAGGCCGGAGGTTCTTTTACTCCTAACAATCATTAAACACAGGAGATTTGTCATGTGTTTGGCCATTCCGGCTGCCGTTACCGAAATTAACGACGATTTCGCCACCTGCCGTGTGGGCGAGAGCGATACCTTTATCAATGTGTCCTTGATGCTCATGGGAGAAGAAGTACAGGTTGGCGATTACCTCATTGTGCATGCCGGCTTCGCCCTGCACAAGCTCAGCCAGGAAGATGCCCGCGAATCCCTGCGGGTGTTGCGTCAAATGGTCGAAGTCCAGGGCGAACAACCTGGTTTCTGACAGATCCGTTGCCCGGTCTTGTCGTTTATGCACTCCCTCTCGCCCCCAGCAGGAGCTTTCCATGCCCCACCGTTTCGCCACCCGCGTCCGTAAGGCGCACAAGTCTTTTATCCGGGAGATTCTCAAGGTCACGGACCAACCTGAAATCATTTCCTTCGCCGGCGGATTGCCGCTGCCCGACCTCTTCCCCTGCCGGGGCATGGAGCGCGCCGCAGTCACCGAACTTTCGTCCAATGGCCAGGCAGCGCTCCAGTACGCGACAACCGAAGGCTACGCCCCCCTGAGGGAATGGATCGCCAAACGCTATCAAGAACGTCACGGCATGGAGGTAACTGCCGATGATGTCGTGATAACCACGGGTTCGCAACAGGCTCTGGATCTGGCCGCCAAGGTTTTCATCAATCCCGGCGACACGGTATTGGTTGAGCGCCCCGGATACTTGGGCGCCATCCAAAGTTTTTCCCTGTTCGAACCGGTTTTCGCCACGGTGGACCTTCAACACGACGGCCCGGATCTCAACGCTTTGGCTGCCGTGCTCGGCGAAAACCAGGTCAAACTGTTTTACGCGGTTCCCACCTTTCAAAACCCCTCGGGACTCTCCTACAGCCGTGAAAAACGCGAAGCCGTCGCAGGATTGCTCGCCAGCCGCGACACCTTGCTCGTTGAAGACAACCCCTATGGCGAACTCCGCTTCGCAGGCGAAGAATGTCCGCCTCTGGCCGCGTTTCTCGGCCTGGATAAGGCCTTGCTCATGGGCTCGTTCTCAAAAATCGTCTCTCCGGGCCTGCGCGTCGGCTGGATCCTCGCGCCTGAACACTTGCGGGATAAAATCGTCCTCGCCAAACAAGCCGCAGATCTGCATACCAGCACGCTCACGCAGCGCGTTTTGCACCGCTATCTGACCGAAAACAGTATCGATGAACATATCGCAACCATCAGAGAACGCTACGGGGAGCACTGCCGCTTGATGCTCGCCGCCATTGACCGCCACTTTCCGCCTGAAGTGCGCTGCACGCGCCCTGAAGGCGGCATGTTCCTCTGGGGCTCATTGCCGGAGGGGTACGACAGCATGGATTTGTTCAACCTGGCCATAGAAAACAAGGTCGCCTTTGTGCCGGGGCGCCCCTTCTATGTGGACGGTAGTGGTGAAAACACCTTCAGGCTCAATTTTTCCAACGCCAATCCCGAACGCATCGAGGAAGGCATTGCCAGACTCGGCCGCTGCCTGGCCCAACTCCTGGAGAAAGAGGAGCAAAACCAACAATGATTTCCCTGGACACCCGGCTTTCTCGTGTTCCGCGCCGCCTCTGTGTGAGCTTCACGGGCAACGCTCCACGCCCCACGGTCCTTCTGTGCTGCGTCGCCATGCTGCTGTGCGGCTTCGCCGTGCTGCCGCACCGCTGCCTCGCCGACGATGAATACAGCGTGCAGTTCACCGTTCCTTCGGACAAGCAGGAGACCTGGAAATTCGTGGAGCTCCTCTCCGACAAGGGCTATCCGGCGTATATGCTCACCCAGGATCTGGGTGGAGGTGAAATCATCTACTTCGCGCACATGGGCACCTATGCCAGCACCGATGCCGCCCGCCAGGCCGCTGAAGAGCTGCAACAAAAAATACGGGTTGACTATCGAATAGTGCATGCCGAAACCAACACTCCCTTGGGCGCCCCAACCGTCACGGCTGAAGTGCCCCCGCAGGCGGGCGATGCGGTTAGTGACTCAACTCCTCCCGCCGTCAGCGTTGAGCAGCCCGAACAAACATCGGAAGATGAAATCACGCGGCATGAACCGGCACAGCCCGTGATGGCCCCAGCAAAGGAACCGTTGCCCGAACGGACCCCCACGCCGCAGCCGCAGGTTGTGGCATCTGTTCCAGAACCGCTGGAGACCGAAGCCGTGGTGGAAACAACGGTTGCCCCCACCCCTGTTCCGGTGTCCGCCGGCTATACCGCGCCCCCCGCGGGCTCGGTTTTTCTCGTGCAGCTCGATTCCTTCAGCATCAAGGACAACGCCCTCAAAGCGGCCCGGGACCATAAAAACAGGGGATACGCGCCGATCATCATTTTGCTGTACGACGACAACCACTCGCCCTGGTACGTTTTGTCCTTGGGGCATTACCCAAACCGCAACGCGGCCGCGGCGGCCGCAAGAGACTATCGGGAAACGGAGCGGCATACGCCGGTGCTCAACAAAGTGGACGCCGATTTTCTGCACAGCAGAATGATTCCGTATGACTAAGGCTTCTTGCGCCAAAAAACTTTCGACGCCTTTATACATTTTCTGAAACAATGGAAAATCGTTTCAGAGGAGATTTTAGTCTCAAGACGAAAACGTGCTAGGACCATCAAACAGGATCAGGGGGCTGACCATGCCGCAGCACTGGAAACGTCACGACGATTCGACCTACTTTCTCGAACTCGGAGGAGTGCTCCTGCTGGCTGTGATCTACGACAGGTTGGGCTCGCCGGGCTGGAAGGTTCAAGTCGGTAAACGCACTCTCCGCGACAAAATTCCGAGCCAGGAAGACGCCCAAAAAGTGGCTCTGGCTTTCGCCAACCGAATCCTCGTCCAATGCCGCAAGGAGCTGGATGCTCTCCTTACCGACACCATGGGCGAAGGATCATCGTCCTGAGAGACATCTACTCCATGGGGGGAGAACCAGTCCATGATCCATAAATTTCTTTTTTGTTTCAGCCTGGTGGTCATCTGCCTGGGCAATTTAGCGCTGCCTATGGCCCAGGAGGCCCCACACAACCGGACCGCAGCCCCCTCCTCGGGGAACAAAACCGATGCCACGCTCCAGCCGGTAGCGCCGCCTTCCACGGAAAAGCAGAATAGCCAGGCCTCGAGAAACGCCACACAAACGATCCAGCCCGCGCAAGAGGAACCGCACGTCACCCTCTTGAACCTTATGCGCCGATTGCAAGACGGCGCCTGGCAAGAACGCAGAGAAGCCATCAGCGCCCTGGGCGAACTGGGGCCTCAAGCCGCCGCGGCCACTCCGGCCCTTACAGCCGTCCTCATGGATGACGATTCCATTATCCGCGCCGCTGGCGCGTTCGCTTTGGGGCAGATCGGGCCCCAAGCCGCCAAAGCAATTCCGGAACTACAACGCCTCCTCTTTGACGACGACGCCGAAGTACGCGGCACTGCGGCGGAAGCCCTTGGAAAATTTGGCAAAAACGCCTCAAATACCGTTCCCGCCCTCATTACGGTTCTTGGAGACGCCAGCCCGCAGGCCCGTACCAATGCGGCCCAAGCTCTGGGGGCAATCGCGGCTCACCCAACCACAACCATTCCCGCCCTGCTTAACGCGCTGCAAGACTCTCAAGCCAAGGTCAGACGCAGTGCGGCAGCGGCTATCGGGACTTTCGGCTCCATTGCCCAGATTGCAGTGCCCCATCTCGTCACCCTGCTTCAGGATCAAGACGCATTCGTTCGTCTGGCTGCGGCCTACGCCTTGGGCGAAATCGGCGCTCCCGCAATGAATGCCCTGGTCAAGGAACTGGAATCCAATGATCCGCAGCGGGAAGAAAAGGCCGTTATGGCTTTGCGCCGCATCGGCGAGCCCGCGGTGACAATGCTCATGCAGTCCGTAAACCAGGAAACCGGCCAGGATCGCGTGGACGCGGTGTATGCCTTGGGGCGCCTGGATGCCGAATCAGCACCCGCCGTACCCTTGCTTATCGGTCTTTTGGAAGAAAAGGATAATGAAATCGTGAATGCGGCCACCGTTGCCTTGGGCATGATCGGCGCGGCCGCCGTCCCTCAGCTGATACAAGCACTCGACGCACCAAACAGGGGCGTGAGGCTCTTCACGACCTATGCCCTCGGCGCGGTGGGTGCGCCCGCCGTGCCCGCTTTGGAAAAGGCCTTGCGCGACAAAGACCCCGCGATACGAGAACAAGCGGCCATCGCGCTGGGGAAAATCGGCGAACAAGCGTCCCAGGCCGTCTCCAGCCTGGTGGAGGCGTTGCGCGATCCTTCTGCATCAGTGCGCATGAACGCCGCCGATTCCTTGGGCGAAGTCGGAGCCAAGGCCGAAGGGGCCGTGCCCGCCTTGGCTCTGGCGCTACGGGACGAAGACGATTTCGTGCGGACCATGGCCGCCTACTCCTTGGGTAAAATCGGCCGCCCAGGCGCGCAAACCCTTATCGACACACTCTACGACGACTCCCCGAGCATGCGGGAAATCGCCGCCGTGGCACTGGGCATGATCGGCCCCGACATAGGCGAAAAGGCCAAAGAGGCTGTCCCCGCACTGGTCAAAGCCTTGCAGGACAAGAGCCCGGACGTCCGGCGCAGCGCCGCCAGCGCCTTGGGCTATATCGGTCCCGCCGCCGAGCAAGCCCTGCCGGAACTCAAAGAACTCATCGCTTCGTGCGATGATCCGGACCTTTGCCTCATGGCCGCCTACGCCATGGGGAAATCCGGCGTACAGGGAACTCGGGAGCTCATTGTCATGTTGAGTGACGCGGAGCCCGCAACGCGCGCCTTGGCCGCCAACGCCTTGGGCATGAATGCAGCGCAGGCCGATCTCGCCGTTCCCGCACTGATGAACATACTCAACGACGCTGAAGAGGCCGTGGTGCTGAAGGCGGTTTCAGCTCTGGGCATGCTCGGCTCGCAAGCCGCCCCCGCCGGCCCAGCGCTCATCAAGCTCATGCAGGAGCAAGGTCCTGTGGCCGATGCGGCCTCCAAGGCCCTGACGCGCATCAACGCCGAAACTCGCGGCATAGAACCCCTGGTACGGCAGGAAACACCGGAATCAGAATCCGCCGCTCCATAGAGCAGCGTGACGTTTTGGAGATTCTTAGGAACCTTTTTCAAACGTGGCTATGTCCTTAATTCCGTAATGTGGGAAAAGCTGTGTTTCTAAATTTATTATGAAAAGAAAATGCGAGAGGGAAAACCCTTTGTTAGCGGCAGCCGTTAGGCTCGGTCGTGTCGCGCCTTACGGATGGCGACAGCAGAGCTAGGGTTTTCCCTCTCGCGCTCTCCCTTTCCCAAACTTCTTAATTTTAAGAAGCTAAAATCTATCCGTTGATTTTTTCTGTTTTTTTTGCGGAATGGTCTTCCGGAATCGTTATATTTTAATAACAGGCCCTAGAGCATCTCACGCTTGAAAAGCGCTAGAGCATCTCACGCTTGAAAAGCGCTAGACGCTCTTATGCATTTCCCTGGAAC
>CAZFCK010000148.1:0-11581 GCA_964517355.1 uncultured Desulfovibrionaceae bacterium | reverse complement strand
CAGGGAAATGCATAAGAGTATCTAGCGCTTTTCAAGCGTGAGATGCTCTAATAAGTGCCGACGTTTTGCAAAATTTTGCACCGAATAATCGATCTTTGGAAAGCGGTCCAGGGGGGGATATGCACCGCCGTCGCCTGGCGTCAGGAATAACCGGCGAGCCAGGCTGCGATGATGTGCCGCTTTCGTCAATATCCGCGCGCCTTATCAGGGACGTTCCCGATAACTTCGCCTCTTTGCGGGAGATAATTTTTCCGCCGCCCCCCTAAAGTATTAAAGGAAGCTGCCGATATGAAAAACGAGAGGAAAAATATCGTGACTTTCAAGCCGTTTTACGTCCGCAACATGCTGCTGCAATACGACAGGCAGCTCGTAACCGCCAAAAGGCTGGCACGGTACCACCGTTCCCTGGGCATGGGGCTCGACACAGACCCAATCCCCAAGGAAACCAAGCGCAGGATGCTCATAGAGCGCGTGGCGCGGGAAATCGTGGAAAACCTGCTGATGTCCGGAAGCGACAGCCCCATCGTGGCTGAAATCCGGGGCCGGCTTGAAGAAGAAATCGGTTATGAACTTGTCTTCGAATACCCCATTTCGGAACAGGATTTGCAGATATTCAAGAATACGCCCGCCGGTCCCATGGAGGTTCCGTCGCACGAGAAGATGCAGATCATGAACCGGCTGTGGAAAATAACGCTTGATAAAGTCGATGAAACAATGTTGTAATCGATGTTCCGGAGAGATGTCATGGAAATCAAAAACGTGCTCAGCGGCCTGAATGCTTATGACCGCACCAAGCTGAACAAGGCCGAAAGCGAACAGCTCAAAAGCAGGCAAAGTTCGGGCAAAGCGGAGGGCGCCACCGGCGACCGCGTGGAGTTCTCCGACGAGGCGAAATTGCGCACCGAGGCCTATTCAACGGCTTCCAACACCTCGGATATCCGCCGCGACAAGGTGGAGGAGATCAAGGCGCGCATCGCCGCGGGCGAGTACCAGATGGATAGCCGCAAAATTGCGCAAAATCTTGTCCGGGACGAGCTTGACCTGAATATCTGACCTGCCGGCTCCGTGTCCGCCCCTTTTGCGGCAGGCCGCCTCCGCCTCGGCGAACCGGCGGCATGCCTAAGGTAAGGTCATATCCTGCCGCGCAGCTCCCCTCGCTCGATCAGCCCCTGTTCCAAAGCAACGTCGGTATCGCGTCGCTGGGGACCGCCCGTGCATCCATCCTCTTCAAAAAAATGACTCCCCGCTTCGCCCCATCCCCGTGGAGCGCCATAATTTTGTTCCCCCTGGGGCGGGAAATGAGCGCCGCCACTGGACGTGTCCAAGACAACCGCGTCATCCCTTGGAGATGATGCCTGTTCCATGCAAATCGCTCAACGGTACGACAAAGACGTTCTGTTCTTCGCAGAATTTTCTCACAGCATGCCTCACGCCGGAGAATCTTGAATTATTGTAGTCGTGGATAATGACATACCCCCCCCGAGACAGAAGCGAGTAAAAAAAGCGCAGCCCGTCATAAATGGGCTTATACAAATCCGCGTCAAGGCTCACCACGGCGAAGCGCTCCTGTATCCCTGCCGCGGTTTCAGGAAAATATCCCGCTTTGAACACGGCCCGCTCCGGATACGGCAGACGACGGCGCACCATATCCATGTTCGTATCCTCGAAATTTCCAATCCGGGCGCGCGAAAATCCTTCCGCCTCCTCGATTGACACATCGCGTTGATCAAAACCCGTAAAGGTATCAAAGAGATAAATTGGGCGATCCGGAAAAAGCCTGTTCATTTCCACGGCAAAATCCCCCTGGTACACCCCAAGTTCGGCTATGGCGCCTTCAATACCCCTTTCATGCACTTCCCGCGCGATCATCTTCAAGGCAGCCAGACGCAAATCATACATCTGACGCAATTCAACCGCCGTCACTATGGCCGCGTCGACGCGCATATCACGCAGCCGCGCCTTAACGCTTTCGCAAGCGTCTTTGTTGAGCATCGATATAAAAACCATATCCGGGGCAATCTCGACAATTGCGTCGGGCGGAACAATAGGAACGCCGTCCAAATCGCTCCCCCACTTGTCCTCATTAATATCGCAATAGGCTACAACGACATTATCGCTATGGAGAAGATTGCCGACCATGCGTCCGCCCTGCCCGGCGCCCCAGATAACAACTTTTTTCATATCAGTTCCTTTGTTCTTAAACAGGATGCATGCCCCAAGCAAACATGTGCGGATTTCGTAGTAATATCCGATAAAAAGGTCAATACCCTCACTCCCCGCACACCTTGCCGCACAACAAACGATACGAATCAAGCTGCCGGGGCGCGCAAGCCCCCCTCCGCAACGAGGAATGACTCCTTTCCTTCCCTTGCCGTTGTAGGCGTCTTTAAAACAATTATTTTATAACATTATATATAAATATAAAAATTCACAATACCACAAACACACCGCCCAACACGTTTACAATGTTCCTCGTATTGTGTAGACTTTTTCTTGATTGTAATTATGTCTTTATTTTTCAGAGAAATACAAACGACGGCTTCATGGTCTCCGGTTGACAATAAGTTATGCGCTATTCGATGCACATCGTGTCGGCATACCCGCGGCCGGTACCGCACTTCGGCAACAAGGGAAACGATACTCCGGTAGCAAGCGTGGTCAGTCTTTTAATAGCTACCTAATATATTTCACTATTCAACCTTAATTGCTTTTTTTTGCAGGGGCCCGGCGTTCAAGCCCCCCTAGTGAACCTGTTGTGTAATGTAGAGAGAAACACCCCCTGGCAGTGCCACATGGAAATATTTCCCCAGCCCAAACCGGACAGGCGCTTCCTCAGCGCCGTTCCTTCCAAAACCCCAAGCAGAAGGGGCGACAACCAACGTTATTTCATGAACGCCGCCATGGAGTTGCGCTCAGTCAAAAACAAAAAGAGACGGCTGCGCGGCAAGGTGGTGGACATATCGGACAACGGCGTCTTGATTGAAACGAACGCCAAGGCCGCTGTCGGCGACGTGTTTTTGCTCAAAATCCACATTCCACCGGGAGCAATGCCTGAAGGCTTCGAGTCGACAGTCAGACTCAGAGGCGCCGTGGTACGGCATGGGCAAAAAGACAATCAGCTCGCCTTTGCCTTTGACAAACCCATATCCGGCTATCTGAGAAAAAGACGCTGGCTGCTCTTCGAGACCATGGCCCTGCTGCTCATTTTTTTCGTCATTCTGGGCATATATTACATAAAAGAAGACAGCATCTTCTATTTTTGGTTTGACGTTCCCATCTTTCTTTACGGCCTCACCGCCATCACCTTCTTGTTGAGCAGATTCCTGTTCGCCGCTTTGTACAGAAAATATCCCGCGGATCCTGAATTCCTGCCGCATGTGTCCGTCATCATCCCCTGCTTCAACGAGGAAGAATGGATAACCACCACCATCCGCACAAGTTTGAACCAGTACTACCCGGAAGACCGGCTTGAAGTCGTGGTGGTGGACGACTGCAGCACCGACAATTCCCTTCAGGTAATTCGCGACTTGCAACAAAACAATCCGGAAGTGGCGGAAAGGCTCGTGGTCGTTCCCCTGCCCAATAATCAGGGCAAACGGCACGCCCTGGCTGCGGGAGTGGCGCAGTCCAGAGGGGATTTCCTCGTCTTTGTGGATTCCGACAGCTTCCTGCAACCCGACGCCGTCAGCGAACTGGTTCAGCCCATGCGCGATCCCAAGATCGCCGGCGCCACGGGGCGTTGCGAGGTTGAAAACAAATGGACGAACTTTTTAACAAAAATGCAGGCCGTCAGGTATTTTATCGGTTTCAGGATCTTCAAGAGCGCTGAGTCCATATTCAATGCCGTCACATGCCTTTCCGGCCCCTTATCCTGCTACCGGCGCGAAACCGTGCTCTATTATCTTGAAGACTGGGTGAACCAGCATTTTTTGGGGCGGCAGGCCACGTTTGGGGATGACCGCAGCCTCACCAATTTTCTGCTCAAAAAAAACCGGACGGTATATCAGGACTCCGCAGTCTGCTCGACCATCGTGCCCTCGACCCTGAAAAAATTCCTCAAACAGCAAATGCGCTGGAAACGTTCCTGGTTCCGAGAAACCCTGCGCGCCTCCGGATTCATGTGGCGCAAGGAACCGTTCATGGCCATTTCGTTCTACCTGGGGTTCATACTGCCGATTTTGGCGCCGGCGGTCGTTTTGCGGGCCTTTGTGTACTACCCCTTCATCTACCGCATTTTCCCGGTCATGTATCTGGCCGGCATTTTCCTTATGGCCATGCTCATGTGTACCAGCTACCTGCTGCTGAAGCGCTCGAACCTCTGGGTCCACGGCGTACCCTTTTGCTTTTTCTATCTTTTTGTGCTGCTGTGGCAAATCATCCCGGCTACGCTCACGTTCTGGAAATCCGAATGGGGTACACGTCCCTCGGCTTATGACGCGCCGCAACCCGACGCCGTGTCCGTAACACGGCAAAGCAAAGGCCCGGCGAGACCTGGCGCCGTCGTGGAATAGGTATGCCCGCATCCCGGGTCAGACACATACAAGAAACTCGTGATCGCGCCGGGGACCGGAACGCACACGATGCGAGCGTTACCGCGCCATGCTACGTGCCCTGAGCGTTGTCCTGCAATTCGCCGTTCTCCTTTGCGCCGCGTACGTCGGGGTGACTTTTTTCGTCCGCGACAAGGCGCTCCCGGAAAGAACCGTGTCCACATGGAGTCAGCGGGAAGGTTTTGCCGCCCTCTCCTACGGGGGCGTTTCCAGAACCAATCAAGCCGGCATCATCCCCAAACATCTCCTGGAACAACACCTCAAGGCCCTGGCCGACGCGGGATTTACGACCATCACAAGCAGCGACATCGTCGCGTTCTACACCAACAACGCTCCGCTTCCGGAAAAACCGCTCTACCTCATGTTCGAAGGGGGGCGCAAAGACAGTCTCATCTTTTCCCAACCTTATCTGGAGGAGTTGGGCCTGCACGCCGCGCTCTTCCTGCATACGGACATGACGGAGCGCATCGGCAGATTTTTCGTCAAATCCGATGAAATGGAATCCATAGCCCGAAGCCCGTACTGGGAAATCAACGCCATGGGTCATCGCTCCGCGATCATCAATGAAAACGCATCTGGAAAATATACCTATTTTTTAGCTGATTACCTCAAAAACGCGCGGGGCGAAACGCTTGAAACCAATGAGGCCCTGCAAGCGCGCATCACCCAGGACTATCGCCACGCATTCGACATCATCACCCAATACGCCGGATTGCCCCCCCTGGCCTATGTCTTCATGCCCGCAAACACACTGGGCTCCAGCCTGCCGGAGGCCCTTGAGGCCGCCAACAGCGCAGCCCTGCGCAGCTATTTCAAAACCGCGTTCACCCGGGAAGGCAGCTGTTTCAATTCCCGGAACACCGACAGCTTCGCCCTCACGCGCATGCAGGTGTCTCCGGACTGGTCGGCCGAGACCCTGCTGCGCAAGGTTTCCGCGCAACTGCCGAGAAAAGGCCCTTATGATCTTTCCGCTCAAAGCTCCGCCGACGACTGGAAAACCGCTCTCGGCGACCTCGAAGTCCAGCCGGACGCCGTCACGCTTGTCAGTCCGTCCGGCAAAGAGGCATCGGCCTTTTTGCGCGGCACGGACAGGTGGCGCAACTACCAGTGCGAAATGGACTACCGCCCCCGGGAAGGCGGATTCGGCGCGGTGTATCTGCGTTATCAAAACAGGAAATCATACGTGCGCGTAACGCTCTTTCCCGGCAGGCTTGTGGTGCAGGAAAAAAACGACGGCAAACAGGCCACCCTGCTCTCCCAGCCCATGGAGCCGGCGGACACGGCCCTGCACCTCGCTTTCACCCTCAAGAACAACCGGCTTGCCGTGCGTATCGACGGCAACGCCGTCAGCCGTTTCCCCATTCCATTGTCACGCTCCATAGATGCCGGAGCATTCGGCCTGGGCTCCTTCGGAGAAGCGGCCCGTTATAGCGCGGCGTTCCATTCCGTGGCTTTGAAACCCTTTCCGCCCCAATGGATCGAGATGCAAGGCTTTGAGGAACTCTCTCCCGACCAGGAAGCCTATGTCACAAACGTGTCCGTCCCGTTTTCCGTGGTGGCTTCCGGAAATCCCGACATCCTGGTCAAGGTCTTTTCCTACAGGGCCGTGGGCATAGCCGCGTCCGTCGCGCTTTCCGTCACGGAACTGGACGATTTGAAACGCATTGACGACTTTTTTACCACACGTGTCCTCTCCATCCCGGTCAAGCGGTTGTTTACGTCCATCGTGATTCCTTTTGACGCGGACACCGATCTCGCCGCAGTGCAGCGCGCATTTTCCCTTTCCGGCTCCCTCGGCATAGACGTTGTGCTGCAATGCTCCACTGAAGGTGTTTCCCGATTGCTCCAGTTGGAAAACCCCTTGCCCGCGGCCTGGATTCTCGCACCGGCCCAGGCAGACCTGGCCGAAGACACTGCCGCGGCGTTGAAGCACGCCTACGAACGAAACAACATACTGAATCGTGAAACGGTGTTCTCCAACAACAGCATCCTATATTCCAGAGAGCCCCAGCCATGACGGCATGCCGCTTCCTCCTCGTGTTCATCCTGCTCGCGACGTGTCCGCTCTCCGTTTCCGCGGAGGAGACATCCGTCATTGCCCTCTACAACCAGGCCAACGACCTGCTCTACAACGGCAGCCTGGACCAGGCCCTGGAAAAGGCCGAACAGGCCATCAAACTCGATCCCGGCTACGCCCCCCTGTGGGTATTGAAGGCCCGCATCCTCTACCGGCGGGAAGAGTATCCCGGCGCGCTGGCGGCGCTCCACGTGCCGTTGCAAATCGACAAAGACGATGTGCAGGCCTGCGTGCTGAACCTGCTGACGCTCTTTAAGATGCAAAAAATGGGGCTCGCCATTCCACGGGGAGAGCCGGCAGCCTTCATCCGCTCTCTTGACGATTCCCTCGCGGAACCGCTGCTCGCCGCACTCCTGGATCAGACCGAGGCCACGCGGGATGTGATCCGATTCCTTCATTACTGGCGGCCGGGGACCCCGAAAACCCGCGCCGTGGCCCATACCCTGAAACAGTTTTTTTCCGGAGACGCCATTGCCGCGACCCAAACCGCTCTGGAACTCGTGGCCAACACGCCGGGCAGAGATCCGTTGCTCGGCGCGTTGTGCTTCTACATGGGGAAAGAGTGCGGCGCCAAGCAGCATAATCTCCAGGCCTTGAAGCTGTTGCGCGCGGCACTCGGCATGGGGCGCGACCCCGTGGATGTGCAGGGCGAAATAGGTTGGATTCTCTACAATAACGGCGAGTACGAGCAGGCCGCCCAAGCCTGGGAATCCCATTGGCGCGAAGCGCCCGACGTGGGCAAATGGGCGGACTGGATCGCGGACGCGCGCCTGCATATGGGCGATGTTGAAACGGCTCTGAAATTTTATCAAAAAAGCATGCAAATGGACCGCAACAACCCCGTGGTTCAGGGAAAATACCTCTGCGCCCTGCTAGTGTCGGGTGATGAAAACAAGGCGCGGTCCTTTATCGCCAAACTGGAACGCCAGGACGACAAAAGCGGTCTCCATTTCGGGCTGGCCTGCTATTATCGCGAAAAAAAGGAATACAACCGCGCCCTCGCGGAATTCAAAACCATCCGCAACACCAAAAACTTCCGTGTCATCTATCTCGAATATCTGCGCAATTGGCTGGACCACCTGACCCTGTCCGGCGACTGGGCGGCCCAGCGCGCTGAAATACTGGAACTGCTCGCGGGCACGCGCGAAGAAGCCCCCATGCTACGCGATATCGGCTGGAAACTCTGGGAGAAAAAACGCTACGACGACGCCGCAACCATATGGGGCGATGCCGTCGCCAAAGGCCTTGCCAATAAGGATGAAATCACGCTCCAAGCCGTTCTGCGACTGCTGGAGGTGAATCGCACCGCCACCGCCCTTTCCTTCCTGCGGGAGCACGCGCCGCATATCAGTCCCTTCGGCGTCGGCCTGTATCTGGTGCGGGGCAAGCGCTGGGATCTCGTACAGAAATTTTTCCAAAACGCCCCTGTCAAACGCTACGCGGCCCTCGCAAACCTCTATTTGACCCGCAGCCTGATTGAAAACGGGCAGGTGCGGCAAGCCATGATCCTGCTCGGCATTCTGGACAAACAGCAGGTGGCCGTTCCGGCCGGAACGGTCAAAGGTTTCGACAAGGACGGCAACACCGTCTCCATCGCCGTTTCCCAGTCCGACGTGCCCCCCGCCTATGCCGGCATCGCGCAAGCGATTGTCGATAAGGGATTCATCGACGCCTTCGGGTTTCTCCCCCGTATCGTGTCCCTCGCGCGCATGGGCGACGCCAAGGCAGGGACAATGCTGGCGGATGCCGGGAAAACCCTTTACCGGGGGGGCAAGCGCGAGCAAGCGGAAACATTTTTACGGGCGGCCCTGGAGCGGGACGCGCACGACATCCTGGCGCGCCTCTATCTCGCGGCAGTCTGCGCGCGCCAGGGGCTCTGGGAAGAAACGGAGCGCCTTCTGGCCGTGGACACGCAGAACGCGCCGCCTGCGGATTGGGAGTACGTCTGCGGTGAAATCGCGCTCATGCGCAACGACGTGGACGCCGCCGTGGAGCACTATTCCCGCGCGCTGGCCCTGACGCCCGACGACGCTCTTCTGCGCTATCAGGTCGTGTGGCTCCTTGTTTCCCTGCAGCATTACACGCGGGCGCGGGAAGCCGCATCATGGTTCGAAACCCGGTATGCGGCCGGAGAGAAGGGCATCCGCAGTTATACCGCCATGTGCCGTTATGAATTGGGCGAGTTGCGGGGCGCTGCGCAAATATGGAACGAACTGCTCCAGGATTATCCGGATTCCGAAGACTACCTCGCGGGGCTGGGGCGCACGCTCAACCAGCTCAACCTCTACGCCGAAACCAGAAAGCGGCTGCTGCCCGCTTTCCAAAAAAGAGGCAACATCGCGCTTGGCGCCATTTTGTGCGAAGCCGGCGTGGCTCTGGCCCAGCATGCGGATGTCGCGGCCTGGGCTGAGCGCGTGCTGCGAACCGCCCCCGATGATCCGCGCTTCTTGCGTTTTGCCGCTGAATCCTCCGAATTTCTTGGAGATTACGACGCCGCTGCGCGTTTTGCCGCGCACGCTTTCCAATGCGACCCGGCCTCCGGGACAATGGCCAATCTGCTCGGCAGAATGCTGGTCAACAAGGAACAATACCCGCAAGCCGTTGAATTTTACCAGGGTCTCTTGGAACGTAACCCCCGCTATGAAGACGCCCTGCGTTCCCTGCTTTCCGTGAACCAGATCACCGGCGATGCGGCGCAGGCCTTTCATTGGGCCGGGGAACTCAGAGCCGCCGCCCCCGATGATCCCGGCGTGCAGTTGAAATACGCCGTGGCCGCGGCTGGGGCGCAGGATTTTCCCGAAGCCTTTCCACCGGTCGAAGCCCTCTATGGTCTCGGCACAAAGGATTCCGTCCTGGTGCTCTACTACCCCCATGTTCGCGCGTGCGACGCCGGAGGGGTGCAGACCCTCGCCGCCTGGGAGGAACAGATGCGCGCCCTGAAAGCCCGCGGCTGTTCCTTTGCAGGGCTCGCGGATTTCAGGACCGCCGCCGACGGCGGCGCCATGACGCTGGCGAATCCTCCAGCAGGTCCCGGCAAGGCCGTCCTCATACTTGTGGGGCGCACCTGTCCGGACACACTGCGCGCCATGGATGCGATTCTTCAGGATATCCAAGGCCGCGCCGTTTTTGTGGCCGGAGAGGAATCACTGACCCGGGGCACCCCCCTTTATCCCGATATCGACGGCTTGCGGCAGCTCCTGGACACAGGCCGCTGGGACCTGGCCCTTACGGACTACTCGCCCCCGCCCCTGCCGCAAACCCAGGATCGTGAACACGGCGGATACTGGCGGAACGCCGCGCCCGGTGAAGACGAAGAACAGATGACGCAACGTTTGCGGGAGCGTTTGCGGTCCTTTGCGTCCCGCGCCGCGTCACTGCACGGGGGCGTCATCGCCTGGATGTATCCGCAGGAGCTTTCCGAAAATCGGATTCTGGATGTCGATCCCGCGGCCCTGAACGCCTACGGCCGCGCATTGCGGGATGTGTTCCGTCTGGCCTTCTCTTCCGATCCCGAAGGATTCTGGACCCCCATGGCCCAGCCGTTGCGTCTGCCTTGCCGCAACGTTCCCCCGTATTGGGATGCCCGGGCCTTGCTCGAGCATCTGGATTACCGCAATCCGCTGACCCAGGCCGTTGTGGAACTCGCCAAGATCTGCACCTGGCACAACCAGCTCGAACGCGCCGCCGGCTTGTACCGGGAAGCGGAAGCATTGGGCGTGAATCCTCGCGAGCTGGCTCTCAACCAGGGCATAAACGCCTATTATCAGGGCGACGTGCCCACTTCCCTCCGGCTTCTGGCACAAGCGGACAAGGAATCCCTGGATTCGGAGACCGCCCGCCGCATGTACCGCAGAGCCCGTCTGGCGACACGCCCCACAGTGGAACCGGAGCAACTTACCTCCTGGGACAGCGACAACAGGCTCCATCACTGGATCGGCAGCGTTTTCGGGGGGCATGTGAGCGATTCCCTGCTGCTTTACGGCCGGGCCGGTTACCTTGATTGGAGCCTCGACGACGCGCCCACGGGGTCCATGGAGCATTCGGGCGCTGAAACGGCACTGGGCGCGCGATGGTATTTTTATCCGGAATACCGGCTCAGCCTGGAAGGGGCCTTGACGCTCTTCGACAAGGACATAGCGCCGTTTATGGGCGCCACGGCCTCGCTTCACGCCCCCATCGACCTGTCGTTGCTCAACATCAACGGCACCTACGACCTGGAATTATCCAGGGAGCGCATCGAAACGGTGGAGGCCGTGTCCGAAGAAATCCACGCCCACAGGGGCAGCCTCATGACGCATGTGCGTTTCATGGATTATTACGACCTGTTTACCAATATGCACGCATTGCTGCGTACTGACGCCAACAACACCTTCATCGTGGACGGCCGCGTGTTGCGCCGCCTGTTCGACGCGCCGCTGCTGCAATTGGGCTATGCCTACCAATACGGCAACAGCGATTGGAATCCCGAGGAATACTGGGCGCCCGAGGATCTGCAAACCCATCTGGCCTATCTGTCCGTCAGCCATACCGTTGCCGATTGGCTGCGCGTGGTGGCCAGCACGGCCTATGGTCCGTCCAAATCCAAGGCCAGGAAATGGCAACAAGTCTGGAGGGCGAATCTGGAAAACACCATATCCTTTTCCGACCGCTTCAATATCGATTTGAAATATTCCTATTTTCAAACCCCGACATACACCATGAACCAGTTCTGGTCGGGATTGGAATATATTTTTTGATGCAGGTAAGGTTCTTAAGAATCTCAACCACTTTAGAGCATTTAAACTTTAAAAAAGTTGAAAGGCTTTGCAAAGATTTGCTTTGGAAATCTTTGCCGCGAAATGATTGCAGGCGGGCTTTGCCCGCTGTCATACGATCATTTCATGCGTTAAACGCTCTAGATCATCTCACGCTTGAAAAGCGCTAGATGCTCTTATGCATTTCCCTGGAACAATTG